>CAILVY010000392.1 GCA_903837785.1 Candidatus Hydrogenedentota bacterium
AGGTGGTGCCGCCCCCGCAGCCCGAGATGGTGGAAGAACCCGCGCCGCCCCCGCCCCCGCCCGTGACGCCCCGCGTCATGCCGACGCGCCCGATGCCCGGCGGCCGTCCGGGCATGCCCATCCGTCCCTCCCGTGCGGGCGGCTTGCCCGGCGCGCATTTACCGCCGGGTCCCCGCGGCGGTGCAGCGCCTGGCGCGTCCGCGCCACCCTCCAACGAGCCGGTGGTTCCGAACGATCAGAAGACCGGCGACAAGCCCACGGAACTCATTTCCTTCGATTTCAATGAAGTGCCGCTGATCGAGGTGATCGACAAGATCTCAAAACTGACCGGCCGCAACTTCGATGTCGACCCGAACATCGGCGCCACCACCGTGACGGTCATCACGCACGACAAGATTCCCCCCGAAATGGCCTATCAGGTGCTGGAATCGATCCTGGCCACCCGCGGCTTTTCGATGGTGGAGACGCTCGAAGGGCACATGATCAAGATCATCGCCACGCCCGACGCGACGCAATCGGAGAAGGTTCCCCTCAAGAAGGGGATGCAGAGCCCCACGGGGAAGTTCGACGACTACTCCACCCACATCGTCAACGTGAAGTACGCCGACTCGACCGAACTCATGAACGTGCTCAAGATCCTCGCGTCGAAGAACTCGCGCATTGACGTCTACGCCCCGACCAACACGCTTATCATTACGGACACGGCGGACGGCCTGCGCCGCATGTTCACATTCATGGAAGAGGCCGACGTGCCGGGCCTGGACACCGTGATGGAGATTTTCACGCTCGAATATACGCGCGCCGAAACCCTGGCGCAGCAGCTGGAACAGGTTTTGAACGAAGCGGCGGCGCCCCGGGCGGCGCGGCCCGGCGCGGCACAGCCGCAGCAGCCCATTCGTCCTTCGCGTCCCACGCGTCCGGTGCCGGGCGCGGTGTCCTCGCAGGTGATCGGCTCGCGCGATGAGACGTTGCGCATGGTCCCGGACGAGCGGTTGAACTCACTCATCGTGGTGGCTTCCGAAGGGATGATGGAGAAGGTGCGCGATCTCATCAAGCGCCTGGACACCCCGACGCCCTATGAGGCGAACAATCTCCACATCTATCAGCTGCTCAACGCCGACTCCGAGCAGATGGAGCAGGCGCTTCAACCCCTCATCGGCACCGCGCCCCGCAAGGCGGGCGGCGGCGGGCCGGCGGGCGGCGGCGCGGCCGCGGCGGGTCAGGCCTCCGAAGTCCAGCCCTTCGAACAGAAGGTGCAGATAGCCCGCTACGATCAGACGAACTCCCTGCTCGTCGTGGCCTCGCCCCAGGACTACAAAGTACTGGAATCCTTCATCGCCCGGCTCGACGTGCCGCAGCGCCAGGTGGCCGTCGAGGCGGTCATCATGAAGGTGAACATGAACAACGATTTCAACCTGACGGTGAATTCGGCGGCCATTGGCGGCAACGACGGGTTCGGCATGTTCAACACGGCGACCCTGAATCAGTTGGCGGCGAGCCAGTCCACGACCACGCCCTCGACCACGACGAAGTCGGCCTACGACGGCCTCCTGAACGTGGCGAAAGCCGCGAGCACTCTGACGAGCAGCAGCCCGCAGGCGGCCTTGTTCTCGAGCGTGCTCAACCTGGGCAGCGGCGGCGGCGTGACAACGGGTGTGTATGACGACGTCACTATCCGCGATCCCAACACGGGCGCCAAGTACAAGATCCCGTTTGTCCCACTGCTCTTCCAGGCGATTGAATCCGTCAGCGAGGCGGAGGTGCTCTCGCAGCCGAGCCTGGTGACCGTGGACAACGAGGAAGCCTCGATCGTCGACGGCAATGAAGTGCCGTTCATCACGAGCCAGAGCCGCGGCGCCACGGGCACCACGCAGAATGCCGCAACGAACCCGTACTACGGCTACACGCGGGTCGAGCGCCAGGAAGTCGGCATCAAGCTCAAGGTCAAGCCGCAGATCAGCGAAGGCGAAAACGTCCTGCTCGAGCTCGAGATCGAGGACTCTTCGCTGGTCAAGAATCCGCTGGCGGCGGGCAGCGTGGATCCCAATATTGCCGGTCCCACGACGGACAAGTCGCTCGTGAAGAATAAAATCGTCGTCAAGGACGGTTCCACTGTTGTGATAGCCGGACTTATCAAGGACTCTAAGAACCGCACCCGCAGTCAACCCCCTATCCTGGGCGACATTCCGCTGGTCGGGTGGATTTTCGGGACGCGGAGCAACACATTCAACAAGAAAAATCTGGTCGTGCTGGTTACGCCCCACATCGTGAAGGAAGGGACGGACCTGGATCGCATCAGCCGCTACAAGCTGGGCGAGTACCACGATCCCAACATCGACCGGCTCTTTGACGAAGGCTTTTTCAAGAAGATCAAGATTAAACGGCAACTGCGAAAACAGCGTCATCCGACCTTTGATCGCGTCGATGCGATCACTCAGGAGGGCACGGAACCCGCGTTCAGCAAAGGCGAAATCAAGAGGTAGGCATGCGGGACGCCCAGGACCGGCAACTCTGCGAGATTCTTCTCCTCAAGGGATACATCCATCCCGAGCAGGTGTCCGAAGCGCTGGAATTGCAGAAACTCCGCCCCAAACGCGTGGGCGAGATTCTGCTGGATCTCGGCTATTGCGAAGAGGAGCATGTCCTCGAGGCCCTGAGCGAGCAGTTCAGCATTCCCGTCGAGTTGAACCTGCGGGATCAGATTGACGCCGCCCTCACTACGAAGGTGCCCATCAACTTCATCCGCGAGTACTACATGGTGCCGTTCCGGCAGAACGGTTCCGCGTACTATGTCGCGATCAACGATCCCGTCAACCTGCTCCCGCTGGATGATCTTCGCCTGCTCCTGGGCGGTCCGGTGCAGCCGGTCTTGTGCCGCAAGTCGGACATACAGCGCATCCTCGACACGTACTTCGAGCAGCAGGGCGAGAACGCGGCGGAGATGATCGACAGCATCACGATGGCGGAGGGCGACGAAGAAGACGGCGTGGTGCATACGCTCGACGGCGCGGAATCCGAGCGTGATCTGCTGGACCTTGCCAACGAAGCCCCAATCATCAAGCTGATCAACCTCGTCATCACCGGCGCGGTGAAGGAGCGCACGTCGGATATTCACATCGAGCCGTTCGAGCGCGATGTGCGCATCCGGTACCGGGTGGACGGCATCCTCTACGAGAAGTTCGTCGTGCCCAAGTCGCAACAGGCGGCGGTCATTTCGCGCGTGAAGATCATGGCGAACCTGAACATCGCCGAACACCGCCTGCCGCAGGACGGCCGCATCAAGATCCGGCTCAGCGGCAAAGAAATCGACATCCGCGTCTCCATCATCCCGGTCGCCCACGGCGAGCGCGTGGTCATGCGTATTCTCGAGAAGGGCAACTTCCTGTTCAGCCTCGAACAGCTCGGCATGGACGAGCACGATCACAAGTTGATGGACCGGCTCATCGCGACGTCCCACGGCATCATTCTGGTGACCGGCCCGACCGGTTCCGGCAAATCCACCACGCTCTACGCCGCCCTTCAGAAGGTGAATTCGCCCGACAAGAACATCATCACGGTCGAGGATCCGATTGAATACCTCATCCCGGGCATCGGCCAGATGCAGGTCCGGCCGAAGGTCGGCCTCAGTTTCGCATCGGGACTGCGGAGCATCGTGCGCCAGGACCCGGACGTCATCCTCGTCGGCGAAATCCGCGACCACGAAACCGCCGAGATGGCGGTGCAGGCTTCGCTCACCGGCCACCTGGTTTTCGCCACGCTGCACACGAACGACAGCGCGGGCGCCATCACGCGCCTCATCAACATGGGCATCGAGCCGTTCCTGGTCACCTCCTCGACCATCGCTATCCAGGCGCAGCGCCTGGTGCGCCGGATCTGCGACAGCTGCAAGGTGGAGTATGTGCCCGAGTTGAAGAATCTCAAGGAAATCACCCTCCGCGACGCGGACAAGATTCGTGTGCTCTGGCGCGGCACGGGCTGCGACAAGTGCGCGAACCGCGGGTACTACGGGCGCACCGGCATCTTCGAACTGCTGGTGATGAACCCCACGATCCAGGACATGGTGCTGCGCAATGTCGACTCGAACATCATCAAGCGCGAAGCGCGGAAGTTCGGCATGCGCACCCTGCGCGAGGACGGCGCCCAGAAGATGCTCCGCGGGTATACGACGCTGGAAGAGGTGTTGCGTGTGACCCGCGAAGATATGGAAGAAGATGTGATCGAGTAAGAGGCAGCCAGGAGCCGGCAGTCAGGAGCGGGCATTCCGAAGTGCCTGGAAGCATTGTTTCTGGCTCACGCGGACCTGCTGCGCACGCTTCGGTAATACACGCGGATCGGTTTCGCGGAGGCGCAGCCCGGACGCTGGATGCCGGGTTTCCCAACTTCAGAGAAGCTCATGGCGGTTTACGAATACAAAGCGCTTATCAAGTCCACCGGAAAGACGACTAAAGGGGTCATCGACGCGGACAACCCCACGCAGGCCCGCCGGAAACTGCGCGAGCTGGAGTTGTACCCCACCACGCTCTCCGAGAGCCGTGACGCTGGCTACAGCGCGGTCACGCAGGGAAAGGCCGCCAAACGCCGCGGCGGCATCCGGGGACGCATCTCGGTGCGCGATGTCGCCCTGCTGACCCGCCAGTTCGGCGTGCTGCTGCACGCGGGCATGCCGCTGGTCGAGTCGCTGGGCGCCCTTCTGGAACAGACGAGCAAGCCCCGGCTTCAGGCCGCCATCTACGAGATCCGCGACAAGGTCAACAGCGGCGCCAACCTGGCCGACGCCATGGGCGAGCATCCCCGCATCTTCACGCCGCTCTATGTCAACATGGTGCGCGCGGGAGAGGTGAGCGGCGCCCTGGAAGGCGTGCTGCTCCGCCTGGCCGAAATCCTTGAACGACAGGCCAAGCTCAAGGCGCAGATGATATCGACCCTGGCCTACCCCGCCTTCATGAGCTGCTTTGCCCTGGGCGTCATTGTCTTCCTCATGATGGTGATCATGCCGCGCATCATCAAGATCTTCGAGAAGCAGCACGCCAAACTGCCCTTCATTACGGAGATGATGATTAGCCTGAGCACCTTTGTCGGGCGCTACTGGATTCTTATCGTCTTTGCCATCTTTGGCCTCTATGCCCTCTGGCGCTTCTGGGTCTCCCGGGAAGAGGGGCGCCGCCGCTGGGACCGCATGAAACTGCGCTTTCCGATATACGGCGGCCTGCATCTCAAACTCGTGTGCGCGCGGTTCTCGCGCACGCTGGGCACGATGCTCCAGAGCGGATTGACGATGCTGCCGGCCCTTGAAGTGGTGAATACGATCCTGGACAACCGCCATATCCAATCGCACATGGACGACGTGAAGGCGGGGGTACGGCGCGGGCGCGACCTGGCCGTGCCGCTCAAAGAGACGGGCCTCTTTCCGCCCATGCTGATCCACATGATTGAGCTGGGCCAGCGCAGTGGCGAGATCGAGGACATGCTCATCCGGGTTGCCGACACGTATGATGATGATGTCCGCGTCACCCTGGATGCCATCGTTGCGCTCGTCGAGCCCGTTATTATTATCGTGATGGGTATTTTCGTGGGATTGCTCGTCTTGGCGATCCTGCTGCCGATCCTGACCATGAGCACGAACATACGAGGACACTGAGGATGAGCACGCAAAAGAGAGAACGGCGCTACAGGGGAACGGCCGGCTTTACGCTGGTGGAACTGATGGTGGTGGTCTCGATCATCGCCATTCTGGCCACGACGGTCGGGGTGTACGTGCTGGGCGCGATGGATGCGGGCGATCAAGCCAAGGCGCAGTCCGAGATCCGGACGCTGATGACCGCGGTCGAGATGTACCGAATGAAGTTCAAGCAGTATCCGGAGTCGCTGGAAGCGTTGGTGAACAACCCCAAGGGGGTGAAGTTCCTGGATCAGGAGAAGATTCCCCTGGATCCCTGGAACAATCCCTATGTGTACACGCTGCAGGGCCCGCGCGAATACACGATTGCCTCTTACGGCGCGGACGGCCGTTCGGGCGGCTCGGGCTATGAAGCCGATATCACGAGCACGAACCTGAGGGGCGACGAGAAGTAGGGTGCGCCTCGCGCATGAAACGCCTTGCGTGTGGAACGTTGCAGCGAGCGTAAAGGCGCGCGTGAAGAAGATGGCGCAGGTGCTGACATGCGTTTTGCTGATTGTCCTCACAATGCTTGTGTTGTGGGGAAGAACGAAGGTTGTTCCGCCTGAGGCGCTGTTGCGGGGGCCGCGGGTGAAAGCAACGGAGGAGATACGGACGCTGATGACCGCGGTCGAGATGTACCGCATGACATTCGGACAGAATCCAGAATCGTTGGAAGCCCTGATGAACAATCCCAAGGGAGTGCGGTTCCTGGCTCAGGAGACGATTCCCCTGGATCCCTGGAACAATTCCTATGTGTATACACTGCAAGGCCCGAACGAGCGCGCGATTGTCTCTTACGGCGCGGATGGCCGTTCGGGCGGCTCAGGCAATGAAGCCGACATCAATAGCGCAAACTTGAAAGTTGACAAGCGATAGGGTGTGCCGCACGCCATTAGAGGCGCTTCGTCACCCGTACTCGGCATTTCTTCGTTCTAATGACACTGTGGTGTCTTCAGGACTGGAAAGCGCAATCACGCACCGAGGAGGGCAACGAGGATGGGCACGCACTATGGGCCGCGACGGCCGCAGCAGGCGGCGGGTTTCACGCTGGTGGAATTGATGGTGGTGGTTTCCATCATCGCGATTCTGGCCACGACGGTTGGATTCTATGTGATGACTGTAGTGGACAAGGCAGACCAGACAAAGGTCCAGCATGAAATCCGGACGCTGATGGGCGCGCTCGAAATGTACCGCCTGGACTTCAAGCAGTACCCGGAGTCTTTGGAGGGTCTGGTCAACAATGCGAAGCGGGTCAGGTATCTGGACCAGGGAAAGATTCCCCTGGACTCCTGGAGGAAGCCCTACGTGTACAGCGTCCAGAGCAGCCGCGAATATACGCTTGTCTCCTATGGCGCCGACGGCAAACCGGGCGGCGAGGGGTACGACGCGGACATCAGCAGCATTAACCTGAAAGGCGACGAGAAACAAGGTGCGCCGGGCGCGCCAAACCAGGGAAATGAACACGCACGCACGACATAACGCCCGGCTGGGCGGTTTTACGCTGCTGGAACTCACGGTCGTGATCTTCCTTATTGCGATCATGGCCGCGCTGGCATTTCCGCGCCTGGTTGACGTGATGTCCTTCAGCGAACTAGAAGGCGAGGCGCGTCACCTGGCGGCCTATGGCCGTGCGGCCGTGGCGGAAGCCTCGCTGTTCCGCGAAGACGTGGTCGTCCGCTTTGACCTGGACCGGCAGGAATACTGGTCGGTGAAGCTGGTCTACCCGGAACCGGAATCAGGCGAGGGGGAGGGCGAGCAGCCGCCGGATCAGATGGAGCTGCTCTCGAAGATGCGCGGGCAGAGCGGCATGTCGGGCGCGGACCTCAGCGGGATGCTCACGGCGGCCCGGATGAAAGCGGCCGCTTCGCCGGGCGGCAAGCTGGACGGGATGCCGGACGGATTTGATGACGAGGCCGCGAATACGCAGATGGGCGACAAGTTCGATCGTTTTGCCCGGCGGGTGCTCGAAGAGCGGGCGAAGAACGTCAAACAAGACCAGGGGTTGCTGGATGAAATCGGGCCGCTCTTTGACAAGCAGGACAAGTTTCATCTCTCGCTGGATGAAGAGGAGCCGGAAGAGGTTGAATTGGCCGATGCGACGCTTCAGCGGGTTCTGCTGACGGAGGGCGTCCGGATCGAGTCCGTGATTATTGACGGCGCCGCGTCGAACCGGGGCACGGTTGAGGTGCGCTTGTCGCCCTTGGGCCTGTCCTCGGAAATCGGGTTCTACGTCGTCAATGACGACGGCGATTACTATACAGTCGTGTGGGATCCGGTCACCGGCGGCACGAATATCTACGACGGCAAACAGAATGTCGGCTAATCATGACATGCGAAGAGCGGGGTTCACCCTCATCGAGGTGATGGCGGCCCTAGCCATCCTGGGCACGGCCTTGTTCGTGCTTCTGGATGCCCATTACGCGGCCTTGCGCATGAGCAGCCTGATGTCTGAAGAAATTAACATGCGCCAGTTCGTCGAGAGCGTGGCGTCCTGGGCGGAGGTGGAAGTCGCCGCGGGCAACCTCTCCGGGGCCGGGGACTTCGGGAAGCGCAACCCGGACTATAGCTGGGAATTCACTGCCACGCCCGAGGGCGACTCCGAGGACGTGCTGCTCTATTCCGTGGAGGCGAAAGTGTCGGGCGCCGGCGAGGAGCGCGTGCTCAAATTCTATGTCTATGCCACCGGTTCGCTGGAGGACACGGACAAGCAGGGCATGGGCGACAAGAGCAAGAAATCGAGCACGAGCAGCAGCCGTAACAAGAGCGGCAGCCAGCCCAGGCCACGCGGTGGCCAAGGCCGGGGCCGAGGCGACCTGTTTGACGACGGATTCAGCGGAGCGACATGAGGTTCAGGGCTTGGACATATCGGCGCCGCGGCGGTTTCACGATCGTGGAGCTGCTGGTCGCGATCTCCGTGCTCAGCGTCGTAGTGGCCATCGTCTATGAGAGCTTCACCTCGGTGATCGATTCGACTGAACTGGCCCGCGATCAGGCGGAGCAACTGCGGTTCCGGCAATTCCTGTGGCGGCATCTCACCGAGACCCTCGCCTCGGTCTACTCCGATCCTGCGTGCATGTCCACCGAGTATCAGTTTCTCGGCGCGGATGAGGACGGGGCGTACGGGCCGGCGGATACGTTGCGGTTCTGCACGTCCATGCCGATGTCCGGACCGCAGGCCCTGCCGGGGATACTCAAGGTCATTTCGTATGAGGTGACGTCGGACTACAGCGAGGACGAGGGCGCCACGATCGGGAAGGCGGCCATAGATCAGACGGCGGAGGATGCGGAGGAGCGGCCGCTGATGCTCGTGATCCGCGAGGAACCGCTGGTGCTCGAGAGCGCGGAGAACGATGCCGAGCCGGAAGAGGTGGACCTGCCGGTGAGCGTCCGCAAGGTGCCGGTGGCGAGCATGGACCTGCAGTTTTACGATGGCGACACAGACGAGTGGCGCACCGAATGGGACTCCGTGGCCGAAGGCCGGCTGCCGTGGGCGGTGCAGGTGCGCATCAATTTCCAGCACAGCGAAGAGGAACTGCAGGCGAACTACCAGATGGGGATCAACCCGCAGGACGAGCCTGACCTGAATCTCACGATTCCCCTGCCGTCCGGAGTGGGCGTGAAGGATCAGTTCATGGACATGAACCACAAGCGGAACACGGGCGAGGAGGATGTCAGCAAGGGCGACCTCTTCGGCAAGGGCGTGGACACGCGAAAGACCAAGGGGGACAAGAGCCCCCGGCAGACGCGCGGCGGCGAGGAATGAACCGGATGCGTGGAAGCAGGCAGAGAAATGACGGCGTGGCGCTGATTCTGGCGCTGCTCTTCATTGCGTTGCTGACAGTGCTGATCGTCGAGTTCAGTTTCGAGTCTCAGGTGGAAGGCTCCTATGCCGCGAACCAGGGCAGCGATTTTGGGGCATATCTTGCCGCGAAATCCGCCATCGCCAAGTCGCTGGGACTGCTGGAATCCGACATCGTGGCCATGGACATGGCCGGCGGCACGACGGTGAGCGGTTCTTCCACCACCCCCACCTCGCCCAACCGGAACACGATCAAGAACACGACGGCCGGGAACAATGCGGTGATGGACATGGGGCCGCCCGTGGACAGCCTCATGGATCCGTGGGCCATGGGGGTGCCCTTCGAACCGCTGAACGAAGACGCCACGATGCGGGGCTCCATTTCCGACGAATACGGCAAGATTAACCTGAACGCGCTGCTGGATATCAGCCAGGACACGCCCAAGGAACGACCCTTTGTCGTGGAAGCGCTGCGCGCCTTCTTCCGGGACCGCACGGACGACTCGGAGAAGGCCGCCGACATGATCGTGGACTCCATCCTGGACTGGGTGGACTACAACGATGACGACCAGGAACACACGGAAGGCGCGGAGAACGACTACTACAACGGCCTGGAGAGCCCGTTTCCGTGCAAGAACGGGCCCATGGACACGATCGAGGAACTGCTTCTCATCAAGGGGATGACGCCGGACATCTACTTTGGCGATCCGGAGCGCGAACAGCTGCCGCTCTCGGAGTATCTCACGGTTCATGGGGACTGGCTCGGCCGTGTCAACATAAACACGGCCCTGCCCGAGGTGATTGCCTCGTTCATGGCGGCGAATCCGCAGGGCGGCGACTTTGATTATTCACAGGCCGAGCAGATCCACGAAGAAGTGCAGGAACAGCCCATCGTGGACCAGAGCGAGTTGTCGCGCTATCCCGGCACGCAAGGCCTGATGATCTCGGGCGACGGCGCGCCGGTGCCGGGCGCGCCGGGCACGGTGCAAGGCGGCGGAGGCTTCTCGCAGGATCGGCGGCGGGGCAATGACAGCCTTTTCGACGAGGACAACCGCAATCGCGACCGGAAACCGGGCACGAACACGAAACCGTCGCCGGGCACGCAGCCCGGGCGCACCCGGCCGCGCTCCCAATCCGGCGGGCTCTTCGGCAAGGCTGATTTCCTGGATGCGGCCAAGCCGCCCGAGACGATGGCGTCGTTGGCGCCGCTGGTGCTCGAAAGCACGCTCGGGCAGGCCGGAAGTGGCGGAAGCAGCGGCGGCGTGAATAGCGGCGGCGTGAACAGCGGCGGCGTGAACAGCGGCGGCGTAAACAGCGGCGGCGTAAACAGCGGCGGCGTGAATAACGGCGGCGTGGGAGGAGCGCAACCGGGGAATATTTCCGCGTGGCGGACGACGAGCAACGTGTTTCGGATTTATGGCGACGGGATGGAAGGCGACGTCATGGTCCGGATTGAGGCCTATGTGTGGCGGACGCCGCTCGAGCCGGACGAGACGATGATGGCGATGGAACAGATGGGCGGCGCACAGGCCAACCCCCAAGTCCGGGACCAGACAAGCAAAGTCACGACGGATGCGAATGAATTGCCGATGGAAGCGACCACGATGCCGGCGGAGACATTTCGTATTCTGGACTGGAAGATCATAAGATAGGCGGCAACTGCTGCCCGGAGAAGCAACCCGATGGGAGCGCGTGAATGTTCTTGAAAACGAAAGTGGCCGCGATCGAATTCGCGGGCGACGAGGTGCGGGTCGCCGTCGTGAAGACCGGCGGCAAGCTGCCTAAGGTACTCGAGTTGGTTTCGCGCCGCGCACATTACGAGTTGCCGGACGCGCGATTCGATGCGCTCGTGGCGGCGTTGGACGAGGCGTTGAACCAGCTCAGGGTCCGCCCCTCGGCCTATGTGCTGTGTGAGAGCTCGATGTTCTGCATCGTGCGCACGCTGACGATCCCGTTCCGGGGCAGCCGCCGCGTCGCGTCGGCGGTGCCGTTCGAGCTCGAGCCCCATCTTGCGCTGCCGCTGGAAGACCTGCTGCTGGACTACAACGTCGTCACGGAGATTGAGGGCGAAACCGAAGTCCTCGCGATGGGGATGCGCCGCAATCAGATTGAAGACCGCCTGGCGATTCTGTCGGCGGCCGGCGTCGAGGCCGAAGCGGTTACGCTGGATACCGTGGCACTCACCGGATTGTGGCAGGCGGGCCGAAAGAAGCAGAAAGGGCTGGCCGCCGTGCTGCACGCGCGGGACGCCTGCTCGAGCGTGGCCATCCTGTTCAACGGGAAACTGGCCTATTTCCGGCATCTGGCCTGCACCGCCCAACAGGTTCAGGACGAGCCCGTGGCCGTGGCGCGCGAAGTGCAGAACAGCATCCGGGGTTTCCTCGCCAAGTGGCGCGGGGAAGGCGAAATCGCCGAGCTGCAGGTTACGGGCGTGGAATTCAGCCCGGAGGAACGCCAGGCGTTCAGCGAGGCGGTGCGGCTTCCCGTTCAGGATTCGGTGCTTGTCGCGTCGTTGAAGGGGAACGAGGCGGTGCTGGAGGAGGGCGCCCCCGCGGCCCGGCACAACACGTGGGAGGCGGCTATCGGCGCGGCACACGGCGCGGCCGGCGGCGCCTACGCCATCGATTTCCGCCATGCCGAGCAGGAATGGCAGGGCGCGGCCCGGGGCGTGATTACGCATCTGTTGTTTACGGCGTGCCTCGGCCTGATGCTCCTGGCCGGTTGGGCACTTTATTACTACGAAGGCACCGCCCGGAACGAGGCGGAACTCGTGCGTATCGAGAAGCAGATCGGCGATTTGAAGGCTGAGATTCAGGGCATGCAGGACAAGGGGCTTGGCGCGGACGTAAACACCGACATGTTCAGCGACCCCTCGTTGCTGGATGTTTTGAAGGAGCTTGCAGGGAATCTGCCTGACGGCGGAAGCGTGATTCTGACGGATCTGAAGATTGCCCCGCCCGAGGCCGAGAACTGGTGGATGCGGATCTCGGGTTCGGGTCCTGACGCCGCCCAGGTCAACCAGTTTCTCGAGAAACTGAAGGGCGCCAAGCTCTTCCGGGTGGACGAACAGCCCGACTTGAACGTAAGCGGCAGCCTGACCACCTTCACCGTGAAGGCGTTTCGCGCGAACGGAGGCAAGAATGAAGCTGGAGCTTGATCGCAGAGAACGCGTGGCGATGGTTTGCGCCTTTCTCGCGCTGTGGATGTGTTTCGCTCTCGTGCTCTTCATCCCCATGAAGCCGCAGGCGAAGTACCGGGACTCCCGGATGCGGCTCGACGAGAAGAAGCGCGAACTGCAGATGACCACGATGATGAAGGCGGAAGAGGAAGAGCGGCTCCGGAGCCAGGAGAAGGTCATGGAACTGCTCAACAAGCGGGCCAAAGATTTCGACCTCTTGTCCTTTGTCAATGACCGGCTGAAAGAGTCCAATCTGACCGGCCAGTTCGTTCTGGAGAACTACCGCGCGCGCCAGTTGAGTCCCAAGCAGCCCATGGTTCAGCTCGAGTTGAAGAACATCTCGCTCGCACAACTGGTTGATTTCCTGCACAAGGTCTACGCCGGAAACAACCTGGTCGTCATGTACAAGCTCGAACGGATGCATCCCGCCTCCAGCAGCAAAGGGCTCGACTGCGAGATCATCTTCGCCACAGTCCGCGCCTGATCCGGCCAGTGATCCTGCCATGCGCCCGGACCTCGAGGGTCTCTTGCCCGCCTGGGCGTGCCCTGGGAGAACTCGGCAAGCGGCGCTCTGGCACGGGACGTTCCGGCTGCTCTCCGGGCAGTCACGCTCGCTCGTAGACGCGGCGTCCGCGCCGTTTCCTCGGTAGGCCGTTTCGTCCCGAGGAGGCCGTCACTCTCCTGCCCGGGTCGAGGACGACCCGGCCTACTCCGCGTCTTTCACCCGTAGACGCGGCGTCCTCGTCGCGTCCGGCAGAGCGCCCAAGGCGCGTAGAGTCCGGAGCGCCGAAGGCGCGGCAAGAAACCAGCCCGGGGCAAGGGCCGAGTGCAGCGAAGGACCGCCGCCCCGGGTACCCGGCCCCCGAACCGAAGCGCTGAAAGTGCGAGAGAACGCGCACACACCCATTCGGACGCAACGGGACGAGTCACATCTCCCCGCCTGTATTTCGCGCGGCGCTCCGTCTCTCGCCCCTATAGGGCTGTGATGATGGGAGAATGCTGACCCAGGGCGGCGTCGCGCATTGTGCGCCTTGCCCTGGGCTGATTTCTCTTGCGTTTTCAACGCAACGGACTGTCCCACCGCGTATGGGGGTAGGAGGACTGGGGATTGCTTCGCTTCGCTCGCAATGACGGCCCCAACCCGCCGGGTACGGTCAGGATCCCGTGACAAAATCCCTTGACAACGATGCGCCGGTAAGGGAGAATACACGCCGTTGGCAGTCATTTATACGCTTCGGAGGACGGCTGGACGCATGGATGACCGGGCGTTGTCGCGTGTCCCGAATCCCACAGGTATCCGGGGGCGGATCCTGTTGGTCTATCCCTTGGGGTGTTGGCCTCGGGGCGGGTTTCGGGGCTCGGTAAATTATTGACAATCATACCCATAAGTCCAGTTCCATCAATGCTTCATTACATTATTCACATTGACATTTCGTGTAGGCTCTGGTAAAGTTGTTATGTGTGCAAAACGGATCTTCGACGGCAGTGAAGATCCGGATGGAAGACTGCGAAGGGCCTGCTGTGCAGCCGTGCGGGAAGGCGCGGCGCGCAGGAGTCACCGAGGGAGTCAGACGAATGCAGGGTGCAGTCGTTGTGTCTCCGGTGTCCGGCGTGTCTTCCTAACGGAGATGTGGCGATGACAACTTCGTACTCGTTGTTCGGCAAGCGCCTGGTGGATCGCGGCATCATCACGCAACACCAGCTTGAAGAAGCGATGCACAAGCAGCAGACGACGATGGGGCATCGCAAGCTGGGCGAGATCCTGGTGCGGCTGGGCTACATCAGCAAGAGCCACATCACCGAAGGCCTCGCGGATCAGTTGGGCATTCCCATCGTGAAGCTGACGGACCGCGAGATTCCCGAGCGCATCCGGAGCATGGTGGACGGGGGCATCGCGACGCTGTACCGCGTCATACCCGTGGAAGAGCAGGGGCGGACGCTGGTGGTGGCGACGGCGGACCCCACGAACATCAACAACCTGGACAATCTCTCGCGGCTTCTGGATCGGCCGGTGGACCCGGTGCTGACGACGCCGGAGGAAATCGCGTTCGCGCTGAACAAGTACTACGGCCTGCAGGAGAACACGGTCGAGACGATGCTTTCAACCGTGAGCAGCGCCAGCAGCATGAGCACGCTGAGCACGATGTCAAACCTGAGTTCGCTGGACAGTTCGCTGAGCAGCCTCGGCAGCATGAGCGCCAGCGACATCAGCATGAGCAGCATCAGCATTGACGGGGTGGATCTCGATGATTCGCCGACGCAGATGTCGACGGCGACGGACGACGAGGACGACGCGAACAATCCGGTGGTCCGCTACGTGCACCAGATGATTCTCGAAGCGTTCCGGCTGCGGGCCAGCGATATTCACGTGGAGCCGGGCAAGACCGATGTGAAGGTGCGCTACCGGGTTGACGGCGTGCTCCAGCTGATGCCGATTCCTCCCAAGCGCGCGCAACCGGCCATCATTTCGCGCCTGAAGATCATGTCGGGCATGGACATTTCGGAGAAGCGGGTGCCGCAGGACGGCCGCATCAAGATGATGCTGGGCACGAAGATGGTGGACCTGCGCGTGAGCGCGCTGCCGGGCGTCTACGGCGAAAGCGTCGTCATGCGTATCCTGGACAAGAGCGGGCTGATGCTGGGCCTGGGGCAGTTGGGGTTCGCGCCCGAGATGCAGCGGACGTGGGAGCAGTTGCTGCACCACGCGACCGGGGTGGTGCTCGTGACGGGCCCGACCGGTTCCGGCAAGACGACCACGCTGTATGCGTCGCTGCACACGCTGAACCAGCCCGACCGCAAGATCATCACGGTCGAGGACCCGGTCGAGTATCAGTTGACGGGCATCAACCAGGTGCAGATAAATCACGACATTGGCTGGGACTTCGCCCGGGCGCTGCGCGCCATCTTCCGCCAGGACCCGGACATTGTGATGGTGGGCGAGATCCGCGACCGGGAAACGGCGGAGATCGCCATCAAGGCGGCGCTCACCGGCCACCTGGTGTTTTCGACGCTGCACACGAACGACACGTCGAGTTCGTTCATCCGCATGGTGGACATCGGGATCAAGCCGTTCCTCGTGGCGTCCGGCGTGAAGGCGATCCTGGCGCAGCGGCTGGTGCGCACGATTTGCACGGCGTGCAAGGAGGTTTGCGTCCCGTCGGACTATGAGATCAAGCGGCTGGGCTTCGAGGTGGATTTGTCGAAGTCCACGCTGTACCATGGGGCGGGATGCGACAACTGCAACAAGACCGGTCATCAGGGGCGGCTTGGGGTCTATGAACTGCTCCTGACGACGGACAAGATCCGGCAAATGCTGATGCGGAACGAGTCGGCGGCGGCGATTCGGCGCCAGGCGCGCCTGGACGGCATGTGGACGATGCGTGATGACGCATGGCGCAAGGCGCTGAACGGCATCACGACCGTGGAAGAAGTGAACCGTCGCACCCGTTCCGATGACCCGCTCCACCGCAAGATGGCC
Organism: Candidatus Hydrogenedentota bacterium; assembly: GCA_903837785.1. Classification (GTDB taxonomy): domain Bacteria; phylum Hydrogenedentota; class Hydrogenedentia; order Hydrogenedentales; family CAILVY01; genus CAILVY01. Next base: position 16,115 of record CAILVY010000392.1, read on the forward strand.
GAAGTGGTATAGGAGAACGCACGATGGCGTACGAAATGGTGAGTCTGCTGCGCATGCTTATTGACCGCGACGGGTCCGACTTGCACCTCGCGGTCGAGAATCCTCCCGTCGGGCGCGTCCACGGGCACCTGCATTACTTCGGCGACGACCCGCTGACGCCTGAGGACACCGAGCGCCTCATGAAGAGCATTGCGTCGGTGGACAACCAGCAGGAGCTTCAGGAAGTGGGCGGCGCGGACTTCGGATTCGCGTTCGAAGACATCGCCCGGTTCCGCGTGTCGATCTTCAAGCAGCGCGGCTATGTCGGCCTGGTGCTGCGCCTGATTCCGCGCAAGATCCTCACGTTCGATGAACTCGGCCTGCCGGAGGTGATCAAGAAGCTGCTGGTGCTTCCCCGCGGATTGATCCTGGTGACGGGTCCGACCGGGTCCGGGAAATCCACGACGCTGGCCACGATGATCGACTGGATCAACACGAACCTGGACCAGCACATCATCACGATTGAAGACCCGATCGAATATTATCACAACCACAAGAAGGGCATCGTGAACCAGCGCGAAGTCGGCGTGGACGTGCCCACTTTCGCCGAGGCCATCCGGCGCGCGCTGCGCCAGGATCCCGACGTGATTCTCGTCGGGGAAATGCGCGACCTCGAGACGATCGAGGCGGCGGTCACCGCGGCCGAAACCGGCCACTTGGTTTTCGGCACCCTGCACACGACGGGCGCGGTGCGCACGATTGACCGAATCGTGGACGCGTTTCCGACGAACCAGCAGGAACAGATCCGGACCCAGCTCGCGGGCAACCTGAAGTCGGTGATCTCGCAGACGCTCGTTCCGCGCAAGAGCGGCTTCGGCCGCGTGGCGGCCTTCGAGATCATGATCTCGACGCCGGCCATCCAGAACCTCATCCGCGAGAACAAGTCGTACCGCATCACGTCCGCGATTCAGACGGGGCACAAGTACGGCATGAACCTCCTGGACGAGCATCTGCTCGCCCTGTACCGCAAGGGCATCTGCAAGTACGACGATGTATCGCTGAAGGCGCAGATGCCCGAGGAATTTGAGGCGAACGCGCGGACGCTCGGCCTTGAGGACGGGCCGAAACCGCCCACAACCGAAGCCGCATAGGAACGTAAGGCATGGCCGTGGCACGGCAAGAGAAGACGCCCGAGCGCAAACTCGGTGACATCCTGGTCGAACAGGGTGTGCTGACGCCCCTGCAGCTGGACGAAGCGCTCCAGCGGCAGCGGCTCACCGGGGACATGCTGGGCCGCGTGCTGGTCACGATGGGGCTGTGCGAAGAGCAGGACATCATCGAGGCGCTGGGCGTCCAGACCGGCATGGAACGGGTGGATATCTCGCGCATTAAGATCAACGAGAGCATCATCCGCAAGATCTCCGCGGACGTGGCCAAGTTCTACAACATCATCCCGATCCGCGAGACCGACGGCACGCTGATCGTGGCGATGGCGGACCCGCTCAACATCCAGATCCTCGACGATCTCCGCCAGATTACGGGGCAGAACGTGCGCGGCGCCGTCAGCAATGCGACGGACGTGGCCCAGGCCTGGAAGGCCAACTACTCGTTCGAGACCGACTCGATTCACGAGATGTTGATCGATCTGCAGAACCGCGTGGGCATGGAGGACCTCAGCCTCGCGGAACTCGGCCAGCAGGAAGTGGTGGGCGACGTGGACAACCTCGTCGAACTCGCCCAGCAGCCTGAAGTCATCAAGATCGTGAACCTGGTTTTCCTCGAGGCCGTGCAGAAGCGTTCGTCCGACATTCACTTCGAGGTCTACGAGGAAACCTTCCGCATCCGCATCCGCATTGACGGCGTGCTGCACGAGATCGTGAGCCCGCCCAAAATGCTGGCGCTGGCGCTGGTTTCGCGCGTGAAGATCATCTGCAACATGGACATCGGCGAACGCCGCCTGCCGCAGGACTCGCGTATTGAACTCAAGGTAGGCGACACGATCATCGACATCCGCGTGGCCACGCTCCCGACGCTCTACGGCGAAGGCGTGGTGATGCGCATTCTCGACCGCACGGCCATCAAGATCGATCTGGAAAAGATGGGCTTCGCCAAGGACGTGCTCGAGAAGATCCGGCTGGTGATTGCGCAGCCAAACGGCATTCTGCTCGTGACCGGCCCCACCGGCTCCGGCAAGACGACCACGCTGTACGGGTGCCTCAACGAGCTCAACACCGTGGACGTGAAGATCATCACCACGGAAGACCCGGTGGAACTCCAGATCGACCGGCTGGTCCAGGTCCACGTGCATGAGGAAATCGGGTTGACTTTCGCCGCGTGCCTGCGCGCCATTCTGCGCCAGGACCCGGACATCATCATGGTCGGTGAAATCCGCGACTTGGAGACTGCCCAGATCGCCATCGAGGCTTCGCTGACGGGCCACCTGGTCCTCAGCACGCTGCACACGAACAGCGCCCCCGAGACGATCACCCGTCTGCTCGATATGGATGTCGAGCCGTTCCTCATCACGGCGTCGCTCGAGGGCGTGGTGGCGCAACGGCTGCTGCGCGTGCTTTGCCGCCACTGCCGGGCGCCGTACCGGCCCACGGAAGAGGAAATGGAGAACATGGGCCTGCCCAAGCACTGGCGGCAGGATCCGAAACTGCGCATGTTCAAGGCCAAGGGCTGCCCGGCGTGCGATTACATCGGTTACATGGGCCGCACCGGCCTTTTCGAATTCCTGGAAATCGACGAGACAGTGGCCGAAATGATCCTGGACCGGGCGATGGCGTTCGACCTCCGGCGCTACGCCCGCAAGAAACAAGGCATGCGAACCCTGCGCGAAGAAGGACTCATGAAGTGCGTGCAGGGCGTCACGAGCGCCGAGGAAGTCATCGCGCACACGGACAAGTACGAAGATTAACGCGCCCGCGCCCGTGCGCGTGCGCCGGATAAGGAGACTGGCTCATGCCAAAGTACGCTTATCGCGCCCTGAACAAGGAAGGCAAGGAAGTCTTCGGGATCGTGCAAGCGGAAAGCCAGGCGCTCGCCATCAATGACGTGCGCACGCTTGGGTTGTACCCGACCCATGTCCGCGAGGCCAAGAAGAGCGATGAGCGCCGGGCCCGCCGCGACAAGCGCGGGATCAACGAGCTGTATTTCGGCGGCGTCAAGAACAAGCAGATCGTGGTGATGACGCGCCAGCTCGCCACGCTGATCGACGCCGGCCTGCCGCTCCTGCGCAGCCTCAATGTGCTGATCAACCAGTTGAAGCCCTGCAAGCTGCGCGATATTCTGCGCGAGGTGTCGAGCGACATCCAGTCCGGCTCGACTTTCTCCGAGGCCCTGGCGAAACACCCCAAACAGTTCGACCGCCTCTTCGTCAACATGGTTCGCGCGGGCGAGGTCGGCGGTATGCTCGAAGTCGTGCTGAACCGGCTCGCGGTGTTCATGGAGCGCCGCGAATCCCTTCGCCGCCGCGTCAAGGGCGCCATGATCTACCCGGTCGCGGTCGTGATCATCGCCTCGAGCATCGTGGCCTTCCTGCTCACCCGCGTCGTGCCGGTCTTCGCCGACATCTTCAAGGAATTCGGCGGGCAGCTTCCCTGGCCCACGCAGTTCCTGATCTCCTGCGGCGATTTCATGGTTTACAAGGGCATCTGGGCGATCCCGGCCACGATCGGCTGGTCCATCATCGGGCTCAAGTTCTTCTTCAAGATCCATTCCGTCCGCCGCGTCCGCGACCGGCTCGTGCTCAAGATCCCCCTGGTCGGCGACCTTATCACAAAGGTGGCCGTCGCCCGTTTCGCGCGCACACTCGGCACCCTCATCACGTCCGGCGTGCCCATCCTGCAGGCCCTCAAGATCACGAAGGAAACCATCAGCAACGAGATCATCCAGGACGCCGTCGACAAGGTTCACGACAGCATCAAGGAAGGCGACACGATCGCCGCGCCGCTCGATTCGACCAAGGTCTTTCCCACGATGGTGGTCAACATGATCGACGTCGGCGAGGAAACCGGCAGCCTCGATCAGATGCTCATGAAGGTCGCGGACATTTACGACGCCGAAGTCGAGATGGCGGTCGAGGCCATGCTGCGCCTCATGGAACCCGCCATCATCATCGTCCTCGGCGGCGTCATCGGGTTCATCGTCGTATCGCTCTATCTCCCCATCTTCACCCTGGGCGACACGATCAACGGCAGCCAGTGATTCTGCGCGCGGCGCGCGCTCGCAATACATCAGTTTAACCGAGGCAGAAGGCAGCAGAAGTGGATAGGCACCCAAGATTAACGGGGGTGTGAAAAAGGAGGTCGTATGACTCGTCTGAGAAAGAGCAAACAAGGGTTCACCCTGGTGGAACTCCTGGTCGTGATGGCCATCATCGCCATCCTGACCGCCATCGTCGTGCCCAACGTCGTCAAGTACATCCGCAAGGGCCGCGTGACCCGCGCCCAGGCCGAGGTCAAGAGCATCGAGCTCTCGCTCGTGCGCATGATCACGGATGCGGATCGCAACAATCTTTCGCATTTGTTCAATCCGGGCGGCGTGGATGTGTTCCTTTCGCGTTTCGGCGATCCGATCACCGATGCGGCCGCCCGCATGGAGGCGGCGCAGTACCTGTACACCAACACCTTCTATGCGCTGCTGCGCGAAGGCCGTGCGGCCCTCACCGATTCCTTCGTGTCGCCGGACATTCCGGATTCGGATAAGCTCCGGTGGACCATCACCTTCGGCGACGTTCTGGACGGCAACGTCGTGAAGAAGCTCGGCACCAGTTACCTGGCCGACATCCGCACGGACCCCTGGGGCAACCTCTATCAGATTTATCCCGGCCCCTGGCCCGCCCGCATGCGGCTCACCGATCTCTCCATTTCGGACAACCCGAACATGTTCCGCATTTACCAGGTGGAGAAGCAGGAGAATCTGCCCGGCTCGAAGGGCGGCGGGCGTCCGGACGCGCTCACGCTGGTCGATCGGCTTGACAGTGAAACCGGCCTGACCGAGACCTTCGGCTATGCCGCGCCGCGGGACAGTGTGGCGTTCATCTGGTCCATCGGCGAAAACATGGTCTCCGGACAGGTGCTCTACAACAATGTAGGCTACATCGCCAACGATGAAGGCCAGTATCCTGAGCAGGACCTGTTTTACAAGGGCGGCGGCGACGACATCAACAACTGGGACAGCGGCCGGAGTTGGGAGCGTCTGTATAACTAACCGCGAGCCCCGCTCGGCGCAGAGGAGTATGTGACGTGTTGAGGCGAGGCAATTCGAAAGCGGCCGGTTTCAGCCTCGTGGAACTGATCGTGGTGATGACCATCTTCGTCATTCTGGCGGCGATGGCCGTCGCCGGCTTTGCCCGCCTCCCCATCTTTTCCCGAAACGAACTCAACAACACGGCGCAGGAACTCCACTCGCTGCTCGTTGCGGCCAACGTGTATGCCTCGGCCCAGCACGTCAACACGGCCGTGGTGTACGAAATCGACAATTTCGGCGCCATGACGAAGCCAATCGTCGATAGCGTGACCCAGCAGCCGTTGCGCGTTCTCCAGAGCGCGGCCATGATGTATCAGCTTCCCTCGGGGCCGAACAAGGGGGCGTACGCCTCGGTGCCCACAGACGACGGCAATTTCCGGAAGTTTCCCGGCGGCATGGTTGTTTTCCTTTGGGAAATGGAACCACGACGATGGGACGGAACAGAGCCGGTCAACCTGTTGATGCCGTACTACAGCGATCCGGACGCGGGGTTTGATGCGAGCGCGACGAACTGCGCCCCCGCCTCGGAGGCGGAGCGGCATGTCCAGATGCTGGGGCGCCTGGGCATGAACATCATCAGTGTGTTCGACGAGAACCGGGGTGCCGGCGTGCTGATGCCCGCCCACGTGTTTACCCCGTCCAACAGGATTGATGTCGCCGCGGTGACGGCCTGTGGGGCGGCCGGGACGGACTCGATGCGTGAGCGCTACCGCATTTATGTCGGCCCCAGTCCGGACACGGCACCCGATGCCCGGTTGGTGAATAATGAGACGACAGAGCCGCTGGTCCGGGTGAAGGAGGCGGACGACTTCCTTTACCCGAACCTCGTGGCCATCCCCATCGACCTCCATGCCTCAACCGGCCGCGTGAGGATCGGATCATGAAACAGCAGAAAGCAATACGAAGGCTGGGCTTCACGCTGCTCGAAGTGCTCGTGGCGATGACCATTCTGGGCGTGGCCATCATCGCGGTCATGCGATTGTTCCCGATCTCGCTGCAGAACACGCATCGTGCGGCGGAGCAGACCACCGTGGCGTCGCTCGCGCGGATGGAACTGGGCCGGGCGCGTGCGAGCGGGGTGTACAACCAGGACAATTTCCAGCCGTGGATGCAGAACTGGGCGCAGCAGAACGCCCTGCGCATGCTGACGGAAGCCCAGCGCGCCTACACGCTTTACGACAGTTGGCGCAGTTCGGTGCAGCGCGTCGGCGGCGGCCCCTCGGGCGTCGATCTGTACCGGATCACCTTCTCGGTGAAACTACTGGATGGGCGCCAGGAGAAGTTCGTGACTTACGTGACAGAGTTATAGTCAAACGCGCGAAGCGAAACAGAGAAACCAAGAATCAGAAACCCCGAACTGAAATCAACGCCGTGAACGCAAGATCCCAAACAAACGCGCCGAAGCCGCCCTCTCGCAAGGGTGATGTGCGCATTCCCCGCTCGCGGCGCGCCGGCTTGACGATGGCGGAGCTGCTGGTGGCCATGGCCATCTTCGCGGTGCTTGTCGCGGGAATTGCCACGCTGTTCACCGCGGCGATTGGCTCGGCGCGCAATGCGCGCGAAGTGAGCAAGGCCTACGAACAGGGGCGCGTCGCGCTGGGCATCATGGAACGGGATCTGACGGCGGCGTTTACTGCGCGCGAGCAGGCGCAGACGCAGCAGTTCTACGGGCAACCCGACGGCTACATGTTCGTGGGCCGGCTCGAGGCCACCTCTTCCGGGAGCGGCAGCACCGGCCTGTGCCGCAGCACTTTTGTGATCCATCCCTCGATCAGCACCGAGGTCTTCGAAACGCAACTCGTGGAGGCGTGGGGGGTGCTTCGCGGCCATGTCCAGGAACAGGCGAGGCACCGGGCGGAAATTGCGGGCGCCGATGCGGAGGCGGCGATGACGGATGCCCGGGCGCTCTTTGACGCCATGTACCCGCTTCCCGCCGGGGGCGACAACGGCGTCATCGAGGTTCCGGTGCGGGTCACCACGAACGCGCTGCTGCACATCGTCGAACCCGGCAAGTCGGATCTGGAAGACTTCGACCTACCCAAACTTCCCTCGTCCCCGGCAACGGCTCCCGTGTACCTGGAGTGGCCGTACATCAGCCTCGAATTGCCGTCGAGCAATTACGAGACGGCCGACAACTTCGTCTTCAGCCAGGCGAACAATCCGAGCCTGTCCGATGAGGACAAGAATGTGGCCGCCGCCATCAAGTATGCGCTCTATCTGGAATTGATTTCCGCCATCAATCCGAGCGCAAAGACGCAGACCCCGGGCACGCCTGCGTTCTTCGCCTATGACCTGCGCCGGCTCATCTGGGCGGTTCCGGGGCTGAATACGTTGGGGACGGACGCGATCCAGAGCCTCCTGGCCGCGAAGAAACGGGAGATTTGGATTCGCATTCTGTCGGAAGACCCGACACTTCTTTACGGATCGGCCGGGGCGCAGGCTGTAATCGGCAACACCTGCTGGATCATGTGGGGCGCGCAAGGGCGGCAAGTCGGCGATTTCGTCCTGGCCGAGCGCATCCTTCGCACCGCGCAGATTCTCGATTCCCGCACCGGGGATCCCGTCTGGATGCCGCCGGTGCCGGGGAATCCGCTGCTGGAGCCGATGGATGCCCTGTACCTCCCGGGGATCTTCCAGTATGGGAACGGGAACGAGCAGTTTGACCTGTACTTCAACGACTGCATGAACGTCAATGCGCCTTCGAGCGGCGGCCTGAGCCATCTGCAATACGCGCGGATCGCGCAGCCCACCGCGGCGAACGTCCAGAGTTTCGACAAGACCTTGACGGAGATGAAGCAGGATCAGGCGGTGACGCAGGTCCTGGGCTCGCCGATGGATCCGCGTTTGCCCTATCTGGTTTCGCAGCAATTCTACGTGATGTCCGAACGGCCCTTGGCGGGTTCCTCTGACGTCCGAAAGTGGTTTTCGCAAGTCATCACGTTGCCGAGTGGATTTAGCCGGAGCGCGAATAGCGGGGGTTAATAGGAGTGAGAAAGGGATTAGCGATCGTAGTTTTCGGAACCGGGATGTGACAGTGTCGTTGACGGTTCGGGTTCTCTTGCCGGCGGGCGGCGGGGGATGCGCCCTCTCCCCGGCCGGGTGGACAACGGACAGTCAAAGCATCCACAATCTGGGTTACGGAAGCCAGGATCGCCAATGAGGCATATTATGAGACGCAGAAACGACTCCGGCGCGGCGCTTATCATCGCTATCGGCATTATGGTGATCCTGTTGGCCATTGCGCTGACCTTCTTCGCCGTGAGCCGCCTGGAACTGACCACCGCCACGAATGTCACGAACGCCGTGCGCGCCGACAACATCGCGGACGCCGCCAACGCCATCGCGATCCACGGCCTGAACAACGAGTTCATCCGCCACCCGAACGTCACCTCGACCGACCACGCGTGGCGCACCTACTTCAACGGGGCGGCCTTCGCGGGCAAGCCTTGGGCGATGCGCAATGGCGTGCCGCTGCAGGCGGGGGGCGTTCCGCTGATCGATTTGAGCAAGTTCGATTTGGCCTCGACGCTGTTTGTCCGTTTTCCAGACAATTACGTCGAGCCGCTGTATCGCGGCGAACGCACGATGAACTGGCTCTACATCCCCCGGTTCGAGGGGGGCGTCCCGGTCTTCTACAGCCAGGCCACCCTGGAATACGCGAACGGCGCCGTGGTCTCCGTGCCCTATGCCCCGTTCAATGCGTTGAACAACCCCTTCGTCACGTCAGATTATTACGGCAGGCCCTCGGTCAACAACAGTCCCCTGTTTGGCGTGCCGCCGAACGAGGACGACGGGCTGCAGTACCCGACCGAGCAGATTGACGCCTGGACGGACGTGGACAACGACGGGGACGGCCTGCGCGATTCGCTGTGGCTGCCGATCCCGGCGGACCTCTTCTTCCCGAGCGACGGGGTGGACAACAATCTCAACGGGCTGATGGATGAGAGCCAGGAAAACACGTTCAACCAGGGCGGCGATGAGGACGGCGACGGGTATATCGGGTGGTACCGCGAGAGCGAAATTCTGGGCCGCCGGCTCGACCCGAGTCTTCCCGGCGACCGCGACACGCTGCCCAATGGCAATTTCGATCCGGACGAGGCCATGGAAGCCGGCGTCTTCGTGTATAACGGCCTGGGCGAACCCGTGGACCTGGGCGACGGCGTTCCGAAACGCTTCGGCGACGGCCTGGACAATGACGGGAACGGCCAGGTGGACGAAGCGGCCGAAGACCGGCTCTTTCTTTCCGCGCCGCTGCCGGGCATCTGGATTCCGGTGGATTTCAACGCGGACGGCATTCCGGGCGATCTCGTGCCCGACGCCACCGGGCAGGCCAAGCCCCTCCGGGTGAAGGTTCCCGACACGATCCGGGTGCTGCTGGCGGGCGGGGCGGTGGCCACGGTGGGTGTCGCGGATGTGGACAAGCTGGACAACGACTTCGACCTCTTCGTCAACAACTACAGCACGTATGCCTACGTGGGCCCGAACACGCACAACGCCGAGGCGTACCCGCCGTACCGTCTACGCGGCTACCGCTACCTCGGCAGCGACGGCACGAACCAGTTCTGGGATACGCAGGAAGACCCCTCGGCGATCAATTCGAATCTGCCCGCCGGCGACCTGTTCTATACCGCCGCGTGGATCTTGCCGGGCAACTGGAACGTGAAGGATCTGGACCTCTACGCGCTGCCGCGTTCGCGCGCCTATCGCGACATCAACCTCCAGACTTCCTTTGGCGGCGTTGCCGGGCTCGTCTTCGATCCGCCGATCGGGGACTATCAGAAGCTCAACGCGGACGGGACCATGACCGCGGTGCACGTGGATTACGCCACGCTCGTGGCGCAGAGCCTCCGCATTACGCATTCCGGCGAGCCCGTCTGCGAACTGGCCGGCCGCATGGCCGTCCTCATCACCGACGAGGCCAGCAAGGCCAGCCTCAACGCGGACGGCGGCCACAGTTACCGGGAAGGTCCCGATACGATGGCACGGGCGCTTAACGAGGGCGCCTCGGCCGCCGAATACGACACCCGCGTGCTCCCCGATTTCGGCGTGGGGCGCTCCGCACAGGCCTGGAGCGTGCTCACCGGTTCGCCGGACGGCACCGGCATCCTGCCGGCCGACAAGACGCCCTACGGCTATGACAAGAGCTTTCCGGGCTACGGGCGCACTGACGACAACAGCAATCTGTTCCTGCTTGCGTTCAATGGCCGCGACGACGACGGCGACGGCCTGGTCGACGAAGGGCTGCGCATTCCGCAGCCCGGCGACCCGGATTATCCGGGCAAGTGGTTCGAATACATCCAGCAACTGGGGTTCTTCGAGGGCATTGACGAACCGCAGGAACTCCAGCGGAGTGCGCCGCTCCGCAACGAGATCGCCGAGCGCCAGTTCAACGAAATCGGGAGCCTGGGCGATCGCCAGTTGAACGACATTGACCAGATCAAGCAGGTCAACGGTATCGGCGACACGATTTTTGACCGGCTGCGCAACCTGATCACCGTGCACAGCACGGACCGGAACGTCGCCTATGTTCAGGACGCGTTCGGCAACCACCGCGCGGCCCACCGGCTCGACTTCAATTATGCGGGCGCCAAGCAGATTGCCGCGCAACTGCTCACCTACGGGGATTTCGCGCCGGCCACGCGCCGCTCGGACCTATTCACGAATTTCGACAATGCCATGCCGCCCGGCCCCGCGACGCAGCCGTTCTTCACGCAGGTGAACAGCGCGGCCGCCTTCGCCGAAGGGCTCCGGCAGAACGGCGCCCGGCTTTCCGCGCCCCCGATACATCCGGTGGCCGCGGGCGCCGATCTCGTGACGCAACTTGAAAGCGGCGGCGGGGGCTTCCTGCACGTGTTGGACCCCGGGAGCGAGTACATTCCGGTCACCAATCCGGCCACGCAGCACGCCTTCCCGGCCGACCCGTTCCTCGAAGCGCTGCAGATCGCCACGGACGTCGTGGATAACCGCGATTTCGACCACGCCCGCACCACGCTCACCACCGAGAAACTCGACATTCTTCCCGTCAACAACATCGGCGTGCCCTGGCCGGCGAGCCTGAACGACCGCGAGGCCGTGCCCGATGCCCAGGTGCTCCCCACGGAGGAAATCGACCAGAGCATCACTTCAACGCTCGGCAGCGAGAAGGGGCTGGCCGCCGTCGACAAGTGGTGGGCGCGCGTCAATCCCAAAGACCCGGACAGCAGCCCCTCCAGCACGCCCTCGAATATCCGCGTGGCCACCGACGACCCCAAGAATCCCGGCGCACTCGCACCCGAAGAGCGCCGCATCAGTTATACCGCCGCGGGCAACGAGGCCATCAAGATCAACGAACTCATGGTCCGCGCCGTCCGCCGCGTCGAAGCGGAAGCCGTCACGCACCAGCCGCATATCGGCGTGCGCAGATCCTTGAGCTACATCCGCCTGAATGACTTCTCGGCCTACACCAACCTGATGGCAATGGCCGACATCCGGAACTATTACCCCTCGCCGTCCCAGGGCCTGCCCGAGTTTGACCTGGATGTGTTGCCATTGGGCGGCTGGACCAACCCGCGCGTGGCCAATCATGTGCTCGGCCCCAATCCCGCCTTTGGCAATATGAACCCGGCCTTCTGGACCGGTAATTCAGACAATGTCATTCAGTTCATCTTCCTGCCTTCGTCAGGATTGCCGGAAGGCCGTTACTTCCTGACGCTGAATACGTTAAATGAGCAGAACCAGCCCACGATCACCGGGCCGGATCAAATGCAGTACGCAATCAAGTATGTGGATGTGGATGCCAACGGTACGCCGCTGCCCACCAGTACCACCATTCTCGGCGATATTGCCGCCGCAGCAACCCCTGCCGCGCTTGCCGCGTACTACGACCTCAACTGGGCGTCGGTTTCCTCGGAAGAGGTGGGATGTCGGCCCGGCGAGCCGAAAGGTTGGGTCTTTCTCGATGGCACTCCCATTCCCGGGGTATTCCCCAACCTCAATCTGGCTCCCAATCAGGCCCCGTTGAGCGATTACTACCTCGACGGCGGCGGCGCCGCCGGGGCCCCGCTGGCCTACCCCACGCACACGGTTACGATCCCCCCCGTTGCGAGCGGGAGGGCGCTGTGTGTTGCCTTGCGCATGAGTCCCAACCACCCGAATCCGTTGCGGGGCTTTGCCGTCAACTTCTTTGACTTCAGTCAGGAGCCGGACCACGAGTGGGTCGAGCTGGTGAACGTGTCGGATCAGCCGGTGGATATCGGAGGCTGGGATCTCGAAATCGGCATTCCGAACCCGCAGAACAAGCCCGATACGAACACGGACCCCTTCAAGTCCCGGTGGTCCGTGCCCGCGGGAACCAAGATTGGGCCGAACGGCCACGTGCTCCTGAGTTTCGAGTCCGAGAGGAACCATCCAACGGACTCGAAGTTCGACAAGTTCCAGTTGGCCACGTTGCTGCCGAATGTCCTGAATGTGGACGGGATCGGGCTGGAGCGATGCGCGACCGAATTGTGCAATGTCGCCGACCCCGCCCAGGCCCTGAGCTTCCTGAACAACGTAACCGTCCCGCCCCTCTTTGACCAGTCCCGGTATTGGGGGGCGGAGCCGCTCTATGGCGATGCTTCCGGCACGCTCACGATCTTCGGCGACCTCAGCGGAAGCGTTTTCGAGCGGAATTACCTCTGCGGCACGACTTTGCCGCCGCAGAAGGATCGCCGGGACTACTTCATCGATTACATTGACAACAACGGCGACGGCGTGTCGTCCGCGTTCATGGTCCAGGCGCAGCAGGTGCCGCCCCTGCAGGATTTCGCGGACGACCGGCGCACGGACAACGCCTATACGGAGAACGGCCAGCGCATCGACCCGAATCAGCCGGATGCGGCAACGAACGGCGTTCAATCAACTCCTTTGGATTTCCCGGGGCAACTGCTCAGCGATGCCGCGTTCATCACCTACGTCGACAACGATCATATTCCGCTGGCCGCGAAGCCGTGGGACCGGATTGTCAGCCTCGAAAACAAGGTCCTCTGGCGCGAGAATGGGCAGAATCCGAAATCCACGCCGGTCACCCTCTATGATCAGGCGTTCGACCCCCTGGCCTCGGTGGGCAACCCTTACCTGCCCGTGGCCAATCTCGCGCGAATCGTGCTCCAGGGCGGGTTCCTGCCCGACTATCCCGAACGCGACGGCATCGACAATGACGGCGACGGCGCCTATCTGAACTGGGGCATCGACCCCATCACGGCCCTGCCCAGTCCCGTCGAATACATTCCCGGAACGCTCGACAAGGACGGCGTGGACAATGACCTCGACGGTCTGATCGACGAGCGCAGCGACGGCCAGGACGTGAACAAGAATTCTGACATTGTTCAGGACGGGGGCGACCTTCCCCGCGGCTTGTACGGAAGCGAGGGCGTGGACGAAGGGCGCTATGTCGGCGCGGGCGAGTATCGTCCCGCACCGCTGCCGGCGATCTTCCTCAACAACCACCACCAGGACAATCTTGCCGACGACAACCCGGACGGCGTGTACCCGACGGACGTGCAGTGGCCGCTGCTCGAGGTGCCGGGCGAGAATGCCCTCGCGCCGGATGCTTACCCCTTCTGGTTCCGAAATCCCGCGCTGTTTGCGATGGACCCGGCCGGATGGTCTGACCCACTTGCGGTCGCTTTGTTCACCGATGTAGACGGGCTCCCGTCTCTGGCCATCAATGTAACCCTTCCCCAACTCTCCGCCACGCTTTCTTATCCTTCGGTCGATCTGGTGCCAGGGGCAAGATACCGCATCGAGTGCACGCTGAGTCTTCCTTTCAACGACAACCTGACTATCCAACTGGGGGATGGCGGTCCGTCCAGCCGCCTCGTGATTCCACCCACGGCCGCGGGCGGCGCGTTTGTTGCCGAACTCGTTTGCACTGTCAATACGGAAGCCTTCCTCCGCATCACGGTGGACGATGTGGGTCCGCCCGCTGGTGCGGTCTGTAACATCACCCGCTTGCGTGTGACGGCGCTGGACGAGTTCTACAAGGCCATCGACGTTCGTCATAACCCTGCAGGCTGTCTGTCTCCCTGTACTTCGGTGGAGTGCTGCAATTTCGTCTCGCGCCTCGGTGACAGCCGTCCCGGAATCTTGGCCGCGTGGAGCTGGCTGCATCCGGAATGGGCGGCCTGGTTCACCTTCGACCCGACCGGCACCCTGGTTAACACGCCCATTGAAGACACGCCTTATCTGGGGATGGAGAAGGATCCCCCGGATTGGCGGGCCTTCCTGGAGCGGCGCTGGTACCCCGGCGACAACGTTATCGTGACGTTGTATGCGGGCAGCGCCGACACGGGCAAGGTGGCGGACCGGGTGACGTACCGCGAGTACGACGTGACGAACCGCGCTATCGACGACATGCTGCCCTGCCCGTACTTCCTGGACGGGATCGACCTGCAGGATCCCACGGTGGCCTATAACCCGAACCCCGGCGAGCGGGATCCGCTTGAAGTGCCGTCGCTGAATCCGGGCGTGTACAACTCGTGGTGGCAGCCGGATCAGATGGCCTTTGACTTCTATCGATCGCTGGAGCGCAAGGATCCGCTGTACAACGGCGATCGTTTCGGCACGTCGAACCGGTGGGAAGCCACGGACGGCAATTACGACGACTGGGCCGAAAGCCTGACCCTGGCCACGGCCGGGATTCCCATGGATACGTTCCCGTACAAGATTACTGACGGGAATTCGGACGGCGTGCACATCCTCAACCGTTTCGCCGTCGGGGACCTCACGCAACAGCGGGACACCGCGCGCCTGTTGCTGCACTGCTTCAGTGCCTCGCCCCTGCGTATGAACTATGCCGCGCGGGTGCGCTCGAATCCGCTGGACCTGGTGCGCCTGCGCGCGCCTTCCATGAGCGTGATCGTGCCGCAGCAGGTCGACCGTCCGCTGGCGCAGTTCAACGCCCGCGAGAATCTCGACCTGCAGTACCTGAACGGCGCGTCGTACCCCATCATTAACTACGACTGGGCGGCGCGCCATGTGCCGGAGACCGATCTGGTCAATCCGCCGGACGCTGCGGACATTCATCACCTGCCATCGGCCGGGGCGATCGTGCATGACCGGCCGTTCCGCAGTGACGCCGGGCTCGCGCGCCTGCCGCACCTCACCTTCGACCACCGCATGCTGAACGTGGCGGCGGCCTACAACTTTAACCCGTTCTTCGCAGATGGCAGCTTCCTCTACGACATGAGCCACCTGAATCTGGGCGTGTTCAAGAATTACTCGACCTACAATGTCGAAACGCTCGGGTTCCAGGACGTGGCCCTGCGCGGCGCGGTGCTCGGCCAGGACGAAACGAACCTGAAGACCGTGGGCAACACGCTTCACGAGTCCAGCGACATCATGTCGCTGAATCCGATCGTATTGACGGTCGGCACGGCGGAATTCACGCCGATCCGGCCCAGCCCTTCAAACAGCCTCGGCGGCGACCCTGTGCTGGTCTATCCCGCGGGGCAGGATTTCCAGGATCTCATGAGCTGGTTCGGACCCGGCGGGAACGTGGTGGCGCCCGCCGCCTGGATGCCCGTCTTCCTCTTCGAGCTGCCCTCGGACATGCAACTGCTCACGGTGGACAACCTGCCCAAGCTGCCGAATCAGTACCCGTACTATCCGCCGTATCCGGACGGGTATAACCTCTACGCGGGCATGGGCCTGCTCACCTCGCCGCAGTTCATGCTGGACCCGGACTTCCTCAATGTGGGCGCCGGGATGAAGTTCGCCGGGGCGATGGCGCGGGACGACCTGGCGCGGCGCTGGCCGCTCGAAAAGCGCGCGTTCATGTACGTCAGCGAAGTGCGGCAGGGCGTCAACAACGACGTGGTCGTGAACAACGTCAAGAAATCGATTCACCGGCCCGAAGCCCTGTTTTCGTGGGATGCGGCCGACGGGCTCGAGAACGGCGAGTACTACGTCTTCGTCGGCACGTACATCCCGGAATTCAAGAAGTGCTTCGACCAGGCCGCGGCGGTCGAGCCGTTGTTCAGCCTGCCGACGATGCTGCTTACGGGCACGCCCACGGGATTCTCGCCACAATTGCTCCTGAGCCTCGATCCGACGCAAAACGTGGTGCCGCAACATCTGTTTGAACCGCGCCTGGCGCTCGAAGTCATCACGGACCGGACCCGCGCGCAAGGCCAGGCCCTGCAAGGGGCCGGCGGCGACGTGCCGGGCCTCGTCTATCCCTCTGACTGGAATCCGTCCGAGGAATACCGCCCGGATTCGGATGGAATCATTGCCTATGGTTCGACCGCCCAAACGAGCTGGCAGCCGCAGGTCGTGCGCGTGACCGACCACTTCCTGGCCTTGCGCGTGCGGAACATGGGCGATCCGGGGCAGGTGGCGGCCGTCACGCAGGTGGTGCTCGCCCCGCGCAAGCGCCTGCCCGGCAAGGTCAACCTGAACACGGTTCAGAACCGGATTATCCGAAGCGGCACGGCGGATCGCCTCTTCAATCCGCTGCTCGGGCTTCCGGGTGTCGTCGATGTGATGACCACGCTGATTGATCCGAATCCGGTCTACCCGACGCCGAACGACAAGACGCCGCGGGCCATGGGCTCGCCCATCCTGGCCAACGACGACCTGGGCTTCCCGACGGCGACGGCGGCAGGTCCGACCGCGCCGTGGTCCGCGCCTAGTGCCTGCGCCGCAGGCCTTGCGATGCCGCCCGTGGCCAATGAGGTCACGGCCACCACCCCGAACGGGACAGACCTGCTGGCGGGGGCCTATTCGACGGCCGCGCGGCCCGAGGACGAAATCGCCGCGCTGCGGCTCAGCGCGCTGATGATGAACGGGCGCCAGGAACACGCGGACGGACGCTATTACGAGAGTATCGCGGATCTGCTCCGGGACGCCCTGGCCAAGCCATACACGGAAGCTGCCACGGGCGTGGTCAAGCGGGTCTATCCGCTGAGCAACGATGCGTCCGGCGAGCGGCGATTCGACGAGGCGGTGGCGCGTTTCCAACGCATGGCCAATCTGATCACGGTGCGTTCGGACGTGTTCGAGATCATCGCCACGGTGCAGTCCGGTTACGGCATCGACTATGACGGCGATGGCTGGGTCAATTACCGCAGTCCGGAATTCGTGACCACGGCGGAGAGCAAAGGCCGGCTGGTGTATGAGCGGCGAACGCCCGCGGCCCAGGCCGGCCAGCCCATGAAAAACAAGAAATAATGCGGCGCGGATCCTGCCGGTCCGCGCTTCCATACGGTACAATAGAGACGGAGAGACAGTAGAAGGCGTCCGGTTTGCGCCCTGGGCCTCGGACAAGCACCTGTCCCGGCGACCGCACTAATGGTATTATCTTTGACGGCTGTTCACGGGGGTCGTGGCTAGCGTTAGAGGAGATTGCAGCATGAGAGGCTCACACGCGGGGCAGCGCACCGGCGCGCGTCACGTTAGCATACCCCCATCCGGCGGCCCGTCGTGGTTTCACACCGCGGCACTGCTCGTTCTGTGCGCGGTGATGGGTGCCGGGGCGTCGGCCCAAACCTGTCTGCTCCTGAACGACGGCTTCGAGTCCGGGCATCAGGACTGGACCGAGCAGACGGACTCGCTCGGGACCGAGGCCATCATCACGCAGGACACCACGGCCGCCAGCAGCGGAGACTGGCTCAGCATCTTCCGCGGCGGCGCGGACGTGGGCATCGATGACGGCTTTCTCTCACAGACGGTCAACGCCGTATGGAGCGGCATTGATCAAACCCTTATCCACCCCGGAATCGTCGTGCCCACAGGCGGGGCCGGCCTGAGCCTGCGCCAGAGCCTGCCGCTGCCCGCGGCGATTCCCGGTGCCTCGGTGCATCTGGACTACAACGGACCGGTGGCCTTCTCGGGCGCCAATGTGGTTGCGTTTGACCTGTCCGTGCTTTCCGGTGGCGATGCCGGAGACACCCTGAGCCTCCTGATCGGCGGGACGGCCGTATTCACCGTGGGCGGAAATGGGGTTGTTCAACTGGGTCCTGCCGGACCGGTATTCGGCGCCACCTATACCACCGTTACCCTGCCCGTCGTGGCCTCGGGCGACCAGACCGTGAGCTTCGAATGCGCGCAGAATGTCGGGGCGAGCGTCTTCTATGTGGACAATGTCAAAGTCGATGGCATGCCGCTCGGGATGCCGGGCGGCTTCGAAGAGACGCCTTCAGTCTGGACCGCAACGCCTGCGGTGGCGCAGGTGATTGTGGCGGAACATGCGTCCGAAGGAACGCATGCGGCGAAGTTCGGCTCAAGCCTCAGCCTGGGTTTCCACTTGAAGATCTTCCCCCTGGGCACCGGCTCTTCTTCCCTGCAGTTTCTGTTGAATGGCGCGGTTCAGGTCGAGATCTTCGACAACGACCTTTACTACACCGGTTATCGGCTCGTCTCCATTCCGTTGCGGCGTGCGCTCGCGGGGACTTCGCCCGCGGTTGAACTCAGGCTTCAGGGTTCGGGGGCCGGAGTTTTCTATGTGGATGATTTCAGCCTGGATACCCCGGTAGGTTCGATTGCATTTCCCGGGGGATGCGACGGCCTCGACTGCGCCAGCAGCAACTGGGTGGAATCCAGCGCCAACAGCATCATTGTAGACACGCCTGAAGCGCGGAGCGCACCCAAGGCGGCCCGCTTCGGCGGATTCCCGTTGACGCTCGAGTGCAGCCTCAACGTTGTTCGTGCCAGCGGCAATGGCCTTGACACTATGAGGGTGATTCTGGGAGGAGACGAAATCTTCTCCGTGGATTCCAACGGTTCCGTCAGCTCCGCGTATCTGACCGGCCAGTCCGGCGGTCCCTACAGCCTGCTGGTCTTCGATCTGACCGCGCTCGGTTTGGCCGGCTCGGTCGATCTCGAAGTAAGGAGTCATATCGAGGGGGACAGCATTTTCCGCCTCGACGATTTCTGCCTGCGGGGCATTACGGACTGCCTTACGGGGAATGCCATCGTCAACGGAAACTTCGAAGGCGGTCCGGCGCCCTGGACGCAGATTCCTGCCGCGCCCGCCCTGATTGTGCCGGAGCCGGACGGTACCCTTGGCAAGGGCAATGTGGCCAGTTTCGGTTCTGATCCGGTTGCGACGTTTTCGTTCTGGCTGAAGATCGCAGGCGCCGGCCTTGCGACCGACTCGTTGACCGCAACGCTGGACAACACAACCACCCTCTTCCGCGTCCAGGGCGACGGCACGGACAGTGGAGGAGCCACGGTCGATTACACGCAGGGCTATGTGCAGGTCCAGGTGACCCGGCCGCTCGTCGATTTCCTGGGATCCCATACCCTGAGATTTGACGCCTCCGTGCACCGCAGCATCGGCGCGACGGTCTTTCTGGTCGACGATATCCGCCTCTTCTTCCGCGATCTCAATTCCGGGACCGAGTCGGACTTTGTCCTCAACGGCAGTTTCGAGACCGGCGCCACGCCAGAGTCGAACTGGAACACCTCTTCCGCGCAGGTTATCGTGACCGAGGGCGGGAGCAATGGCGCGGCCCATAGCGCGACGCACATGGCACGGTTCAGCGCCGGGGTGCCCACCACGGAGAAATCGACCCTGGCGCAGGAGGTGCTCCATGTGCCCCCGTTCCGCGCGCTGACCTTTGACCTGCGCATTGCGCAGCAGAACCCGGATATCGGCGCCGGCATCGCCAACACGGATGTCCTGCGTGTTTCGGTGACGAGCGAGTCGACCACAACGGAACTCCAGACGATCCTTGCGTCCGACGCCACCTACGCCAAGGCCGCGTATACCTCGGTCAGCATTCCCCTCATGTCGGCCACCAGCATCTGGAACGACTTCGGTGCACATGACACGACGGTCACCTTTGCCAGCGACATCGCCAACGGCGCCGCGACCTCGCAGTTCTACCTCGATAATGTATGCCTGAAATCCGCGGGGGGCTATGCCAATCTCTCCTGGAACACCTGCGACGTGACGCCTTCGGCGGTCAACTCGAATGCTCTGCGCGTGGTGCAACACAGCGCCGCGAACCAATTCAGCATATCCGCCAACGTGACCGGTCTCTTTGGCAATGTGCCCATCCGGCTGATCGTGCAGCCCCAGCTCTCGTCTGCAACGGATTTCTCCGATGTGCCCGCTGCCTTCGTCGTGGACACGACCTCCACCGGCGACCTGGTGACCGCGACCTTCCCGCTGCCGGCGCTTCCCTTCGTGGCCGCGCCCTCGGGCACCGTGTGCACGGACGGCCTCGCGACGGTCCACCTGTTGCTCCTCGGCCCCACGGATTCCGCCGAAGTGGGGTTTGAAGGTCTCGCGGGAGGGAATCAGTTCATCCTCGATACTGTACAACCGGCATTCCGCGCGGCCGTGAGTCCCCTTGCGAGCGGCTACATCTCGACTACGAATGACACTATTGCCGCGGCCTCCGGCCAGGCATTCCCCCTGGGCTGGCCGGGTGTGTTGATTCTGCCGGCGAGCCAGGTGCCGCTCCTGGGTGCATCGACCTCCGAAGGCGCGCAGGTCTTCTTCAATACGAAGTCCAATCCGCTCGGTTTCGGCGTCCATCTCGAATTCCAGGATGTGCCCCCCTCCGACCTGAGCGGGAACGTGTACGGCACCGTGATCGTCGGCGGCTTTGTGCCGCCGGTGAGTAACGTGGCCGGTGTTGGTGCCGATCCGAGCCTGCCCGCCAACTTCAGCACGGCGATGTGGGACGACATTACGCTGTCGCCCGTCACCAGCCTGAGCCTGAACGGCGGCGCAGATCTCATGTCGGCCGACTGGGCCGTGAGCAACGTGCCGCTGCAACCCGTCTATGTGGAGGCGTCGGGCAAGATCTTTGTGTCTGACCTCGCCGGGAACACGGCGTCCACGCCAAACGCGCTGCACACCTGGTGGATGCGCGAGGCGGCGGCGGCGTTCACGGGCGCCTCGCAGTCCGTCTCCTCGACCCCGACGTTTGTCTGGGATCTTGTCCGGCCCGGATCGGCGCCGACGAATGCGGCTCCCTGCGCGCCCGTCGCCCAGTTCCGGCTCTGGATCGCCGATGATCAGTCCAGCCCGAGCACCTCTCAATATACGGCGCTGACGGACTGGAGTTCCTGGACCAGCGAAAAGTCCATTGACCGGGACAAGTATCCGGACCTCAACACCATCATCAATCAGTACCCCGACACGCACCTGATGATCACGGTGGCCGGCGCTGACGAAGCCGGGAACGTGCAGGACACCAGCGCCGCCGGCGACGTGATTGCGAGCCCGGCGCTCTGCCCGGTCTCCTACAGGCTCTGGAAGACGAGCGGCTCGGCGCTCGCGCTCGAGACCACGATCCGGGCGCAGCTCTGGTACAACTTGCTGGATACTGTGCCCGAACCCGAGACCAATGGAGTTCCTCATAACACGTCCGTACCGGGTGACCTGCGGGGTGTGCGCCGCTGCAGTCTGGACGAATTGAACTTCGGATCGAGCACGCGCGTGCCGCTGACGCCGCTCGAGCCGTGCTTGCAGCGGGTCGAGGCGCAGTTCACCGTGAACCCGGGCGCGAACGCGCCGTCAATCCCGGGGGGCTGGAAAGTGTGCTGGCAACTCCACGAGGACAACCGGCTCGTGGCGCAGGGCGTCAAGGCATACGCGAACCTCGGCAACAGCCTGCCGGAGGCGGTGATTACGATTCCCTCGGATTTGATCGACGATCCGACGCTTGTGGTGGCGGATTTCCTGAACAAGTCGCCGCGAAACTGCGGCTGCACGGGGGACCGCCTCGGGGACGACGGCGCTGCGGACGCCAATCAGAGCTGCGACGGGCAGAAGCACCGCCGCCGCGAGGTGCTTTACCGCTTCACCGCGCGGACCGTGGCCACCGATTGCCAAGGCACACAGCCCGAGGACGTCACGCCCGCGACGTTCAGCTTTTCCGTATATACGACCGAGGCGTTCAAGGATGAGCAGCCGGTGAAAGTGTTCACGCGCGAGTAACCTTGCGGAAATGCGCCGGATCGTGTTAAATAGAGTTCCGATCGCCTCGGCGTACTGCCGGGGCGCTTGAAATACGTCGAGATCCCCAGTGAGGCGGATGCGCGCCGGGATTGCCCGAGATCGGGCATGCCGGCCTGGACGGTGGAAGGCCAGGACGAATGGGGAGCGAAGGAGAGAGAAAACGGCCATGGGGGGGCTGGCTGGGTGTGATGGCGTTGCTGCTGCTCGCGGCGGGCTGCAGCGATCGCGTCGTTGTCCCCAAGACCCGCATCACGATTGACAGCGCGCCCGAGCAGGGTGCGTCGGTGATGGTCGAGGGCGTCGAACGCGGCGTAACACCGGTGGTCATTGACGGGCTCGAACCGGGTTGGGTCGAAGTGCTGCTCAAGAAGGAGCGGTACCGGCGCGCGGTGGACCGGGTGCAGGTGAAGGCGGGCGTCCAGGAGAAGTTCACGATACAGATGGAGCCGCTGGTCGGTTTCCTGACGGTCGAGACCGAACCCCTGGGCGCCGAGGTCGTGCTGAGCACGGGCAAGAGCCTGGGGCAGACGCCGGTGGTCCATGTGCCGCTGCCGGTGGGTGAGTACAGCTTCGACGTGAAGCTGGCGAATCATTACCCGCAGCAGGAATCGCTCACGATTCAGGAAGATTTCCAGTACGAGCGCAAGTACATCCTCAAGCCGATGGAAGCCCGGCTCTCGGTGTTTTCGCAACCCACCGGCGCCACGATCCGGCTGAACAATCACGAGCAGGAGAAGAAGAGTCCGGCCAAGTTCAGCCTCCCGCCGGGGATCTACCGGGTCAGCGTGTACTCGCGGGGGTTTGTCGAGGCGGAACAGACCGTCGAGCTGCAACCGAATCAGGAAGCCACGGTCAGCCTGAAGATGGAGCAGGGCGAGGTCCCGCCGGGCATGGTTCTGGTGCCGGCCGGTCCTTTCATCTTTGGGGAAGAGGGCCGGGCTCCCGACGAGAGCCCAAAACGCCAGGAAACCCTCGACGCGTTTTACATGGACAAATACGAGGTGACGAACGAGGCCTACAAGGCCGTTTTCCCGGATTACGATTTTCCAAAGGGTCAGGAACAGTTTCCCGCCCACGGGGTGTCGTGGGAACGTGCGAGCAAGTATGCTCAGGCCGTCGGCAAGCGTCTGCCCTCGGAAGCGGAGTGGGAGAAGGCGGCGCGCGGGGAAGGCGGCGAGGAATATCCGTGGGGCGCGGAGTTCAACCCGGAATTCTGCAACACGAAAGAGGCCGACCACGGCGGCCCCGTCGCCGTCGGCAAGTATCTCGGCGGGGCGTCGCCCTACGGCTGCGCCGACATGGCGGGGAATGTGTATGAATGGGTGCACAACTGGTACGAAGCGTATCCCGGCAACAAGCTGGTGACGCGCGACTATGGCCAGATCTACCGGGTCCTGCGGGGCGGATCCTACACGGCGGACCGCTTCTACGCCCGCTGTGCGCGGCGGCATTTCGACCGGATGGACGCCACCCGGGCAGACTACGGGTTCCGCTGTGCGAAGGATGTCCCGAAGTGACGGTTCGCCGAATGGGAAAATACTTGTCAAAACACTTTTAGTCTTGACAAGGCAAAGGAAGTTTATTACAATAACCTGCAAGGGTTTATGAAAATCGGGTAGATGCGCGTCTTCACAGTTTTCACCGTGTTCGAGGGTGGCCGAGTGTGCGCACAGACTGAGCGCTGCGTGGCAGCTTGGCGTTCGTGACCGAAGTGGACGGGGTAGAGTAGCGAACGTATGGCGAAGTTAATGCGAGGCCGCAAGAAACGGCTGATTCTCGACATCGGCACGAGCGCCATTCGCCTTTGCGAACTTTCGCATACGAAGACCGGTTACCAACTCACCAAGTACCTCCAGCGCGAGTATAATTCGGATCCGCAAGTCGAAGACGAGGTGCGGAAGAACCTGCGGCGCAAGACGCTACAGCAACTGCTGAAGGACGCCAAGGTCCGCTCGCGCCGGACCATCTTTGCGGTGCCGGGCCAGTCGGTGTTCACGCGGTGTCGCGCGCTGCCGCCCGTGCCGGAATACAAAGTCACCCAGATCGTCAAGTACGAAATCCAGCAGCAGATTCCGTTCTCCCTCGACCAAATTGCCATGGATTATCAGGTCCTGGATCGCACCGAGGCCGGCGGCTATGACGTAATGATGGCGGCGATCAAGACGGATGTCGTGGACAAACACATCGACATTATCCTCGACGCCAAGCGCTCCATCGACATCGTTGATGTCAGCCCGCTGGCCGCCTACAACTGGCTCAAGCACACGGGGGAATTTGGCGAAACCGGCGAGTGCGTTGCGCTGATCGACCTCGGCGCCACCACCACCGATATCGTCATTGAACGCGACAACCAGTTCCGTTTCACCCGGCCATTGAACATCGGCGGGAATGACGTGACGCTCGGGCTGGCCTCCGCGCTGAACATGAGTTTTGTCGATGCCGAACGGCTCAAGCGCGAGCGGGGGTTTGCGCCCACGGGCGATCCCAAGAAGGACGGCAAGGGCGGCGAGATCATCGGACAGGTGCTTCAGCGCCTCGTCTCCGAGATCATGCGCTCTTTTTCCTACTTCCGCTCCCTTCCCGGCGGCGGCCAGGTCAACCGTGTCATTCTCTGTGGCGGCGGCGCATGCCTGCGGGGGATAATCCCCTTCCTGCAGCGGCAATTGGGCGTGGAAGTGCGCATTGCGCAACCGTTGGCGGGCCTGGCCATCGCGCCGGCCGCGCAACAAGTGAGCGATCGCCCCGAACAGGCGTGTATCGTGCTCGGACTCGCCTTGCGCTGCCGCGAGACCGTGCCCATTGAAATCAATCTGATTCCGCCGCGCATCGTCGAATTGGCCCGCCGCAAGGAGCAAGCCCTGTACTGGGCCTTGTCGTTGACGGCGGTGGCGTTCATCATGGCCTCGATCATTCCGGTGAGCGCAAACGAGAACAAACTGGTGCGGCAACGCATCGACGCATTGAAGATGACGATTGGGGCCTACGACCCCGAATTGAAGCAGAAGATCCGTCCGGATACTGTCACGGTGCCCGACTCCGGCTACAAGGCGCTTTTTCAGGAAGCCAAGCGCTCCGTCGCCGTTCTGGAGAAGGATGTGCAGCGCCTGGATGAGTACCGCATCGGACGGAATTTCTGGCTGGAAGAGCTCACCTTAATTAACGAACTGCGCCCCACCACCGGGGGCATCTGGATCAGCGCCTACGAAACCGTCACGGTGGGGCAGTCGGGCGGCGAGGCACCGCCGGGCCGCCCCGGATCCCCTGGCCCCCCTGGACCGGGCCTGCGATCTCGAGGCATGGTCGGCGGACGAAGCGCCGTGGGTGGCATGCCTGTCGCCGGTTTCCCGGGGATTGAGGCCCGTGGGATGGTGGGAGGCGGCGGCCGCCTGGGAGGCCGGCGCGAAGCGGGCCCGCGCCCCGGCTCACCGGGACCCGGAGCCGGACCCGGCGGAGCCGCTGCGCCGCCCATTCAACCGCTTCCCAAGCCGAACGGCATCCGCATTTTCGGCTTTGCCGAATCTGACATGGTCATCAAGGAATACGTTGCGGCGATTCAGAAGGCGGAGAAGACCTTGACGGACGGGCGTCTCCTGAAGGTCAAGCAGGTGCTTTTCAGCGAAGCCAGTGTTCAGAAGTTCCCTTGGGACATCCTGATGAATGCCCCGCTGGATGACAATGGCGCGCGCGGCGGCGGCATGCCGTCTGACCGCAGCGTCTTTTCGTTTACCCTGGTCATCCAATTCACCGGCATAGGCCAGCAGGAAGCGGCCCCTGCCGAAGGTCCTCCGCCCGGAGCACCGCCGGGTCCCCCCGGCCCGCCGGGACCGCCGGGACCGCCCCCCGGCCCGCCGGGAGCCGGTCCAAATGCGGGGCCGCCCGGAAGTCCGGATGCGGCGCCGCCCCGGCCGCCCTTCGCCAGACGCAACGCAGCTGAGGACACCGCGGCGCCATGAATAAAGCACGCATCATATACGCCTTGGCGCTATGTACCGTGCTGGGCATTTTCTTTGGGGTGTACCAGTTTTACTTCAAGGAGAAACTGGCCGCCTATCAGCGCGACGCCGTCTTGTGCCAGAAGCTGGAAGAGCGCCTCAAGGACTTGGAGGAATTCTTCCAGAAGTCTGACCCGGATACGATTGTGCGGGAATGGCGCAGCCAAGTCGTGCCCTGGACCGAAGCGATTATCGACCGGGCGAAGTTCTTCACGTTTGGCGACTGGTACGAGCATGAGAAGCCGCCCAAGGAAGGCGGCGGCATTCTCAAGTTCTGGTACGACGAGCAGGCGAACAAGCTCGTCTATGACCTGTACCAGAAGGTCGGCGAGCGGATGGGGCGTTACGACCTCTTTCCGCCGGACATTCGCCAGGCCATGGGCGCGCCCACTCTCGACGACCTCGCCTCCACGGACGTGAACGAGGAGGATGTCAATTTGTGGCTGGGCCGCCTGGTCTTTGGGATCAAAGCCTGCGAAATGCTTCTGGAGGCCAAAGCCTCCAGCATCAGCCAGGTCAGCCTCTGGTCCATGCGCCGGGACGATGAACTGATGCTCATGCAGACGGTCGGGTGTTCTTTCACCATGACGATGCGGGACCTGGTCAAGCTGCTTGAGGACAATCTAAGCTGTGCGGAGCGTTATTTCAACGTCAATGCAATACGAATAACGTATCCTTACATCGGTTACAACATCGAGCCGCAACTCAATGTCGAGATGGTGCTGACGCAGGAAGCCTTCAAGCAGGTTCGCCTGAACGCGTTGGCCGAGGGGAATATACCGGGCGTGGGCGGACCGGGGCAAGGGCCGACAGCGGCGCCTGGCGCCCGGGACGCGTACCGCACGTCCGGGATGGACCGGAGCCGGGGCGCGGGACAGACGCCCGCGGCCGAGCCCGGGTTCTTTGGGAAAGCCTGGAAACTGTTTAAACGCTACATACTGTATACCAATTAGGCCATCGGATGGTGGTGCATGCTGGATAAGCTTCTCAACATAGGCAGATTGATCTGGTACAACAAGGAGCGCATGGTGCTCCTGGTGGTGATGGTGGTGCTTTTTTACCGGATCTATGTTGTGTTCAATCCGCCGGAGCATGCCGCGGAGGCCCCGCCAGCCCTGCCCCATAAAGAGGTGCCCGAGGAACTCCAGCCGCCCTCGCCTTCGCCGCGGCCGCCCTTGAAGGTGCCCGCGAACTTTTCGGGGCTATACAACAAGAATCCGTTCTGGTACTATAGTGGCTCGGGAGGAGCCAACGACAAGAAGGAAGTCAAGGAGTCAGACCTGGGCATCACCTTGCACGCGATTCGGGACGTGGGGGGGAAACTGCGCGCGCAGTTGAGCACGACCTCCGTGCCGAAGCGGTGGTATGACCAGAATGAGAAGTTTGAACAGTTCGAGCTGGTGGAAGTCAATCCGGAAGACAACACGGTCGTAGTTTACTCGGAGCAATACGCAAGGCGCTTCACCCTCCATATGAAGTAACGGAGGAGTTGAGTCGTTTGCGTCCTTTTGGGTATAGTTCCGGGAAACAGCGGGAGGAAGATACTGTAATGAATACAGGGCTCGTACGAACCATCACCGCAGGCTGCTTGGCGGTTCTACTGATGTGTGCGCTGCCGGCGATGGCTCAGGATTCCTCGCAGGCGCCTGCCTCCGCGCCAGCCAAGGAGGATGCTGCGGCGCCCGCGGTGGGTGCGGCCATTGTGGCGCCCGCGCCGGCCCCGGAAGCGGAGTCCGCGGATCCCCAGGAATATCTCCGCCGCGGCGTGGCTCTGTACAAGCGGGACCTCTACCGCGAAGCCTTGACCGAGTTCAACCGCGCGCTTGCGCTGGATCCGAAGCTCGAAGAGGCGAAATCCTATGCGGAAAAATGCAGCGCCAAGCTGCAAGTGAGCGCCGCGGGCATCGACACTTCCTCCGTTCCGGTTTTTGAGACGGTGGATCCGGAAACCATCAAGGCGGGGGAGACGCCCCAGAAGAGCGCGGATGAAATCAAGCGCGAACGCGTCAAAGTCCTGATGAACGATGCCCAACGCTATCTCGAGGCAGAACGCTATGCGACCGCCGTGGAGATCTACAGCAACGTCCTTTTGATTGATCCCAACAATCGGGAAGCGAACGAGGGATTGCACAAGGCCACTTTGGGCGCCCACGAGGACTCCATGAAGGAGTCGCAAAAAGAGGTGACCGAAGACCGCGCCATGATTCGGGATCTCATCGAGAAAAAGAAGATGCTTCCGCAGGGCGCGGATGCCACCGGAATCAAGCCCTATCGTTTCGCGGTGCCCGAGATTGAAGAGGAGCATGTCGTCGAGACCGAGAAGTCAAAAGTGGAGGAAACCCTCGATTCGCCGGTGAGTGTCGAGTTCGAAGACATCCACATCAGCGAAATCGTGACCTTCATATCTGACAGTTGGGGCATGAACATCGTGATTGACACCCGCGCGGTGGAGCCCCCGAAGCGGGTCAACCCTGCGGCTGTTGCGGCGACGCCCGGCGGTCCGGGCGCTCCCGCGCCGTTCCCCGGCCCCGCAGGAGCCGGTGCTGCCCGTCCCGGTCTTCCGGCTGTGGCGGCCGGCGGTGCGCGTCCCGGCCAGGGCGGCAATCGTCCAGGCGGCGCTTCGCGGCCCTTCGGCGGTGGCGGCGTCCCGGGTTATGGCGCGGCGGCTCCGATGGGGGGAGGCTCCGGGGCTGCGGTGGACTATGCTTACGGCGCCAAGTCCGATGGCATCGTTCCGTACATCAATTTGAAGGACGTGTCGCTGGCCCAGGCCCTCCAGGCGCTCCTTCGCCCCTTGGGCCTGGATTACTCCGTTCAACCCGGGTTCATCTGGATCAGCAAGCCTGAAATCATCCGCCAGGAGACCTTCGAGGAGTTGGAGACCCGCTACTACGAATTGCGCAACGCGGGCGCTGAAACCCTGTGGAAAGTCGTGCTCCGGAACCGTTTCGGCGGCTTTGGCGGCAGCGGCGGCGGCTATGGCGGCGGCATGGGCGGCGGGATGTATGGCGGCGGCATGGGTGGCCGCATGGGCGGCATGGGCGGCGGGTTGTATGGCGGCGGCATGGGCGGCATGGGCGGCATGGGCGGCGGCATGTACGGCGGCGGCATGAGCGGCGGCTATGGCGGCGGCATGGGCGGTTATGGCGGCGGCATGGGCGGCTATGGCGGTGGATACCGCGAAACGGGGCTCACCGGCCAGTCTTCGAGTGGTGCCGCGGATGGCCTCAGCTACGCGCAGCCACAGATGGGCGGCTATGGCGGTTACGGCGGCGGCATGAGTGGCGGTTATGGCGGCGGCATGGGTGGCGGCTATGGCGGCGGCATGGGCGGCATGGGCGGCGGGATGTATGGCGGCGGCATGGGCGGCATGGGCGGCATGGGCGGCGGGATGTATGGCGGCGGCATGGGCGGCCGCATGGGCGGCATGGGCGGCATGGGCGGCATGGGCGGCATGGGCGGCGGAAGCGGCATGGATGTCACCGCGGTGAGCAACATCTCGGACTTATTCAGCAGCATCTCCGACATGATGGTCGGCGAACCGCCGGCTACTATTGGCGCCGTGGGCATGACCGGGCTCGGGAGCCGCCGTGGCGGCGCAGGCATGACCGGCGGCCTGGGTGCGGGCAGCCGCGTGGGATCGTTGGGCGCGACCTCGGACGATTCGTCCTCGAGCGTTCTGGACAGTCTGGACATTCTGCTGCATTCGCTGCCGGATGTGAAGGAGCCCTACACGCAGGAACTGCTCTCGAGCAAGTTCTACAACACCGCCACGAACGTGCTGGTGGTGAAGAACACGAAATCCAACCTGGACAAATTTGAGAAGGTGCTGGCGGAAGTGGATGTCACCCCGAAACAGGTGAGCATCGAGGCGAAATTCCTCACGGTCCGCACAACCGACCTTGACAAGATCGGATTCAAGTGGGACGCCACGTTGTCGGATCTCAACAACCGCACGCGACAGATTCCGACGGCGGCCGCATCGACGTACAGTTACGACGTCAACGGCGACGGTGTGGATGAGGAAATCCCCTTCTACAGCCGTCCCGACGGCAGTCAGGTGATTCGCAACACAGTCACGAGCGCGACGATTGGCGCTCTGACGAGCCCGGCCACCACCGGTGTTCCTGCCCTGAGTCTGGCAGGGAAGATTCTCGAGAACAAGGATGGCGACTCACTTGGAGTCACGTTTGACTTTGTGGACAGCCTCACGGAATCGGAGTTGCTGAGTGCGCCGCGGGTGACCACGATGAACCGGAAGCCGGCCATCATCGCGGACTTCGCCACCGAGTATTTCGTGTCGCAGGTGAACAACGAGATCTATACCAGCCAAGCCGGTTTCGGCGGCACGCCGACGACTTCGTATATCCAGAATGTCACGCCGGTTTCCTTCAATTTCGGCATCGCGTTCTCGGTTACCCCGCAGATCCGGGACAACGATCAGGTGCGCCTCTGGCTGAATCCTGAAGTGCGCACGAAGACCGGGACCAAGACCTTCACCCAGAAGTCTGTGGTGAACGAAACGGAAGTGACGAGCGAGATCAACCTGCCCAGCACCTCGTGGCAGGCGGTGTGGACCAACGTGATCGTGCATGACGGCGACACACTGGTGCTCGGCGGACTGGTTCAGGACAATTCGTCCAAGAGCACCGACAAGCTGCCGTACATCGCGGACATTCCCGTGCTTGGCTTCTTCTTCAAGGGCAAGTCCCGTTCGGTGCAGCAATCCAGCCTGCTGATCTTCGTCACGCCGACCATCGTGGATTCGACCGGCGCGCGCTTTTTCAGCATGTCGGGTTCGCAGGGCGGCCGCTCTTCGATCGGCCGTTTGCCGGATTCGCTGCCGTCAAAGAAGTCCAAGAAATAGCCTATCCATGAATTGGGAACTGGGCGGCCCACACTGCGGGGCCGCCCGTTGCATGTGCAGGCTTGGCTCCCGCCGTCCCGTCCATGGCGCGCCGAAAGGCCACGGGTGGGCCTGCGGATGGGTTGTGTGAACCAATGTATGCGATCTACAACCTGGCATGGGCGGTGGCGGCGCCGGGATTGCGCGCATGGCTGCGCCGCCATCCCAGGCATGGCCCGCTTCTGGCCCGCTTTGACCCGGAGATCCCGGCGGACGCGGTGAGGCCCCTCTGGGTGCATGCGTGCAGCGTCGGCGAGGTGACCACGGCCAAGCCCATTTTGCAGGCGTTGCGACAGCGCTTTGCCGGCGCGCCAATCCTCCTCAGCACCTCCACGGCCACCGGGCGGGACTTGGCGGACAGGACCTGCGCCGGCTGCCCGGTCACCTGGTTTCCTTTTGATGCTCCCGGGTCCGTCCGCCAATTCCTCGAGAAGGCCCAGCCCCGGATTCTGATCCTGATCGAAACCGAGTTGTGGCCCAATGTGCTGCGCGAGTGCCGGCGCCGCGGCATTCCGGCCGTCATCGTGAACGGTCGCCTCAGCGACAAGCACTTTCCCCGATACCGGCGCTGGCGCCCGTTCTTCCAGGCCGTCTTCGGGCAACTTACCGCGGTGGGTGTTCAGAACCAGGTGTACGCAGACCGCATGACCGCCCTGGGCGTGGATGCCGCCAAGGTGCATATCACGGGGAACACCAAGTTCGATGCGGTCGCTGCGGAGGTGGATGAGGCCAGGCGCGCCCGTCTGAAGGCTGAAAACGGCTTTCCGGAACAGGCGCCGATTCTCGTCTTCGGCAGTACGCGGCCCGGTGACGAGGCGCTGGCCGGGGCGTGCTGGCACACCTTGCGAACACAGTTTCCGGACCTTCGCCTGGTCGTGGCACCGCGGCACCTCGAACGGATGGACGAGGCGCTTCAGCCCTTCGACGAACCCGTGCTCCGGCGATCCGAAGTGAAACAAGGCCGGACGCCCAACGGCGAGCGCGTGTTCTTCCTCGACACGGTAGGCGAACTCGCCTTGTTCTATTCGTTGGGGAGCGTGGCGGTGGTCGGGGGGAGTTTCTTCCCCGGAGTCAATGGACACAACCCGCTCGAGCCTGCCGCGCTTGGCGTTCCAACCGTGTTCGGCCCGTACATGAGCAACTTCCCGGACCCGGCCGCAGTCCTGCTCGCCGCCAAGGGCGCGATTCAAGTTCCATCGCCCGAACGCCTGGGTGAAACGCTGGCGGCACTGTTGAACGACCCTGAGGAGAGCGCCCGTATGGCGGCGCGGGGGCGTGACGCCATTCTGTCTGAACGCGGCGCGATTGAGCGAAACGTGGATCTCGTGGAAGCGGTGCTTCAGCATTCCAGCCCCCCGTCCGTGCGTTAGAGCGCCGCCGGGACAAGCGAAAGGCTGTTTACGAACGTGCCTCAAATCATGGATAGCTTTCTGGCTTGGTTGGACGACCGCTTCGAACGGCGCCGGGCCCGCCGGAAGCGTGATGGATTGCTGGCAATGCTGTTGCTTGCGCCAGCCATGCTGCTCATGGGCGTTTTCGGCTTTGCACCCCTCCTCAGCGGCTTCTACATGAGTCTGTTTGCAGGCCGCTATGGGGAAGACCGCTTTGCCGGGCTGGACAATTACGTTCGCGCGTTCACGGATCCCGGTTTCTGGAGCAGCCTGCGAGTCACCATCTATTACGTCGCGGGCACTATTCCCGCGAGCCTGGCACTCAGTTTCTTCATCGCCTTCGGCCTGCATCGAATCCTTCGGGGGCGCGGTGCCTTGCGCACCCTCTACTTCCTGCCCTATGTCACCTCGGCCGTCGCGGCGGCGATGGTTTGGCGGGCCATATTCAACAGTCCTGACGGCGTCGCGAACCTGCTGCTGAGCCACGCTGGGTTTGGGCCGCAGCGCTGGGTGCTCGAAAGCAGGGGGGTGCTGCACCTGCTGAGCGGAGGATGGATTCCGCCGGGAGTGGGGCCGAGCCTTGCGCTGTGCTGCGTGATGCTCTTCGACATCTGGCACGACAGCGGATTCATGATAGTCGTCTTTCTCGCCGGGCTGAGCGCGATTCCGGCCGAGCTCGAGGAGGCCGCGCGAATCGACGGGGCCGGGCCGTGGCGGGTAATCCGGCACGTGGTGATTCCGTTGTTGTCGCCCACCATCCTCTTTCTGCTGGTCGCCAGCACCGTTCGGGCCTTCCAGGCCTTCAACAGCTTTTACGCCCTGACGCAGCAGCCTGACCAACCCCTTTTCGAGTCCACGACCAACCTGGTCATTTACATCTATGGCCAGCTGTATCGCTGGAACGACTACGGGTATGGCGCGGCGGTCGCCATGCTGTTCACCGGGGCGATCATGCTCGTCACTGCGCTTCAATGGCGTTATGTAGGCCGGAAGGTGCACTACTCATGAACCGGTTCAAGCGGCACCTGTGGAGTGCGTCGCTCTACATTCTGCTCGTCCTGGGCGGATTCCTCACGGCTTGGCCTTTTCTGTGGATGCTCAGCACCGCGTTCAAGAGCCATATCGCGGCGCTCGAACCGTCGCTTTCGCTCTGGCCGGGGGAATGGCATTGGGAGAATGTGCGCGACACGTTTGAGTCGGCCCCCTTCGCGCGATACTTTCTGAACTCATTGCTGGTTTCCGGCTCCGTGACCTGCTGTGTCGTGCTTACCTCGGCCATGGCCGGGTATGCGTTCGCCCGGCTGACGTTCCGGGGCAAGGGCCTCCTTTTCGCCCTGGTCCTCGCCACGATGATGGTGCCCTTCGAGTTGACGCTGGTGCCGAACTTCGTGCTGATCCAACGGTTGGGGTGGTACAACACTTACGCGGCCCTCATTGTGCCGTGGTGCGCGAACGCCTTCTCGATCTTCCTCATGCGCCAGGCGTTCCTTGGACTTCCCGGGGATTACTTCGATGCGGCCCTGATTGATGGCTGCGGCCATCTGCGCTTTCTTGCGCGCATCGCCGTGCCGCTCGCCAAGCCGATCGTCGTCAGCGTGGCGCTCTTCGCGTTCCTTGGCAGCTATAACGCGTTGCTCTGGCCGCTGCTCGTGACCGCGGACGAGTCGATGCGGGTGGTGCAGGTGGGGCTGACGTATTTCCGGGGTGATTTTGGCGTGCGTGTGAACCTGCTCATGTGCGCGTCGTCCATTGTCATCCTGCCAACCGTGTTGCTATACTTCTGCGCGCAGAGGTACTTCGTCGAAGCCGCGATCACCGCGGGGATCAAGGGTTAGGCCCCATGAAGAATGTGACGGCGCTGCTTGCCTGCGTACTGCTGGCCGGATGCGGTCCCAGGGGGCCGAAGGAGGGCTTTGCGCCCATTGATCCCGAAGCCGCGGTATTCTGGGATCGCCAGACCACCGAGACGGCCGAGTTGCTGCAGCAGCTGGCGGCGGATTTCAATGCGTCGTGGAAGGAGGGCCCCCCGCTCAAAGTGGAGCGCTCCGGCGGGTACGACGAGATTTTCCGCAAGACCTCCGCCAGCATTCGTGCGCACGTCCTCCCGAGCATGGCGGTCTGCTACGAGAACATGACCGCGCAATACATTCCCACCGGCGCCGTGCGCGCGTTGGACGAGTACATGCGTGATGCGCAGACCGGCTTCTCCCAGTCCGAGCTGGATGATTTCTTTCCGGCAGTCCTCGAGACGAACCGCTATGCCGAGTTTGGCGGGAAGATGTATTCGTTCCCGTTCACCAAGAGCGTGCTCATGATGTACTTCAACAAGGCCGTCCTGGCGAAGGCGGGTTTCGACCGGCCCCCGGACACGTGGGACGAGTTCCTGGCACAGTGCCGCGCAGTGAAGGCCAAGACCGGCAAGTTCGCCTACGCGGTCAATCCCGATTGCAGCACGATCGACGGCATGATCTTCAGCCGGGGCGGGGAAGTCTACGCGGATGGGAAGGCCCGCTTTGATTCTCCGGAGTCCATTGCGGTATTCGAGTTGTACGAGACGCTCGCGAAGGAGGGCCTGGCCTATCAAATCTCCGCGGCGTTTGACGATGAAATCGCCTTCTCCAAAGATGATGTCGCATTCACCTTCCGAACGGGCTCGGGACGGATTCATGTTGCCGCGTTGATGCAGGACCGCATGGACCAGTGGGGCCTGGTTCGCATCCCTCAGGCGGATCCCGCCCATCCGCGCACGGTTCTTTACGGCGGCAACATCTGCCTCTTCAACACCACCCCCGAGCAGGCCAGGACAGCCTGGGCGTTCGTCAAATACTTCACATCGAAAGAGACGATGGTTCGTTGGGCGCTGGGCACCGGTTACCTGCCTTTCCGCAGGTCCGTGGCGGATGACCCTGCCGTGAAGGATTTGTGGGCGCAGTGGCCCTACAGCCGTGCCTCGTTTGACTGCCTGGACTTCGCCCGTCCCGAACCCAACATCCGGGGCTGGCAGGAAGTGCGCGAAGTGGTGGCCAAAGCCCTGCGTCAAGTGCTGGACGGCAACCTGACGGGCCGGGAAGCCGCCGCAGCGCTGCAGCGGCAGACCGAGGAATTGCTCAAACGCTAGCGGCCTAGAGATGACCCTCGTGCTCTTCCGCGAATTCTTCCAGCGCGTCGTCAATCATCGCCTTGTGATCCCGCACCAGAATCTCCCGGTCCGCTTTGCGCCGGAAGAACTTCCGGCGGTCATGGTCGAACGGGTGCTTCTTGTGGCCGCGACGATCTTGAACCGACCGGCGATCCACCTGCCACTGGCCGTACTTGTCCCGGTAGTACCCTTCGCGGACTTCTTCTTGCTCTTTCAAAGTATGCCTCCGCCCCTGTCAGGTCCATGTCCTGCGCCGTAGTATAGGCGCGCGGCACCAAATCGTCAAGATGGCATCGAACGGAAGACCGGAAGCGTCCCCGGGACCTGGCCGCATTCGCTATGCCCGAGAGGCGCCTGCTATACTCTGCCCGCCGGGTGCGCCACAACCAGGGGCGTGCCGAAAGGCGCAGAGGGACTGCACGAACGGAAGGAGCAGCAGCATGGCCGACACGCAGAAAGCAACCAACATCACGTGGCATGAGGGGGACATCACCCGGGCGGATCGCGAGCGCGTCAACGGGCATCGTTCCGCCGTCATCTGGTATACGGGCCTCTCCGCCTCGGGCAAGTCCACACTGGCGCATGGCGTTCAGAATGCCCTCTTCGAGCGCGGATTCCGCTCTTACGTGCTCGATGGCGACAACATCCGCCATGGATTGAACAAGGACCTCGGATTCTCGCCCGAGGATCGCGAAGAGAATATCCGCCGCATCGGCGAAGTGGCCAAGCTGTTCACGGACGCAGGCGTGATCGCCATGACGGCGTTCATTTCGCCCTATCGCGGAGACCGCGACAAGGCACGGGCGCTGTGCCCGGAATCGTTCATCGAGGTCTACGTGAAATGCGATCTTGCCGTGTGCGAAGAGCGCGATCCCAAGGGCCTCTACAAGAAAGCCCGCGCCGGACTCGTTCCCGAGTTCACGGGCATCTCCGCCCCGTACGAAGAGCCGGAAAACGCCGAACTCGTTGTGAACACGTCCCACGAATCACTCGACGAATCCGTGGCCCGCGTTCTATCCTATCTGGAATCGCGGGGGATCATTCCCGAAGCGTAGACGGCG
Organism: Candidatus Hydrogenedentota bacterium; assembly: GCA_903837785.1. Lineage (GTDB taxonomy): Bacteria > Hydrogenedentota > Hydrogenedentia > Hydrogenedentales > CAILVY01 > CAILVY01. Next base: position 52,772 of record CAILVY010000392.1, read on the forward strand.
CCGCGTCTATTCCCGAAGCAGCACGTCGCAGGTGAGCCGGCCTTTCTCGAGCAGCCGCCGGAAAGCTCCGCCGCGCTGCGCCCGTGCGCGAAGCCGGATGATCATCTTCCGCTTGAAGCGATAGCGGTCGAGCTTGGGTTTCACGGGCGCCGCGACCTGGCCGGCTTCTTCGAGCGGTTTCCATAGTTTCTCGGGCGGATAGCCGAGCAGCGCCAGATCCTCGGGGGCCAACTCGCTGATGACCTGGCGCATCAGGCTCAGCTTGGCCGGGTCGGAAGCGAGTTCCTGCACCCATTTCTTCACGGAGGCCGTGCTGGGCCGCGAATGCTGCTTGACGCCGATGGGATCCCCGAGGCCCTTGGGCCGTTCCTCTTCGCTCTTGCCGTAATCGATGGCTTCCTTTTCGAAGGGCACGCCGATGTACTCGCAGATTTTCGCAAACCAGGTTTCCGGATCCTTCACGAGATCCTCGTAGCGCACGTGGATCACCGGAACGTCCTTCTGTCGCAGGAAGGCCGCCAGCGCGGGCACATAGCGGTTCAGCAGCGGATTGTAGTTCTGGGCGACCTGATAATCGCCGTCGAAGAAGGAATTGGCGAAGGAGGAGAATGCGGCCAACGGATGCCGCGTGAGCACCACGTATCTGGCATCGGGAAATACCTTTGCAATGAAGGGAAGGACCAGCGCATAGGCGGGTGTTTTGTCCAGGCAAATCGGCTTGGCGCCCTTGGATTCGAGATAACGTCCATAGAGCACGTCGCAGTAGGCGCGGCACGCATCCCAGTAATCCTGCTCCTTGTTTGGCAACTGATCCACGAACAGCTTTTGTGATTCCGCCGCGAGCACGTGATCGTACGGGGCCTTGTCCACTTTGTCCCAGATGCCGAGATGGGCGAGGGGCGTAAGGAGATGCGGTTCGGGTCCGCCCTGAATCATTGAATGCGAGGACAGCATGCGTTCGAGCATGGTGGTGCCTGAACGCGGTGAACCGATGACGAACAACATCTTCACACTCATCGCAGGACTCCTTGTGTGGTACACCGATTGTTGGGTTACCTTATCCAGCCGGGGGGCGGCTTGTCAACCATCTCCGGGGCTGTGCTATGCTTCGAGCCAATGTGAATGCGATTTCGTCAGGGTTTCGCGGATTACTTCACGCGCGAGGGTTTTACGTGAGAAAGACCATCGGTTCCGTGCTTCAGACTATGGTTAAGGCGCTCAAGCTTCTGGCTACGCCGATGAAGATCCTGGTGACAGTCGGGCTCTTCGTGTTGTTGTTCCGGCCCGAGACCTATGGGCTGAACCCGAACTTGTTCGGCGGGGTGAAGCCTTGGGACATCGTGAACGAGATTCGCAAGGCAGGCGCGGCAAACGTCGTCTTCTGGCTGTTGCTGGCCGTCTTCATCAAGCTGGGAGGCATGTTTTGCGGGGTGCTGCGCTGGCGCCTGCTCCTGAAAGGCCAGGGGCTGAAGATCCCCTTCTGGTACATGGTTCAAAGCTGGTTCGTGGGGCGGAGCCTGGGCATATTCCTGCCGGGCACAGTCGGTCTCGACGGTTATCGCCTCTACGATTCGGCCCTGTACACGGGCGAGGTCATCAAGTGCGCGACGGTCGTTGCCGTCGAGAAACTAATCGGTTTCATTGTGCTCTCGGCCCTGGTGTTTGTCACGCTGCCGTTGGGGATGCGCCTGCCGCACCTGCAATTCCGCCTGCCCGTCCTTTTTGCCATTCTCAGCGTGCTGGGCACGCTCATCGTGGTGCTGTTCCTCCTCCTGCTCAATCCGCGCGTCATCCAGGTGCTCGTGGCGGTGGTCCCGACGCCCGCAGGCATTCGGAACAAGCTGAACAAGCTGGGCGCGGCCGCCACGGCCTACAGCAACAACCGCTCCGAGCTGATGCTGGCCGTGTTCTTCGGACTCATGGTGCATGTGGCGACCAGCTTGACCTTCTTCTGCACGATGATGGCGATACGCGCCAGCAATACGAACTTCACGGACATCCTCTTCGCCGCGCCGCTCATGATCACCGCGACGGTCTTCGGCCCGTCCATCGGCGGGGAGGGCATTCGCGAGATCGTGTTTGTGGGCCTGCTAGGCGCCAGCAGCGGCGTGGCGGCGGCGGCCACCTTCTCGCATCTTGGCTGGTGGGTGGGCGACGTTGTCCCCTTCCTTATCGGGCTGCCCATCTTTGTGATGCGGAAACGGCCGGGCCGCACCCAGCTCCAGGCGGAGCTGGCGCAGACGCGCCGTGAAGCCGCCGCCGCGGAGTCGTATCTGCATCTTGCGCCGGAAACCGTGGCGGATTACCGGAGCAAAGTCTTCAGCGCCCTTTTCGCGGGGATCGCCGGAGGACTGCTGGCCGGCGCCATCATCGGGCTGTGCGAGGCGGGCTGGATCTGGAAGACGCTCAGCGGACTCACGGAAACGCAGATGTTCCCCTGGGGCGCCGGCGTTTACGGCGTCCTCTTTGCCGGTCTGGGATTGGGTGTGGCCTCGGCCCTGCTTTTTCTTTACCTGCTTCTGGATCGTTTTGCCTCGGCCGCGCTGACCTTCGCGTTGAGCTGGGCCGCGGCACTTACTGCGGGCGGGCTGGTTATTGGCCTCTGGCGCTTGCAGCGTGATGTCTTGCAGCATCATGCGGGGTCCATGGCGCAATACGGACAGGTGGCGGCCTGGGTGATCGGCGCCGCATTGATCGCGTTCGTGTTCGCATTTGTGCTGGCAGAAGCGCTGGCCAAGACCTTGGGGCGCACGGGCATCGTGCTCTTGCCCTTTGTTCTGTTTCTGGGCCTGGTGGGAGTGGGAGAGGGGCTTTCGAAATGGACAGCCCCTTCGGCGCAGGCCCAAGCGTTCGCACCGCCGGTCAAGGCGGGCGGCCCGAACATCATTCTGATTGCCGCGGACGCGTTGCGCGCGGACTATCTGCCACAATACCGACCGGACGCCACGGCGAAGACACCGCACCTGGAAGCCTTCGCCAAGGACGCCGTCTTCTTCGAGAACATGTTTTCACAGGCCTCGTGGACGAAGCCCAGCTTTGCCACAATCTTCACGGGCTTGTATCCCGATCTGCATACCGCCACAAGCCAGACGGCGGCGCTGCCCGGCAGTGTGGCTACGCTGGCCGGGGCCTTGACGGCGGGCGGCTACTATGCCAAGGGCTTTGCCAACAATCCGAACATCGCTTCGCTCTTCAACTTCAACAAGGGTTTCTCCGACTACACGGACCTGCCCCCGCGGCGCTATTTCGGCGCGAGCATGTCGTCTTCGAAGCTGTCCATGTATGAAGTGCTCCGCAAGGGATTCCAGCGGGTGCGCGCGAAAGCGGGCCGTTTCCTGCCTTTCCTGGCCAGGTTCGAGATTCGCGATTACTATCAACCCGGGGATGGGGTGACGAATTCCGCGCTCCAATGGATTGACGGACGGCCGGCCCCCGGGGAGTCGCCCTTCTTTCTCTTCCTGCATTATATGGACACGCACGACCCCTTTGTGAATCACCGCACCGGCGCGGGATACGCACGGGCGGTGTTGGGCGACACGCCCGATCCCAGCCTTGAAGGACCCATGCGCGACGCCTACATCACGGACATCGAATTCCTGGACGGGGCGCTTCAAACACTTTTCCAGGGACTTCGGGAGCGGGGGCTTTATGAAAACGCCTTGATCGTCTTCACGGCAGATCATGGCGAGGAGTTCCTGGATCACGAGGGATTCTGGCACGGCTACACGCTTTACGACGAAATGTTGCGGGTGCCTTTGATCGTGAAACTGCCCGGAAATGCCCATGGGGGCGAACGGAACGGCGGTTTCGCCCGGCATGTGGACCTGGCGCCCACGCTGCTGCTGGCCGCCGGACTGCCGCCAGTCCCTGCCATGAACGGGCAGCCGCTCTTCGATGCTGCGGGGAACTTCGCCAATGCGGACATCCGGTATTCCTACGCGCATAACGACTTTGAAGGCAACCAGTTGCATGCGGTTCGGACTTCCGCTTCGAAGCTCATTACAGCCAATCCCGACAATGTGCGCCACCTGGCGCCGCTCGAATTATACGACCTTGCGCAAGACCCCGGGGAGAAGAGCAACCTCGCGGGCGACCCCAATCGGGCAACCCAATTGGCCGACTTGCAGGAGGCCCTGAACCAATTGGAACGCGGCGTTCAGGTCCAGCCGGCCGAGACAGTCGCACCGACGGAAGACGCGCGGAGCCAACTGGAGTCCCTTGGCTACCTGAAGTAATACCAGTAACTGTCACGGGCAGGCGCATTAGGCAACGGCTTCGACTCCGGAAAAAAGACTTGGAATTCCGCGTCCGCCCTGCTATAATCCAAGAAAGGTTTGGGCACTTCATTTCTTAGGAGTGAATAGTATGAAGGGACAGGGGGATCTGTCTCGTGGTGGTGGCGTATCGAGTCTGATCGAACGGCGCCAAAGCGAACGGGCAAGAATTGGGCTGAAGGTGCATATTCGCGCGGCACATCCCGTTAATCATGCGCCAGTCATTGGTCCGGCCATCACACATGACATCTCGTTGGGCGGCATCGCCCTTACCACGCGGCACACGCTCCGCGCGGGACAGGTGGTGGACGTTTCGATTCCCACGGAAGGCGTACCGGGTGAATTGGGTTTGCCGAACGAACTCGCGGGGCGGGCCATTGTGCGGCGGATTGAGACGGACACGCAGGAGGCGCACCGGGTTTCCATGGCGTTCTTGCCTTCCTTGGCCAACAGCATGGAGCTGGCTTTCCTGATGGCGTACCTCCTGGGCGCCACTGTGGAGCCCGCACTGGCTGGCTGAGTTCGGGACGTGACGCGCCGGCGCTCTGGCCCGGAACGCTGTGGGCCACGGATTCAGGGAATCACTTGCTTCCCTCGGGCGTGGCTGGCAGGGCGGGATAGAGTCCGAACTCGCGGATGCCCGGCGAATTGCCATAAGCGCCGGTAATCTTGAGTTCCACCACCTTGCAGTGCTGTGCCGGGAATTCGGCAACAAAGAGATTCTCACTGTAGGCCGCATCCTTCACGGACTTCACTGCGGCCCCGTCGCAAAGCACCTCGAAATCTCTGGGTGCGAAATCCTGATGCTTGTAGCCCATAATGCTGAGGGCGGCAATATCCTTCGCTTCCGGGAAGGTCACCACGAGCCGGTAAAGCGGACGGCCATCCGTTTCATCCCAATACGTTTCCGGGTTTCCGTCGATGGCGGCGGCATCGCCCCCGGAACCGCCGTCCTTCTCCACGTCGTCCGGGCTGCTGGCCTGGCCTTGTCCCGCAATGTTGAGCGATAGCATCGCCTGCACGCGCAGCTTGCTGAGCAGCGCCTGGGCCTGTGCAACGGCCTTCTCGTCCTTGCAGGTTTCAAGCACTTTGTTGAGCGCGTTCTTGACGGCCTCGGGCTGCTCCGCGCCGAGCGTTTCGGCGGTCTTCAGCACGGCCAGGGCCGCTTCCGCCTGCACCTCCCTGTCGCCCAGCAGCGGCAAGGCGAGATCCAGCGCGGCGGGCGATTTGACGTTTCCGAGTCCGGCGAGCACCAGGCGTTTCCCCTCGGGCTGTTTCGCCAGTTTCAATGCCTCGCCGTAGTCGCGGGCCAGTTCGCCGGCCGGCCGGCCGGGTTCCGTGCCCAACAAGCGCACGTAGCCGCGCAAGGCAAGCACGCGCTGCGTCTCGGTCTTTCCGTCGCGCGCCAACGCGAACAGATCATTCCGTGCGGCGGCCGAAGGCCAGTTGGCAAGTGCCCGGGCGGCAGCGTCGCACACCTCTTGTTGCGGGTCTTTCAACGCACCGCGCACGGCCTCGAGGGAGGCGTTATCGCCCACTTTGCCCAGTACCGCAACGATCGCGCAGCGGCTAGCGGCTTCCGATTGCTTCGGCAAGGCCGCAAGCAGGGCGGCCGTGCGCTGTGCATCGTCCTTCACCCGCTGGGCGGCGCCCACAATGGCGGACTCGATGGCGGCGCGATCCGAGGGTTCGGGCTGCTTCACGAGCAAGTCCACGAGGCCGGCCAGTTGCTCCGCGCCGGCGAGCGTACCCAGGGCACTCAGGGCATCTGCACGCAACGCGGCGTCGGCGCCCTGCGCAAGGCCCATCAAGATGGGCGCAGCCTCCGCGGCTTGACGTGCCGCCAGGGCCTGAATAGCCTCCTTCTTGACCGCCGCATCGCCGCCTTGCATCGCCGAGATCAGCGCATCATTCACGCCGTCACCCCGGATGCGGGCAAGACTCTCCCGTGCGGCCGCACTCTCCTTTCCCCCGCCCGCGGCCGCTCCCAAGAGCATGGGCACGGCCGAGGCGTCGCCGATCAATCCCAGCGCGTTGCAGACTGCCTCGCGCACGTCCTCCGCAGGGTCCTTTACGGCTTCCAGCACGGCGGGCAACGCGGCCTTGTCGCCGCGATCCGCAAGCGCGGCCAGCAGCAGCGCTTTTTTCTCTCCATCTAGTGCCGGCAACAACGCCGCGCATTGCTTCGTCAGCTCCGTGCCGGGCAACTCCCGCACGAGGCGCAGCGCCATCGAGAAGCACTCCGGCGCATCCCCCTGGATGGCCTCGGCCAGCAGCGGCGCACCCGCCTCCCCGCGCGCGCGCACACGGCCGTTGAAGGCGGCGGCACGTATCGGGGCAATCTCCTTCCCGGCAAAGACCTCGTCGAAGATCTTGCCCGCTGCCGCGGACTGCCCTTGTTCGAGCAGCGTGGATGCGCAGGCGAGATAGGCCCGTGTTGCCGCCTCGCGCACGGCCGCGCTGCCGGCGGTCCGGCTCTTGGCCAGTGCCGAGATCGCGGCTTCGCCGCCGATCTTGCCCAACGCGGCCGCGGCGGCCTCTGCCACGGCCTCGTCGGCCGCGCCCAACGCGGGGGCCAACGCCGAAACGTATTCCGGTTTGCGGCGCTCGCCCAGGCTGTTGATGATGCCCACCTTGAGCTTGTCAGGCGCCGGATCGAGGGATTTGAGCAGCGCGGCATCCACGGCGGCACCGGGAATGCGTTCGAGTCCGAGGCGGGCGATGTGTGACAGCGTTTCGTTGAGCAGCATGGGCGCGAGCGCCGGCACGGCCTTCTCCGAACCCACGCGCTGGAGCATCTTGCACACGAATTCCTTCGCGGCGAAGGACGTCTTGGCCTCCTGAAGCACCGCCAGCAGCCGATCCTCGATCGCCGGAAACCGGGCCGGATCCACGGACTCGATCTCGCGTTCGACGGCGACAAGCGCCGCGCGGCTTTGCCCAAAGTCATAGGCGGCCAACTGCGCGTACGCGTCCGCCTCCGCTTCGCCCGACGCGCCGTAAGTTTCGGCATCGATCGGCCGGATATACAGGTTTCGATAGGCCACTGGGCCGTGATCGCCCTGCAGCATGAGCGGTCCGGCGGGTTTCTCATCCTCGAACAGCGCCGCACGGGTGGGGCCGCTGACGTCCTCGTTTTCGTGAATCAGCATGCCGTTGTGAATGACGGAGACAAATTGCGCGCTGGCGGTCTTGTGGCCGTTCGCATCAAAACGCGGCGCCCGGAAGATGATGTCAAAGCTTTGCCATTCGCCCGGTTTGCGCGAGGCATTCACTTTCGGCGCGCGGCCCTCGTAGCCGCGCTCTTCCTCCTTTAATCCCTTTTCCTCGTGCCAGCGTTGATAGATGCCGCCGCAATCACTGTACTTCGGGTGTTCCACGCCCCAACTGTCGAAAACCTGGATTTCGTAGCGGCCCTGCAAGTACACGCCCGAATTCGAGCCTTTGGGCACCAGAAACTCGATGTGGAGCTGGACGTCGCCGAACTCCGCTTTGGAAACCAGGTGTTTCGTGCGGCCATTGATGCCGTTCACGGCGATGCCTGAGCCGGCTGTCCACGCGAGCTTCTTCTCGTCCTGCGGGTCCAGCGTGACTTTTTCCGCCACGAGCCATTCCCCGACCGGTTCCTGGAAGGCGCTCAGGTCCTTGAAGTCGGCTTTAAGCCCGGGGGCGCCCTGTGCCACCCACCGGATCGCCTGCGCGAGCAATTGCTGAAAGTTCGCATCGACGAACGTTTGCGGCCCATGACCCGGTTGCAGATAGCAGATCCTGGCGTTGCGGTAGGTCTTCACATGCCCGAGGATCTTCGCGCTCTGCGGATGATCCGTAGTGATCAGCGCATGCACGTCCGGATCGAAATCATACGTGGCGTACGTCTCGTCGTGCAGGGGGAAATCCTTGAGGCCCGCAGTGATGGGGTGACTCGGGTCTGCGACGTGCACGAGCAGGTCCATGTCATGCTGATAGGTGCCCTTCGGATGCTTAACGCCGTTGATTTCCCGATCCTCGATGTAGTAGTGGCAACCCAGCATCGTCTGGAATTCCGGCCACTCCTGATAGGCGGCCACGGCGTGATGCAGCACGATCAGCCCGACCCCCTTGTCGAGCAGGGCGAGGAGGTTCGCGCGGCGCTTCTCCGAGATGCGCTGGCTCATGTTGTACATGACAATCGCGTCGTACGGCCATGCGCTGACGTCCTCGAAGATCTCGCTGTCGTCCTTCTGTGGAAGGATCGAGACGTCCAGGTCCTTGTTCGGCTCGAAGAGCTTGGGAAACACGTCCTCTTCGAAGCTGTGGCCCCCGGTGAGCACGGCCACCTTGAGCGTTTTCGCGGGTTGGCTGGAAGCCGCGGCGTCCACCGCAGTCCACACGAACCCGAGGCATGCGATGAGAAGGGCTAGGCGCTTCATGGCGATAGATCTCCCGTCTGGACACCCAGGACAATACAGAATGGACGCCGGGCACTTTCGGCTTCCGAAAACCCCGTAAAGCCACAAGCGAAGACTATCCAAGAAAGCGGAGGGTGTCAAACCTGCCCGTGCGTCCGTATCAGGGCGCCGGCGTTCCGTAGACCTCCACCTCGATGTAGTGATTCAGGTCGTTCGAGGTGTTCCCGTTGCTGTACAGCCGGATGAAACGCGTCTTTACCCCGGCCGCGTCGATCAGTTTCCCCTCGGCCGTGTCGATGTACTCCTTGTCCCTGCCCACGCCCAGGCCCGCGGAGTTGTCGTGATCGTTGTTGAAGAGGGTCTTCACGCCCAGGATGAAGTCGGCGTCGTCCGCCACTTTGGCCACCACGTCAAAATAGGCGCGCGCTTCCATGTGGTAGTGCCAGACCACAATCGCGTGGACTTCGTGCGCCGCTCCAAGATCAATCTGTATGTATTGCACGCCCGAGTCGAGTTCTATGAAACTCCCGTCGGAGCCCTTCTTGTCGCCGTCGGTCACTTGCTTGAACCCGCCGATCTTCGGCTGGGTCATCGCGCTCGACACCGGCTTCCCGAGCGCGATGTTTTTCGTGCCTCTTGGCGCGAGGAACGGCTTGCGCGGCTGCCCGGTCACCGGCTCCAGATTCGGCGAGGACAGGTTCTTGGGCGTGCCCACGAACATGGGCGCGGGCAACTCGATCTTGAGCGGTTCCCAGCCGGGTTGCGCCGTGCTTGCGTTCAGGAACTCGGCCTTCGTGTCTTCGGCGCGCCCCCCCGTTGCGAACCCCGCGGCCACGGCGCCTATCAGCAAGACTCTGGAAAGCAAACGCATACGGAACGGACTCCCTTGTCGATTCAGAGCATATCTTCTTCTCAGAATAGCATACAGACCACGCCAATCGAATTGCGCCGTCGGCCGCGGCCGTGCCCGGTCCTTCCTCGCACGTTCCGCCGCATCTTCTATTTGGGCGGGAAGAGCTGGAATTCCCAAATCGTCGGGCCGTCCGTGGCCTTGTGGAGATTAAGCCGCACTCTCTGCGCGGTGATCGGCGGAAAACTCAGCATGCGATCCGAGCCAAGCTTCTTGCCTTCGGCGAACTGCTTCCACTCCTTGCCGTCAAGATATTCGAGATCGAACGACTTCACCCGGTCCAGAGCTTCGCTGATGCCGGCGCGGCCGATGGTCTCGGGTTTCCCGAGGTCCACTTCGAGCCAGGCATCGTGAACGCCCGCATCGGTTGCCCAGCGCGTGTTCGAGTCATCGTCGACCGCCCTCTGCGGCCCGTGTTCCTGGTTCATGTTCTGATAGACATTGGAGGCCGTGGCCTTCTTGCCGGTCGTGAGCGAACCGGCCACGGACACGGGCAGGATGTCCGTGGCGGAGCCGTCCAGTTCAAGCGCCACAATCGTGTCCAGTTCCTTCCGATCGCCCTCGGGCACGCTGATCTCGATTCCCTGCTCGGACTGGGTCACGGTTGCCGTGCCGCCCGTCAACACGCTGTGCTTGACTATCTTTTTGGGCAGCGGCGGCAGGCTGAGCGTGGGTTCCGGCCACGACAGCAGATGCAGATAGGCCGTGTTCCCCTTGCTTGTGCAGGCGCCCCAGGGGCCGGGCTTGAACGGGCCGCCCCGCGTCCCATAGATCGTCTCGCCGTACGGCTTGAGCCAGGCGCCCATCTCCTTGAGGCGCTCCACCTGGCGAGGCTCGATTGCGCCCGTGGGCATGGGCCCGACGTTGAAGAGCAGGTTGCCGTCGCCGCCCGCGCAGCGGACCAGCGTGTCGATGCAGGTCTTCAACGATTTCATCGCGTCCCCCGGTTTCCAGGCCCACTGATTGCAGATCGTGATGCATGATTCCCACGGGCGCGTGTTCTGGAAGCGGCCTATCGTCTGCTCGGGCGTGTCAAAATCGGCCTCGAGACCGGCGCGGTTGTTGATGATCGTGTGCGGCTGAAGCTCCCGAATCATCTTGAAGAGCGGTTCGGCATCCCAATCCTTCGCCGTGCCGCCCAATCCGTCGAACCAGACCACATCGAGCTGGCCATAATTGCTGCACAACTCGCGAAGCTGTCCGTGCAGATACTCGATGTAGCGCGCATGATTCGCCGTGAGGTAATCCGGATGATGCCAATCGGGCGGAGAGTAGTAGAATCCCAGGCGCAACCCGGCCTCGTGGCAGGCATCGGCCAGTTCCTTCACCACATCGCGGCCGAACGGCGAATTCGTGATCTTGTAGTCCGTCAATTTCGAATCGAACTCGCAGAAGCCATCGTGGTGTTTCGAAGTGAAAACCAGGTATTTCATTCCCGCGGCTTGCGCCAGCGCCACCCACTCCTTCGCATTGAACGCTGTGGGATTGAATTCCTTGTGCAGGTTGTCATACACGTCGACCGGGATCTCGCCTTTCCCGCCCGTGCCGCGGCGTTCCCCGCCCCGCGACCACCCGATTTCCGTGCCTTTCAGGCTGACTGGACCCCAGTGAATGAAGAGGCCAAAGCGGGCCTCGCGCCACCACTGCATATCTTCGGGCGTTGCCTTCAGGTACGGCTTGCCGGCCGGCTGCGCACACAAGGCCCCGGCAAAGCACATGGCCAGCGCAAACAGGACGATTCTGCTCCCCGCTCCGTGACGATACATGTTCCCTCTCCTTAGTGTTGGCGCGAACGCCTTTCCAGCCTAGCATACTTTCCCGGGCCATGCTACACTCGAAGCCCAACAATCCGGGTCGGATGGCAGATGAAACAGCATGGAGTCAAATGGTTCTTCGCGGCGGCCGCCGTGCTGTGCGCGGTGGGCGTAGTGGCGTTTCGGAACGTCCTGGGCACAGATGTTTCCGCCCTTCCCGAGCCGGAAGAAGCGGTGCGGAACGCCATCGGGGCGCTGAAGGCGGATCCAGGCGCGTGGCTGGCCGCGACGCAGACGGCGGTGCGGGCGGCGGCCGTCTTGACGGAACGGGGCCTCGCGGATTCCGCCGAAGCCTGGTTTGTGCTTGGGGTGCAGTATCAACGGGAAGAGAACCTCGCGGGGGCGGAGGGGATGTTCAAGCGGACGATTGGGCTGAAGCCGGACTGGAGCTGGGCCTACTGCGGCCTGGGAAGCCTGCTCGGCCGGCACAGCATCGGCCGCAACGAGGAAGCCAAAGAGGCGTTGCGCAAAGCTATCGCAATCGAGCCGGACTGGGCGCGCCCGCATCACGTGCTTGCCACGGTTCTGCGGCAGGAAGAACGTTTCGAGGAGGCCGAACAGGAGGCGTTGACGGCGTTGCGCCTGGACCCCGAGGACATCGCGGCGCACAACAACTATGCCAACCTGCTCGTGGAACAGTTGCGGTACGCTGAGGCCGAGGAACACTATCGCACCGCCATCGAACTGAATCCGGATCATCCAAAGCCCTACTACAACCTCGCGTGCCTGTGCAGCCTGTTGGACCGGCGGGAGGAAGCGCTCGCGTTTCTCGAAGAGGCATTCAGGCGCGCGCCTGTACTGCGCGCCGACGCCGTGAGCGATCCGGATTTTGCGCCCCTGCGCAAGGATGCCGCGTTTCGAACGCTGGTTTACGGCGAAGATGCAGACGCGGCGGACACTCAGCCGCCGAGTTCGTCCAAGTAGACTTCGCGGTGCTCGTCGGAAGACTTGCGGAGCGCGAAGGCGAAGCGGAGTATCTCGCGGGCTTCCTCGCCAGTGAGCAGCGGCTTCTCCTTTCCCTGGATTGCCGAAAGGAAGTTCCGATTGGCGAGGCGGAATCCCGAGCCCCAGTCCGATTCCACCTCGTGATGCTCCCAGCCCTGTTCCGTGAACACGCTGACGGCCGGGCCGTCAAGCACATTGCCCGTGCAGCGCCGCACGAGAATCATGCCCCTGCTGCCGGTGATTTCAAACCACTCGTCGCAGGAATAGTACTTCGAGGGAATGGGCAACTCGAGCGCCTGCGCGTAATCGCACACGCCATAGCGCTTGTCCGCGCGGTACTTCCACGTGAGCACGGCGGGACAATCGATCAGGTCATTCAGCTTGTCGATCCAAGCGAAGACCTTTTCGACATCGCCCATCAGATGCCATGCGGTGGACCACATGTGATGGCCGTGATCGAACGTCTGAAGATAGCGTCCCGCGGCCGCTTCCCGCATGCGCCATTCCCACGTCTCGAGGGGGACTTCCCAACCGCCCTTCCAGAGTCCGCCGAGGAACTTCATCCGGAGCATCATCGGCTCTCCGATCACGCCCTCGTCAATCAATTGTTTGGCCAGCGCAATGGGCGGATAAAAGAGGTAATTGTCCGTGACTTTGAAAACGACGCCCGCATCCTTCACCGCGGCGATCATGCGGTCCGCGCTCTCGAGGCTGATCGTCATGGGCTTCTGACAGGCAATGTGTTTTCCGGCCTGCGCCGCCGCGACGACGAATTCCTCGTGAATCGTCTGCGGGGTGATCACCTCGACCGCGTCAATCTCCGGATCGGCCAGGAGCTCCCGATAATCCGTGTACTCCTTGGGAACGCCCCATTCAACGCGCCGCTTCTCAAGCGTGGCCGGATCCGCATCGCAAATCGCATGCACTGCGGCGCCGGGGTTTCCCGGATACGCCGCATAGTGCAGGTCGGCAATCCGGCCGAGCCCAATCAGTCCCACCCGTATCATGTTTCACACTCCCCCATGGTTATCGCCGGTTGCGCGACGTTTACCGGAAAGCGCATCGTCTCCGCGGCCTGCTGGGCCATCAGGGCGATGCTCGTGGCCTTCAACACGCTGGCCGTGTTCAATCCTTCGGCCCTCGGCGTCCCCCGGACGTCTGCCAGGAAGTCTTCGAAGTATCCACCCGGCCTCGCGGGAGCGATTGCCTCCCGTATCACTTCATCCCTGTCGTGACGCCACAGCGTCACGTGAGGCTCATTGCAGGAAGTCTCGATGACGCCCTCGCTGCCCGACAGCGTGAAGCGCCAATAGGGGCTCATCGTGTAGCCGTGCCGATCGGAACTGAGATAGGAAAGGTCGCCCAGTACCGCTCCGCCGTTGTCGAGTCGGAGCATCATCGAAGCGCCATCCTGAAACGCCGGGTGTTCTTTCGCCTTCGCGTTCCAGACGCGGGCCGCCGTAACCTCGACAATCTCCCGGCCCGTCAGCCACGGAATGAGATCGATGCCGTGGACGCCGACATCGTTCAACGTCCCGCCGTGTTTCGCGCCGTCAAACATCCACATCGGACGCTTCCCATAGAGCATCGGATGCTGTCCCCAGAACGTCACTGTGTGCGTCTCGCCGATGCAGCCCGCCCGGATCATCCGCCGCAGGGTGATGCAGGGGCCGAGATCGCGGAGGTCCAGCATGCAACCCACCCGAAGCCGGCGGGCAAGCGACAATTCGCGAATGCGCCCGAGTTCCTGCAGGGAGGTGCACAAGGGCTTGTCGCTGAGAACGTGCTTGTCCCGTTCCAACGCCTGGAGGACGCGCTGGCCGCGCAGGGCGAAGTAGTCGCCGCAAAGCACCGCATCGCAGTCTGTCTCGTCAAGCATGCGTGTATACGAATCATGCGTGACGGAAATCCCGGCCCGGGCAAGTTCCTCGCGTGTTGCGGGATCTTCCTCGCAGACCGCCGCGACATGCACCTCGCCGCGTCCGGCCAGGAGGGTGTACATGGCATGCATGTGCGCATGCCGGAATCCGATGAAGACAACGTTCACGGCCAACTCTCTCCTCTAGATCGAAGCCCATCTTACCCCAACGCGAGCGCGCCGCGAAACAAGGACCCGGAACCCGTCCAGTTGACACATTCGGGGCTGGTTGGGTATCTTAAGACTGCAATGCGGCCAAGATTCCGGCCGATGAAAGGGCGCGATGGACAAGGCACTCTGTCCACACTGCAAAGCACATGAACTCGCCACGGTGGATGTCCCGAAGGATGTCGTCGTTGTTGCGCCGTGTCCTGCGTGCCAGGAACTGTGCGTGCTGTTTCGGGGCAAGGTCCTGCCGTTGAACCGCAAGGTGATCGAGAGCGGCAGTTTCGAGGAGCGCCGCTCGCATCTCGCCAATATCATCGCGGAATTCCTCGATCCGGCCATGTTCAACATGCTGGAGGAAGAGGTGCGAAATGCCGGCGTGACGCGGCGTCAGCCGCGGCCGAAGGACGGCCGTAGCACCCCCGCCGAATCCTCGGAGCTGGTTCCGCCCATCACGGACGAGGAACTCGATCGCTTCGTGCGGCTCGATCTGAAGTATCTGGATAACGCCGCCTATTTCAAGCGGCACTTCGGTTGAACCCGTCCCCATTTCCCGTTCTACCCCCGTTTTGCATTCCACCGGGAAACGGGCTATCCTTTTCTTCCGGAATCCCGCCGGAATCCTGACGCAGAATCATCATCAGGTCACTGAGAACAAGGAGACGCATCTCATGGCTAAACTGGCCATCAATGGCGGCACGCCACTGTGTGGAAAAGGCAAGAAATGGGCGAAATGGCCCATCAGCGACGAAAAAGACGTCCAGCTGATCAGCAAAGTCACGCGTTCAAACCGCTGGTCGTATGACGGCCCGGTCGAGTGGCAGTTCGCCGAGGCGTTTGCGAAGTATCAGGGCGCGAAGTTCGGACTCTGCTGCGCGAACGGGACCGTGGGCATTCACATGGCCCTCGAATCGCTTGGCATCGGGGCCTATGACGAGGTGCTCGTCCCCGGCATGACCTGGCAGGCGACGGCGGCGGCTTGCGTGGACGTCAACGCCATTCCCGTGCTCGTGGACATCGAACCGGACACGTGGAATATCGACGTCGACGCGGCGGAAGCGGCGATCACGAAGCGAACCAAGGCGATTATTGTGGTGCATCTCTACGGCGCCATGACGGACATGGACCGCCTTATGAAGCTCTGCAAGAAACACAATCTCTATCTCATCGAGGACTGCGCGCATCAGCACGGCTCGTTCTGGAAAGGCCGCGGCGTCGGTTCGCTCGGGGATGTCAGTTCCTGGAGTTTCCAGGAGTCGAAGGTCCTCTCCTCCGGCGAGGGCGGCTTCAACATGTGCAAGACGAAGGAACAGTTCTACAAGCTGTACAGCCTGCGCAACTGCGGCCGCCCCTACGAAGCCAGCCCGGCCGTGTTTGGCCTGAAGAAGAAAGTGGGCTTCGAAACCGCGCTTCAATCTGGCAATTACCGCCTCACGGAATGGCAGGCCGCCATCCTGCTCGGCGGCTTGGGCCGGCTCGACCAGCAGGTCAAACTTCGCGACGAAAACGCCCAGTATCTCAACGCGCAACTCGCCAAGATCCCCGGCATCCTGCCGATGCGCCGCCGCAAAGAAGTCACGCAGCAGAGCTACTTCAATTTCACGTTCCGGCTCGATACGAAGGAACTGAAAGTCATCAACGCCCAGTTCAGCGCCGCGCTCAACGCCGAGCTCAGCACGCCGGAAGCGTGGGAAGTCCCCTACGATCCGCTCAACGGCTGCGGCCTCTACAAGCCGCTCACGAAGTCCCGGCACAACCTGGGCAAGGACTACTGGAAGGCGATTAACCCCGCGCGCTTCAAACTGCCCGTCTGCGAAGATGCCAACCAGGCCTCCGGCATGGCCGTACATCACGTCCTGCTCATGAATGCCAGGAAAGACATCGACGTCGTTGCGGCGGCCGTGAAGAAGCTCGTGGACAACATCGAAGAAGTCCGCAAGCTGAACATCGGCCCCGCGAAGAAGTATCAGGCGCTCTCGCGCTAGATGAGAACATGCAGCGCGGGGGAGACCCTCCCAGCAGGGTGGGCCTCCCCCGCGCCTTTTTTTGTTCCGCGGCGTGAGCGCTCCTCTTGTGCTATGCTCAGCCCAGCGGACAGGAGAATTGGCCATGTATCTTGCGACGGCCTTGATCATCACGATGCTTGCTGCGGAGAACCCCGGCGTGGAAAGCTGGGCCGCGATGGCGGATCACTTCAATCTCGGCCCCGCTGCGCCCACACTTGACCTCCGAAACATGCTGACACGCCACATCGTTCAGCGGAGCTGCGCAATGCTCGATGGCGTGGCGCAGGCGCGGCGCGACGCGCTGACGGGCGGCCAACTTGACGCCTGGAAACAGGGGATTCGCGCCGCGGTACGCGCCGCCTTGGGGCCGATGCCCTTCGGCACGGATGGCGGTCCGCTCAATGTCCGGCTCGCATCAAGAGCAGAACGGGAACACTACTCGGTTGAGAATGTGCTTTTCGAATCCCTGCCTGGTCTCGACGTGAACGCGTCCGTCTACTTGCCGAAACCCGGGGAAATTCCGCCGCCGTGGCCGGCGATTGTTGTGCCCGTGGGCCACAGCAACAAGGCGGGCGAGGCCTATCAGAAACCCGCTCAGGCCTTTGCCCGCATGGGGTACGTGGCGATCACTTTCGATCCGCCCGGGGCGGGCGGCGAGAAACAGCCCGGGAATGATCACTTCCGCGATGGCGTGCGCTGTTATCTTGTGGGCCACTCCTCCAACCGCTATTTCATACTGGACGCGTTGCGCTGCATCGATTATCTCGCCACGCGGCCCGACGTGGACATGAAGAACGGCGTCGGCATGACGGGGGTGAGCGGCGGCGGCGTCACGACAATGTGGGCGGCATTGCTCGACAGCCGCATCCGCGCGGCCTCGCCCGCGTGCTGCGCGGTGCCGAAGGCGCTGCATCCGGTGCTCGATAACTACGCCGAATGCCCCGAAGTGTTGTCCTTCGGACGTTTCTCCAAGTTTGACGACACGGACCTCATGGCCGCGGCCATGCCTACGCCTGTGCTGCTGATGGCCGGCGCCGCCGACGAGGTCTTCGCCGAGG
The DNA here is from genome assembly GCA_903837785.1 of Candidatus Hydrogenedentota bacterium. Lineage (GTDB taxonomy): Bacteria > Hydrogenedentota > Hydrogenedentia > Hydrogenedentales > CAILVY01 > CAILVY01. The sequence goes on from CAILVY010000392.1 coordinate 70,250, forward strand.
CCATGAGCCGCCGCATCGCTGAGGAAGTGGCGGCATCCTTCCAGGGCGCCGGACAAGCGGATCGCTTCGCGTTCTTTCTCGATCCGGGTGGACATGACTATACCCTGGCAATGGCGAAGGAGTTCGTGAAGTGGATGGACCGCTGGGTGCGCGGCACGCCGGAGCGTTCATTGCCCGCGCTGCAGCCGGAAGACTTGGAGGTGTTGCCCCAGGGACAGCTGGCGTGTCATCCGCGAACGGACTGCAACATGATCTCAATCACGCGGGACACGGCAGAGACCTGGCGGAAGAAGCGTTCGATGAAGCCGATTCCGAAGGCGATCCGCGCACTGACGAATATGGCGCCGTCCATTCCCGTTCCAGAAGCGCATGTCGAGCAGCCTTCCCTGGTCTGGTTTCACCTGCTGCAAGAAGTCTTGCTGCGGCCCGAACCCGGCATCGAACTTCCGGCTACGTTCCTGTATCCATCGAAACCTGGCTGGAAAGGCGCGGCAATTCTCTACTTCGACGATCGCGGGCGCTGGACCGGCCTTCGCACGCAAGGCCCGCTGGCAGCGATGGCGCGATTCATTGACCGCGACAACGAGGGATACGCCGCGCTCAGCGTGGACTTGCGCGGCTGGGGAGACACGCAACCCGCCGATGTCCGCTATGACATGGCGGGTTGGGGCGCGCGCGACCGCTGGATTGGCTACACGTCCGCGGCAATGGGCGACCCGATCTTCGCCATGCGCCTCCGCGATGCGCTTTCCGCGCTGGCGTGGCTTCGGGCGCAGCCGGGGATCGATCCGGAACGCATGGTCTTGGGCGGCCACGGCATGGGCGGCGTGATCGCTCTTCATGCGGCGGCGCTTGACGGCCACGCCGCGGGCGTCTTCTGTAACGAAGGCCTGTGTTCCTTCGAGGCGCTTGCCCGTGCAGAAACATACGCATGGCCGGCGGAGGACTTCTTTCCGAATGTGCTTCTGCACTACGACTTGCCCGAACTCGCCGCATCGCTGCTTGCGCCCGTATTGATCGCCAATCCGCTCGACGCGGAGAAGAAGCCGCTCGAACAGGACGCGGCAGCATCGCTCTATCGTGACGCAGTGAAGCAGGGCGCAGCCGTTATTGCGAAAGCGAGCGATGCGGTTGTGCGCGACTTCGTCTGGAAGTGCCTGGCACGATAATCAGCGCGCCTTGACGCTCATCTCGATCTGGACGCGCCCCACAGGCTCCTTGCTTTGCACCACGAGACACGTGTGGATGTTCTTGGGTTCGTCCTCGCTGCTGTGGCCCGCCAGCGTATTGTCCGGCAGCTTCACTTGCGTTAGCGAGAGCGGCGTATCGGCAGAAACCTCGAGTTCGGCATCTGCCCAGGCGACGGCAAAATGCCGGTCGTCCCCGGTGATCTGCACGGCTTCTTCCGTGCCCAAGTGCCAGCGGAACAAGGCTACGTTCGTCGTGCCCTCCTTGAGGGCAACCTTGTCTCTCACTTGGATCGTTGTGTCATCCCAATCGACGTTCCGCAGCCATTGCGCGAGTCCGTCGTAACAGCGAGTGCCGTCCACTTCGACCACGCCCCCTCTCGCATCCAGCCGCTCCACGCGGATCGGCGCCACGCCGCCCGCCTTCTGCCAACCGGGGCGCGTCACGAGAGTCCCGGCCTCGGCATGTTCCGGCGGCGCTTCCGTCCCCAATTGCAGCACGTTGTGCCCGATGCCCGGCGTGTACAGCGTCATCATCTTGGGATGGCTGTATGTCGGCGTGCCCCCTTCAATCAGGATGGGGCGTCCCTTCGCGATGAAGTTCACGTGGCCGCGATCCTGATGATCATGCTGATCAAGCGGATGTCCGCCGCGCACCCAGGCTCCGCTCGCGTTCACATCCCAACTGCTGCGCCAGTTCACGCGCGCTGCCCGCTCATAGACGGCGAACAACGGCGGCGCGGCTTCCGCGCCCGCGGGCGGCAAGCCTTTCGCCGCGAGCCCGGGCAGGTCGTCGGACGGCCCCTGCACCTGATGCCCCAGCGCCCAGCGTGCCACGGGACTCCCCGTGCACACTGCAAACAGCGACAAGAGCGGACGCGTCCGCTCCGCCCCGTCATATGCCCCGCCCGCGTCGAAGCAATTAATCGTCATGCGCCCGGGCTGATAGTGATGCACGAGCCACGTCGGGAAATTCATGAGGAAGGGATGTTCGAGCGCCCGCCGGTCGCCGGCCGCGGCCATCGCGTGGGCCGTATGCAGCAGCGCGGCTACGGTGAACGTCGCATAGCCGAATCCCTCTTCGAATTCCCCCTTTGCGCCGTGCGCATCCAGCGCCGCAAGCAGGTTCTTCACGCCCAGTTCGTACGCCGCCCGATGCGCATCCACCCCCAGCACGAGACACGCGCACACAAGGCCTTCCGTCGGCAGCACCCACTGATTCGTCACTGGATTGTTCCCGCGCACAAACCACGGTCGCTTGCTCTGCCAGTCATCCACGACGCCGGCAATTTCCGCTTCCAGCAGCGCGTTGATCTTGTCTCGCAGGACGGGGGAGACGGCATCCTTCGGCAACACATCCAACGTGGCGGCGAGCGCCCGCACCCCGCAGCCCGTCGCCAGCCAATTGCCATCCTTGCCGTCCGGCGGCAGGCGGTTGCCGGGCGTGTAGAGCGTCCAGCCCGGCCGCTGCAGGGGTGACCACGACGTCATTTCCTCGAGTTGCGCAAGCACGCGTTCCCGCAACGCGTCTTCGCCCGTGAGCCGATATGCCGCTGCAAGCAACGGCAGCTCCGCGCTCAGCAAGCTGCATGCGGCAAAGTCCGACATGGCCAGCGCGAAGCGTTCGCGAATCTCATCTTCGAGCGCGTTGGCACGCCCATCGAGCCAGGTCCGGTTTTCGCCCACTTCGGACAGGTTCTTCGCCCGCCGAACCAGCGGTTTCCCGAGTGCCTCATGCGCCTGGCTCACGAGCGCCGCCCGTGCCGGCGCAGACGCAGCATCTTCCTTCACGCAATCCAGCAGCGCCGCCCAGCTCGGTGTCTGGATTGGCGCATTCTGCGCCACGGCGCCCGCGGCGATCAGCAGCACCCCTGTAAGCACGCATTTCCGCATATGCCTTCTCCTGTTCATTGCGAGGGCCAACGCCACGGCTCAAGAATCTGTTCATTTAACACGGCATCCAGCGAGTCGCCAATCATCTCGATTTCGTTCGTGTTGAGGGGCGCCAGGCTGGCCAGAGCCAGAGTTTCCGCGATCTGCGCTTGCGTTTCCGCTCCCACTGCGAGCGGCGTGTTCAACCCGAGTACAAAGCGCATCGCCAGCGAGAGGGGAGAGGTCCCGAACCGCGTACACACATCCTGCCAGCGCTCCGAAGCTTTCCCGGCGGCCGGTAAGCGCTTGGCCACGACCTCCGGCGGCAGCGTCAGCAGCCCCTGAAGATAAATGCTTCGCACACAACACAATTTGCCGAGCGTGCGCGCCCGGCCAAAGATGTCCAGCGCAATCATGCGCCGGTCCCATGCATTGCACGCCACCTGGAGGATTTCCATGTCGGGATGTTCCAGACAGCGGCTGGCCTCCGCGGGCGAGGACAAGGAAACGCCAAGATGGCGGATGCGTCCCGTGTCCCGATACTTCCGCAGCAGCGCGCCCAACCCGGCATCCCAGTGCTCCAGCCAGGAGGCGCGGTGCAGCATCATGCACCAGAGCTGCGGCACGCCCAGGCGCTCAAAGCTTCGCTCAATGGCCCCCTCCAGCGCGGGCACGTCGTGCGGATCCATTTGCACATCCAACTTCGAGCAGACCCGCACTTCGTGAACAGCGCCCAGCGCGCGCAATGCTTCCCCCAGCACCGCTTCGCTCTCGCCGTAGGACTGCGCCGTGTCGATGTGGCGCACGCCGCCCTGCAAGGCGGTCTCGACGATGCGCGCCGCTTCCGCCCGGTCCGGTTGGCCTTGCGTATTCGCAATGCCGTACTTCATCCCCAATTGCACCGCGCCAAGCACAACTCGGGACACCTCCTCATCCCGCCAGGCTATTGTGGTCAATGCCATGAGATTATCCCCTCAAGCGCATTCCAACTTCTTGCATGTATCGTGGAAATAGCGCCGAAGTTGTTCTTGAATCGAAGCTGGAACCGGCGAAACCGCCCTCGAGACGATCTCCTCGACACGCTCATGTGCACGTTCGAGCATGCCCCTGCCTTCCTGTTCCGCAGGCGACCGGTCGAAGAGCGGATGCTTGAAGAATCCATCGCCGCGCATCAATTCCAGTGTGAGGGGATCCGTGAGGAATGCCCCGCCCGGCCCCGCTTCGCGCAGCCGATCCGACGCCAGCAGCCGCTCGCTCGTGTCAATCCCGCGCATCAGATGGCGCGCCGCTCCCAGCCACGCCTCCTGGATGAGCATCATCTCCGCGGACATTCCCACGCCGCAATAGCAGGAGCCAAACCCCGCGAGAATATCCGCGCCCGAGGCCACGGCCGACAACATGAACAACATGCCTTCCGCCCCGTTCTGCGGATCGGAGCGGAACGTCATCGTTCCCCCGCACTCGGCCGCCGCCGGCAGATGGACATGCTTCGCCAACTGCACGCCCGCCGCCTTCCAGAGCACTTTGTCGAGCGTGTAGTACAAGTCATGGCCGGTGCGCAGATCCGTCACGGACGGCCCGAAGGCGTACAGGAAGGGGTGCCCCGGACACAGAATTTGCGTCAATGCGGCGGCCGCGAGGTTCTCGGCGTGGCCCAGCAGCAACGTGCCGCCCGGCGTATAGGGGCTTGTACTCCCCGCCATCGGGCAGACTGTCGGCATGACCGGCGCATTGTACTCGGCGGCAAGCCGCAGCAGATCCGCGTTGACGGACGAAAACACCAGGGGCGAGATCACCGCAACCATCACACTGAACAAGCGGGCCTGCGTGGCGTCGTTGCCGTCCGCGAGGATGCGCATCAGGTCCATCCACATCCCGTTGCTCTCCGGAGACGCCGAAGGGAAGTAATAGTGCTTTGTCGTGTGCAGGAGGTGCATTTCCAGCGCGCGCAGGCTGGATGCCGGGCCGGGCACATCCTCCACCGGGAAGTCCATGCGCGAGATCGCCGCCACGCCGTCCATCTGTTCCGCGATGATCGTGTGCCGCCGAAGATCCTCGAGCCGCGGCCGGCGCGGACGCTGCGTCTCGTAATCAACGATCCACGGGTCCGTGACGATCGCCACACCCCAGGGTTGCGCCCCGCCTACTTCGAAAGCGCGGCCGCCGATGCCTCGAATCGCATACGTGCGTGGCGCCCGCCCGATCAACTCGCGCAGCAGGGGCTTCGGAACGCGCACCGCGCCGGAATGCGGCTCGACCGCGCACCCGGCCTCCCGGCAGCGGCGAAGCAGGTCCTCATCCAGGACCTTGATGCCGGTCTCCGCGAGAAGCCGTTCCGCTTCCGCGTGGACGCGTTCGACCTGGCCCTCGGACAACACGTCTGAGAAGTTCATGCCGTCGTACTCATTTCGCCGTGTAACCGCCGTCGACGGGCAGGTTGACCCCCGTGACGTACGCCGAAGCGTCGCTTGCGAGATAGACAATGGCGCCCATCAAGTCGGAGTCGTTTCCGAGCCGGCCGAGAAACGTACGGTCGCTGTATTGCTTGAGGAACGCCGCGGGGTGCTTGTCCGTGCGATACCCCCCCGGCGAAAGACAGTTGCAGCGCACGTTGCGCTCGCCATAGTAGCTCGCGATGAAGCGCGTGAAGTTGATGATTCCCCCCTTGTGAAAGAAGTAATCGGGGTACCACCCGCTGAGCGAAGTGCCGCGATAGATTGTCGGATCCGGCCCAATCATCCCTTGAATCGAACCGATATTGATGATCGAGCCCTTCTGCCGTTCCGCCATCACATCGCCAAACGCCCGCGTCACCAGGAAGATCCCCGTGGCATTGATGCGCATGCTCTCGGCAAACGTGCTCGCATCATCCTGATACCCGTGCTTCATGGGACGCGCCACGGAATTGTTCACCAGCACGTCCACGCGCCCGCTGCGCAGCAGCACCTCATCGCGCAGCATCAGAATGGACTCCTCCTCCCCCTGATCGAACTGCATGGCGCTCACATCCAGGCCGCGCGCCCGATGCTCTCCCGCCAGGACTTTGAGCGAATCGATGTTACGCGAGGCCACAATAGTCTCGGCTCCCGCTTCCGCGAGCGCCTCGACGATCTGCCGGCCATACAGGCCCGCCCCGCCCGTCACCACCGCCACTTTCCCCTTCAATGAGAACATGTCCAGTACGGCCATCGATGCTTCGCTCCTTCCCGCAGATTCCGCGTGTAACAAGAATCGCACTCATACGATTTTTGACCGCTCCGTTACGTTACAACAATCTTCGAAAACCCGTGTGCGCCGGCGGGCCTTCGAGCTGTTTCTCGACCGCGTCCTGCGCCAACGCCTCCGCGACTTCGCCGAAGACCGCGTCAATCGCTTCGCCGTACCGCTCGATGATTTCCGGGCTGTGCGCCAGCGTCGGATAAATGGCCGTGCTGGCAAGAAAGCCCCGGTGCAGCATCCGCTGCGTATAGAGGGTCTTCATCAGGTTCGCCTGCGGATGATCGAATGCGAAATGCGCGAGGCAGGGATATCCATCTTCCACCGCCACGGGCAGGCCGTGTTTCGCCCCCAGCGCGCGCCAGCGTTCCTGCCAGGCGCTGCCCGCTTCCGCACCGTGCTCCCACACCCGCGTTTCCTGCATCACGCGCAATGTGGCCAAAGCCGCGGCCGGCCCCACACTCTCCGTCCAATACGTACTGCTGATAAACGAGCCGTGCGCCCCTTCCATGGCCGCGGTCGTCCCTATCACCGCGCCGATGGGATGCCCGTTGCCCAGCGCCTTCGCAAACACGGCGATGTCCGGCGTCACGCCGAGCCGCAGATGGCTTCCGCCAAGGCAGGCACGCCAGCCGATCGTGATTTCATCGAAAACCAGCATTGCGCCCGCCCGGTGCGCGCCGTCCCGGATAAATTCGAGATAGCCCGGCGCGGGATCATGATAGCGGCAGGGCTCCATGAAGACCGCCGCGAGCCGATCCGCGCACGCATCCAGCACCGCCTGAAACGCCGCGCGATCACCATAGGGAAACGTCACGAGCGTTCCCCGGAGTTCACGCGGCACGCCCAGCGGGTCCAGTCCGGGCAGCAAGTGGCCGCGCAAGGCGTCGCTCTCGCCCAGATTGGCCGCAAGATACCAGTCCTGCCAGCCGTGGTAACCGCACACCGCGATCACCGACCGATCCGTTGTCGCGCGCGCGATGCGCGCGGCCACGGCGCAGGTCTCGCCGCCCGTGCGCGTCAGGCGCACCTGCTGCGCCCAGGGGTGAATCTCGCAAAGCCGGTCCGCCAGGGCCACTTCCTCGGGCGCATTCAATGTGCACATGCTGCCCTGTTCGATGCGCCCAATGACCGCCCGCGACACCTCCGGATGGGCGTAGCCCAGCAGACACGAACCCACGCCGTTGTGCGTCATGTCGTAGAAGTGGCGGCCGTCAAGATCCCACACCTCGCATCCGCGCGCCTCGCGAAAGTAGGCGGGCCACAGGTCCGGCGCGAACATTTCCGGCCGCTTGCTGAGGAGTTGCGTGCCTCCCGGGATGCGTTCCTTGGCATGCCGGTACAGCGATTCCGTCTGGCTGAACATGGAGGAGCGCTCCTCTTTTTTGCTTGACTGCATAGTACTTCAATGATTCTAATGAGCACAATCAATCCTGAGGGAAGGGAGTCTGGCCATGCATGAAAGCGTCGTTCTGAGAAAACTCCGCAACGGGGAGGCCGTGTGGTGCGCCAAGGCGAATCTCACGGACCCGAATGTCATCGAGATTATGGGCTACGCCGGCGTGGATTGCGTGTGGCTCTGCATGGAGCATGGCCCCGTGGATTTCGAGACGGTCCACCACCAGGTGCGCACCGCCAAGATGATGGGCATGGACTCGCTCGTACGCGTCGCCAAAGGCTCTTACGCAGACTACATCCGCCCCCTCGAAATGGACGCGTCGGGCATCATGATTCCGCACTGCATGTCCGGCGCCGAAGCCAGGGACATCGTGCGCATGACCCGCTTCCAGCCCGTCGGCAGGCGCGCGTGGGACAGCGGAAACTCCGACGGGCCCTTCTGCATGCGCGCTCCCAAGGAATACATCGCGTTCGCCAACGATCAGCGTTTTGTCATGGTTCAGATCGAGGACAAAGAGGCCGTCGAGTGCATGGAGGACATCGTCGCCGCGGAAGGCATCGACATCATCTTCCTCGGCCCGGGCGACCTCTCGCACAGTTATGGCGTTCCCGGGGAGTTTGCGCATCCTCTCGTGCAGGCGGCAATCGACAAGCTCGCCGCGCTCTGCAAGAAGCACAACCGCTTCTGGGGAATCCCCTGTGGTCCCGCCGATGCGCCGCGCATGCTCGAGAAGGGCGCGCGTTTCCTGGCCGCGGGCGCCGATGTCATCGCGCTGACCGCATATTTCAAGGAAATGCGCGAGGCTTTTGGGCCCGCGGGCCTGAGGCTCGCGCCGAGGCTGTAGCCGCAGTCCGCTCGCAGTCCGCTTGCAGCCCGCTTTGAACACCGCGTGGCGGTGGTGTACCATGACGCCCGGAATTTCAAGGGCAGTCAGGGGCGTCTGCAGTGGCGGTCGTCTCCTGAGAGTAGAGTTCCTTCAGGGGATTGTATGAGCAACCAGGGGAAACAGGCGGTCAGCGGGGACGGCGCGGAGCCGCGCTATTCCTTCTACCTGCGCACGCACCGGAGCGCGCTGGTGTTGGTGCTGATCGGCGCCCTCCTCGAGGCGTCCGCCATTACGGTCAACTACACCTTTGGCCTGAAGAATCCGCTTGACGAGTGCCTCAGCTTCGCTTCTGCCTGCGTTATCGTCGTCGCGGGGAGCCTGGTGGTTTTCCAACTCGGCTACGCTGCCCGGCTGGTGCCCGTTGCGGCTGTGCTTTTCATCTTCTCCAAGGCGTTGGACATTACCCGAAGCATCGAATTTCTGAACACCGTTCCCCTCATCGGACTCGATGACGACTGGACGCGCATTATCAAGGACGTCGCCTTCGTGTCCGGCGGCCTCCTACTACTCCTCAGTTTCATCTACTCCGCCCTGGAGGCGCACCGCGCCCAGTACCTTCTGCGGTGCCAGAACGAGGATCTCCTCAAGGAGATTGAAGAGCGGAAGAAGGCGGAAGAGGCGTTGCGCAAGAGCGAACAGAACGCCAGGGCCATCCTTGATGCCACGAGCGATCGGGCCTTCCTCATGGATATCCACGGGACCCTGCTTGTCGCCAACGACAATCTGGCGCGTTCTTTCGGAAAGCCGGTGCAGGCCATCCTCGGAAGGAAAGTCACCGAACTGCTCCCCCTGGAACTGGCTGCGAAACGCTGGGAACAGGTTGAAACGGCAATACGCTTGCGAAGCCCCGTCCACTTCCAGGACCAGCGGGACAGGGTCTGGCTCAACAACTCCGTTTACCCCATTCTGGGCGAGGACGGCGCGGTCGTGTGCCTTGCGGTCTTTTCCCGGGATATTACGAACGAAGTCAATCTCGAGCGGCAGTTGAGGCAGTCGCAGAAGATGGAGGCCGTCGGACGGCTGGCCGGCGGGATTGCCCACGATTTCCGGAACACCCTGCTCCTCATCATGGGCCACTGCGAATTGGCACTGCGCGAACTCCCGGAAAACCATCCCGTCCGCGGCAATATTCGGTACATCATCAATGCCGGGAAACGCGCTTCCGGACTGGTCAAACAAATCCTGACCTTCAGCCGCAGGGAAGAGCAGGAACATCGCCCCGTTCAAATCCTGCAAGTAGTGAAGGAGGCCATGCGGCTTATCCGTGCGACGCTGCCCGCGACAATTGAAGTCCGCCAGCGGCTCCAGGACGACTGCGGCATCATCCTGTCCGACGCGACCCAGATCCATCAGGTCGTCGTTAATCTCTGCAACAACGCCCATCAGGCCATGGGCCAGGCGGACGGCGTGCTCGAGGTTTCGCTCGAAGCGGTTCATGTGGAGGACGAGCAACCGGCAGAGGCCGGCACACTTCATCCCGGGCACTATGTTCGCCTGCGGGTGAGCGATACGGGCAGTGGGATAGATGCATCCGTGTTTCCCCACATCTTTGATCCGTTCTTCACCACGAAGAAATTCGGGGAGGGCACCGGCCTCGGCCTCTCGACAGTGCACGGCATTGTCACCGCCTCCGGCGGCGCCATTCTCGTATCCAGCGAACCGGGAAGAGGCTCCACTTTCTCCGTCTACCTCCCCAGGCATGCCTCGGCCGGATTCGGTGCACAGGCTCCCGAGCCGCCGGTGCTCCGGGGCTCCGAACGCATCCTGCTCCTGGAAGACGACGAGGATGTTGCGTTCATGACCGCCCAGATGCTGTGCGGCCTGGGTTATGCGGTGGAAACCCGTGCAAACGGAATCGAAGGGCTCGAGCTGCTTCAGACAGACTCGAAGCGTTTTGATGTGATCATCGCCGACAACATCATGCCTCAAATGACAGGGATCGAACTTGCCCGCGAATCTCTCCGCCGATTTCCCGCCATTCCCGTCATCCTCGTGACCGGGTACTCGGAAGGCATTACCCCTGAACAGACCCAGCACATGGGCATCGCCGCCTACATCTCCAAACCCTTCTCCACCCAAACCCTCAGCCAGACGATCCGGCAAGTGCTCGATGCGACTTCGGCACTCCCCTCCAGATAAATGCGATGCGCATAAGGAGTGGGACCGGCGGAAGGACTCAGGATTGGCCCAACCACCGGCCCCGATAACAGAAGGAGATGTACACGCCTGATTGACCGGGCGCGCCTGATGCAGGTTTCAAGCGCTGAGCCTTTCCGCATTGACCCATTTCGCAACGCTCTGTTACACTCCAGTTCCCCCACGCACAGGAGACACAATGGCCGCGAATACACGATTGGTGGAACCCATTACCCTGAAAGGGTTTCAGGATTTCCTGCCCGAAGATCTGCTGCCCCGCAAACGGCTCATCCGGACCATCGAGGCGGTCTTTGAGCGCTATGGTTTTGCCCCGCTGGACACCCCGGCCCTGGAGTACCTAGACGTGTTGCTGGGCACTGGCGGCGAAGGCACAAACAAGGAGCTTTTCCGCCTGGAAAGTCCCGAAGGCGAGGCGATCGCCCTGCGTTTTGACCTCACGGTTCCCTTCAGCCGGCTGCTCGCGCAATACCCGGACCGGGTCAAACCCCCCTTTCGGCGCTATGCCATCGGACCCGTCTGGCGCGCTGACAAGCCCGGCCCCGGACGTTTCCGACAGTTCGTGCAGTGCGACATCGACGTGGCCGGCGCCGCAACCGTCGCAGTCGACGCCGAAGTCATCGCGGTCATGGGCGCGGTGATGGACGCCGCGGGCGTCTCCGAATACTGCGTCCTCGTGAACAATCGCAAACTCATCGACGCCCTCCTCGTAAGCTGCGGCATCACGGAGATCACCCGCCAGAAACATGTCCTGCGCGTCGTGGACAAGCTCGCCAAAGTCGGGCTCGACAATGTTCGTCGCGAACTGGGCGAAGGGCGGATTGACGACTCCGGGGATCCCATTCCCGGCGTCGGCCTCAGTCCCGAAATCATCGGCAAGATTCTCGCCTTTATCGGGCTCTCCGCGCCCTCCCGGCGCGGCATCATCGCGCAATGCTCCGAGAACCTTCCCGAAAGCCCCCTCGTGCAGGCCGCACTGGCCGAAATGAATGAACTGGCGGACGCGTTGGATGCCCTCGGCGTCGCGGAAGAACATGCCCGATTCGATCCCAGCCTCGCCCGCGGACTCGACTACTACACCGGGCCCGTCTTCGAAATGATTCTCCCCAGCGCCCCCGAGTTCGGCTCCGTCATGGGCGGCGGGCGTTATGACGGCCTCGTTGAACGTTTCGTGAACCGGCCTACCCCGTGCACCGGCATGTCGGTCGGCCTGGATCGGCTCATGGCCGCCCTGAACCACCTGGGACTTGTGGACGCAGAGAAGACCCCCGTGCAGGCCCTCGTCGTCACGATGGGCAACGTGCCCAAGGCCGAAACGCTCCGGCTCGCCGCCGAATTGCGCGCGGCGGGCATCTGCACCGAAGCCTTCTTCGCCAGCAAGAAGAAGATGCAGATGAGCAATCAACTCGCCCACGCCGATCACTGCGGCATCCCCGTGGCGGTCATCATCGGCGAAGATGAACTCGCGAATGGCGTGGTTTCAGTGAAAGACCTGCGCGCGGGCAAAGTGCAGCGCGAGGGTATTCAGGATCACGACGCCTACCGCGAAGCCGGCAAGGCCGGCCAGGTGACGGTGGCCCGTTCGGACCTGGTCGCCGCGGTACGGGCGTTGCTTCAATAGTCGAATCGGCCCGCTGGCCCTGAGCGTCGGGGCCGGGTGGGTCCAGGCAGGCGGGAAGGAGGGGTCGTCATGTCCGGCCAGGAATCGTTGCGCGGCATGGACCGCCATCTCACCGCCTATGGCGATCAGGGCTTCAGCCGCTTTCTCCGCCGCGCCTTCCTCGCCTCCGCCGGCTACGACCACGTCGATCTCGAGCGCCCCATTATCGGCATTGCGGACACCCGCTCCGACTACAATCCCTGCCATCGCGAAATGCCCGCGCTGGTGGACGCCGTAAAGCGCGGCGTGCTCGAAGCGGGCGGTCTGCCCTTCGCCTTTCCCACCGCCTCCCTCCATGAGATCCTCATCGCGCCCACGGCCATGCTCTACCGCAACCTCGTCGCGATGGAAACCGAAGAGATGATCCGCGCCTATCCCATGGACGCCGTTGTCCTGCTCGGCGGATGCGACAAAACCGTGCCCGCCCAGTTGATGGCCGCGGCCTCGGCGAATGTCCCCGCCATCTCCGTCGTCACCGGCCCCATGATGACCGGAATCTGGCGCG
>CAILVY010000393.1 GCA_903837785.1 Candidatus Hydrogenedentota bacterium
AAGGCGAAGGCGAAGGCGAAGGCGAAGGCGAAGGCGAAGGCGAAGGCGAAGGCGAAGGCGAAGGCGAAGGCGAAGGCGAAGGCGAAGGCGAAGATGTAATGCCGAACCCAAATCACGGAGAAAACCCATTCTTCCGGGTAGTCACGAACCCGCTTTCCGCTTTTGCTATCGATGTGGACACCGCTTCGTACAGCATTATTCGTCGTTCACTTCGTCAAGGGTGGAGCTTGTCTTGGGACAAAATCCGCATAGAGGAGATGGTGAATTACTTCTCCTATGATTATCCGCTGCCCGCTGCTGGCAGGCCGTTCGCGGTGTACTCTGAGGTTAGTGACTGTCCGTGGCAACCTGCGCACCGTCTGATGCGCATTGGGTTGCAGGGTGCACGTTTGTCCGAAGCGGAGCGACCGCACTCCAATATGGTATTCCTGATGGATGTCTCTGGGTCCATGGGCGGTGCAGACCGCCTGCCTCTGGCCAAACAGGCGATGTCGTCTCTGGTTTGGGGCTTCCTGGACGAGCGCGACCATCTGGCCATAGTCACTTATCATAACGATGCCCACGTGGTACTGAACTCGACGCAATGTACCGATGCGAACAAACCGTACATCGCCGGCGTCATTGACGCGCTGATCGCGGGGGGCTCCACGCACGCCAGCGCGGGGCTGTCCATGGCGTATGACGAGGCCGCCGCCAATTTTGTCTCCGGAGGTGTGAACCGTGTAATCCTCACGTCCGATGGCGATTTCAATGTTGGCATCACCAACCCTGATGCGCTGATCGCATTTATCGAGGAGAAAGCGGAAACGGGCGTGTTTCTCACCACGCTCGGGTTGGGGATGGGCAACCTGCGCGACGACCTGATGGAAAAATTGGCCGATCACGGGAATGGCAACTATGCGTACATCGACACGGTGAACGAGGCACGGAAGATTCTGCATGCCGAGGTGCAGTCGACGATGTTCACGATCGCGAAGGATGTGAAAATCCAAGTCCAATTCAACCCCGAATGCGTGGCTTGGTACCGATTGATTGGCTACGACAATCGGCTATTGCCGGGCGGCGGATTCGACGATGACCAAGTGGACGGAGGCGAGGTCGGGGCAGGGCATTCGGTGACAGCGCTGTATGAATTGGTTCCGGTGTACCCCGCAGTGAAGGCGGCGGGCGGCCTGGGCTGGGCCGCTGTGGAACCCACCTCCGGACGCTGTCAGAATCGTGGCGAGCTAGTGGCGCTCATCGATCTGCGTTACAAGGAACCGGAAGGCACAACCAGCCGGATTGAACACTTTGCCGCGAAAGATCCCGGCGGAACATTCGAGCAATCCTCGGAAGACCATCAGTTCGCCGCATCCGTGGCGGCCTTCGGCATGTTATTGCGCGACTCCGCGTTCAGCGGTTCCGCGGCGTATTCAAACCTGGATGAGATGGGGGAGGCAGGCTTGATCGACGACCCGTTCGACCTGCGCGCTGAGTTCTTCGAACTGGTGGGCCTGGCAGGAATACGCTACACGCGCTGACCGATTCAACCGGGAGCCTAGGTTTCGAGAGGGCGGCGCAGGGTGGAGGGTGTCTTCGGCAACAGGCGCGGCGAGGGGCGCCGGGACGGCGCTCCGAGCAGCGCGAGGATGCTCGGAAGGTGATGGGCGTCCGGCATCCCGGCCGTGGCGGGCAGCCAATGCACCCGCGGGTCGGCGCGGAACCATGCGATCTGCCGCTTGGCATAGCGCCGGTGGTGCATCTTCGTGGCGTCAATGGCCGCGTCGAGCGTCTGTTCGCCGCGCAGGTACGCCGCAATCTCCCGGTACCCCAGTGCCTTCAGTCGCCCAATGTGTTCTTCAAATCCGTGGTCCAGCAGCGCCTGCACTTCCTCCACCCAGCCCTGTTCTATCATCAGGTCCACGCGGCGGTTGATGCGTTCGTAGAGCTGCTCGCGGGGCCATTCCAGCGCGACGAAGACGGCGTCCAGGGGTTCGGCTTCCGCGCGGTGTTCCCGGTGAAGCTGACTGAAGGGCTGGCCCGTGGTCTCGAAAACCTCCAGCGCGCGCACGATGCGCACAAGGTCGTTCTCGCTGCTCAGGGAGGCCGCATAGTCCGGATCAGCTTCGAGAAGTCGCGCAAACAGCCATGCGTTGCCCTTTTCGCGCGCCTCGGCCTTCAGGCGCGCACGGACCTCCGGCTGGCGCTTCGGCCCCTGGAAAAGCCCGTCAATCAGCGCGCTGATATAGAGTCCCGAGCCGCCCACCGCCACGGCGGGCTTCCCCTGCGCATGGAGGCGGGTGATCACCTCGCGGCCCAGCCGTTCAAATTCGCCCGCGGCCATCGAGGCCCCGGGGTCGAGGCAGCCGACAAAATGATGCCGGATCCGCGCCAGTTCGTCGCGGGTCGGGGCCGCCGTGCCGATTTCCATCCCGCGATAGAACTGCATCGAGTCCGCCGAAACGATTTCCGTCCCGAAACGTTCCGCCAATTCGATGGCCAAGGCCGTTTTCCCCGAAGCGGTCGGGCCGGTCACGGCGATGAGAGGATGATAATTCATGGGCGTTCGACTCCAGCGCCGGCGATCACTATTGAATCCGCTTGAAGCTTTTCTCCATTTGGCGCTGGGTGATCTCGATGATGATGGGACGGCCGTGCGGACACGTGTAGGGAGGCCGGAGCCGCCGGAATCCCTCGAGCAGGCCGCGGCGCTCCTCGGGGCTGAGCCTCGCTCCGGCGCGCACGGACGATTTGCAGGCGCGGGTCGCGAGACGGAGCATGTCGGTCTGCAGGTTGTCCCGGTCGAAGAGATCGCCCTGGGCGAGTTCATCCAGAATCTGATAGATCGCGTCGGGCACGCGCCCCTCTTCGTAGAGATGGCAGATGGCGGTCACCTGGAACGTGTTGCCGCCGAAGGGCTCGATTTCGATGCCGAGCCGGGCGAAAAGGCTGAGATTCGACTCGACGAGTTTGACCTGGGACGGCGCCACCTCAACCACGAGCGGGACGGCCAGGCGTTGCGATTCGTAGGCATTGTCCGCCAGTTCCGACGCCAGGCTGTCAAAATTGAGGCGCTCATGCAGCGCGTGCTGATCGATGATGAGCAGGCGCTCCTCGTCCGGCACGAGCAGATACGTGTCGAAGACCTGGAGCGGCGCATCCTCGAGCTGCCCCACGGCCTCGTAGGCGGCCTCCGGCAGCAGGGTCTGCGGTCTTTCGTCCGTCTTGGGGCGTGGCGCCTCCGTTACGGGCGGCGCAGGCGGAGCGATGGGGAGCGGAGCGGGGGGCATCTCCGGCCTGGAAACCGGCCGTGGCGCCGGAATGGCCGGCCCGGCGGAGGCGGGAGACGGCGCCGGCGCCTCGATGAAGTCAATCTGCGCCGGGGGAGCGGCCGGGAGCGGCGAAGGCACGCGTTCCGGGCGTTCGTGCTTCACGAGTCCTCCGAGCGCATCACGAACCATGTCCCGAACCGCATCGCGCGCCGCACGCTCGTCCCGGAAGCGAATCTCCCGTTTCGTGGGATGAATGTTGACGTCGACGAAGCGGGGATGGGTTTCGAGGAGAATGACCCCGACCGGATGCCGTCCGATCGTGACGAGTTCGCGGTAACCTTCCTCGAAACCATACTGGAGCGCCCGGTTGACCACCGGCCGCTGATTCAGCAGAAAAATCTGATGGGAGCGCTGGGCGCGGTTAAGTCCGGGCAGGCCAACCAGGCCGCGCAGATTGAAGCCCGCCCGCTCGCCCGTGATTTCAACCATGTCCTGTACGAAGCTGAGCCCCCAGATCAGCGCCACGCGTTCGCGCAGCGTGGCATGCTCGGGAATGTCGAGGAGCATCTTGTCGTTGTGCAGGAACTGAAACCCGACGCCCTTCCGCGCGAGCGCATGACGCTGCACGATGTCGATGCAATGGCTCAATTCCGTGGTGACGCCCCGGAGGAACTTGGCGCGCACCGGCGTATTGAAGTACAGGCGATTCACGGAGATGCGCGTGCCGCACGGCGCGCCGATCTGCTCGACGTCGCGCAGGATGCCGCCGTCGATGCGAATCCGGGTGGCCGAGCCGTCCTTGGCCCGCCGGGAAACCAACTCGAACTTCGAGACGGAGGCAATGCTGGCCAGGGCCTCGCCCCGGAAGCCCAGCGTCTTCACCCCCTCAAGGTCCGAAGCCCGGCGGATCTTGCTCGTGGCATGGCGCTCAATGGCCAGCAGCGCGTTCTGCTCCGACATACCATGCCCGTTGTCCAGGACTTCGATCAACCGCCGGCCCGCCGCCACCACCCGCACGGTAATGCGGGTCGCCCCGGCGTCGAGTGCGTTCTCGACCAGTTCCTTTACCACCGATGCGGGTCGTTCCACCACTTCGCCCGCGGCGATCTTGTTCACCACGTCGTCCGGAAGAATCCGCACCGGGGCCGTATTTGCATCTGTGCTCATGGCAAGGCCCCAACCGCTCCGACCGGGCTCTATTGTAATGAAGCGGACGCGAAAATCAAGGTTGAGCCGAAGCGGCTATTGCCGCGCCCAATCCAGGAGCAGATCGAGGGCGCGGACCGTCCGCCGATGCAGCCAAAGGCCGGCCACTAAACCGAAGAGCATCAACGACAGCAATAACGAGGGCGCCGTGTTTCTCACAAAGAGTTCGCCATGGGGCACCCAGTAGAGGAAGAATGCGGAAGCTATAACCAACAGAAGACATGGCAAAACAAACATAAAATACTGCATTCGGCGCAAAGCACCCAATTCGGCGTACAGCGTAAGCTGTGTGTCGGCTATCACCGCCCGGATGCTGGAAGCGCCACGCAAGGGGTGCTGAGCCGAGCTGTTCATCCCGGGGCCAATCGCCTCGAATCCGCTTTCATCCCCCGCTTCAACGGCAAATTCCGCCGCATCGAACGCCTCTCGGAGCCGTGCGATGGCCATTGTCCCCGGGACGAGGAGCGGCATCGTGCGCTCGTATCTCCAGGCGGAAGAGGACATGAAGTCGCCTATCCTCGGGTCTTGACTGTCCAGTCCTATCGATCAACAGCGGTTTTCCTGCGGGAAAACCGGAAGCTCCATGCTACGCCGGCGACGGCCAGGATTCCAGTGAGGACGGCCAATGCCGTCGGCCCGGTCGCGGGCACGCTGTCGGCCACGACCACGCGGCCGGCCACAAACTCGGCCGTGGCCTTGGAACCGTCCTGATAGAGGCAACTGTAGAGGCCGGCATCGTCCGCTTCCAGCGCCTGGATGGCTAGGGTGCGCGTTGCCGTGCCCGAGATGCGCCCATCCTCTGCGAGCGGCGCCCCGTCACGCCGCCATTGGGGATGATAGAGCCGCGTCACGCTGCACGGGACCGCGAGGCAGAGATCCTGTCCCATCTCGTACCACGGCTGGAAGGCGCAGTTGTGATCCTGACAGGCGCCTTCGCTGCCGGGATAGAGATCGGGATCCAGCGCGGCCGTGACAAAGTCGACGAGGCTGCCCGCCTTCGCGCCGCAGGCGTTGGGCGTGTAGAACTGATACTCCTCCCAGTTGCTGTACGTATCGCCGTCCGCATCCCCGTTCAGGACCAGCGCATCCAACGCAATGAAATCGGCCTTGTCAAGGATGGGCTGCTGAAACTCGCCGAAACCGAGAGAGCCCACATAGTCCGCCAGGAGCGCGAAGAGCCCCGCGACAAATCCGAAGGAGCCCGTGCCGTTCGCGGCCTCGGGGGAGACGGAGAGCAGTTCGCCGTCTCCCAGGGTGATGTAGCCAACCAGCAGTTCGGCGAGCCCGGGCGCGAGCGCGGGCAGGAAGGCATTGAGTGGCGCGCCGACATTCTTGTTGATGAGTTGCTCCCAATTCTGTTCCCAGGCGGTGCGCACTTGCGCGTGGGTGTATACGCCGTTGTCAAAGGCCGGATCGGCGAGCATGCGGGCGATCACGCCCAGTTCGTTCGAGGCGTCCTTGATGCCGTTGCCATTGACTTCAATGACGATCGGCCCGTGCAGGTCCACGTTAAACGTGCCGTTGATGTCGGCAATATCGGGCGCCAGCAGGTCCAGAAGCTGGCGATACTCCTCGCCGAGTTGATCAAGGAAGGGATTCGTCACGACGAGGTTAAAGTCGTTGCAGAAGTCTATCACGATCGGTTGTTCCTCGCCTTCGCCTTCTCCCTCGCCTTCGCCTTCGCCCTCGCCTTCGCCTTCCCCTTCGCCCGGAGACGCGTCGCCCAAGATGGCGATATCGTCCAGATTCCAGCCGCAGTAGTTCCACGTCCGGT
The DNA here is from genome assembly GCA_903837785.1 of Candidatus Hydrogenedentota bacterium. Classification (GTDB taxonomy): domain Bacteria; phylum Hydrogenedentota; class Hydrogenedentia; order Hydrogenedentales; family CAILVY01; genus CAILVY01. The sequence continues at coordinate 6,232 of CAILVY010000393.1, forward strand.
CCGTCGGGCCAATGGACCAGCGAAGATACAGCATGTGATGATCGGCAAGGCCGGAGAGATCCATCTCCACGTTCTGCCAGCAGTCATCCGTGGTCTCAGCCGCATTGGCCCAAAGGCTGCTCCAGTGCACGCCGTCGCGGCTGGCTTCAACGCCGGCGTGATCAAAGGCCGGTCCCTCGACCCCCAGCCAGCGCCGGAATTGCAGCCGGACGTTCGCGACGTTGCGGCAATCCAGGGCGGCCGTCGTCAGATGTTGGGGTGCCCCCAGGCTGTTCTCATAGTCCCCGGCCAGATTATAGCCGTAAACGTTGGCCCCGGAATGGGCGGAAGCAGGGTCGGGGCGGCCATGGGTGCCGCCCTTGCCTTCGGGCGTTCCGAAGGCCCAGCCTCCCTCGGTAGCCCAACCAGGATCGCTGTCGAGCGGGAACCAGTGGACCGCCGCCGTGAGGCTTGCCTGAATTGTGTGGAACCAGCCGCTGTCCTCATTGCGGAACGTGACATTGACCACGTAGGCGTTGGACGGCAGCGTTGCCGCGCTCGGGGTCACTTCAAGTGTTATGGGGAGGCTCTCGCCCGGGTCGAGCGTCCCGCTGGACGGCGTGATGCTCAGCCAGGGCGCCCAGCCATCCGCCGTAACACTCCAATTCAACGCCGTATCCGCGCTCGAATTGCTCAGCGTGTACGCCGCGGAAGCGGGAGCGAACGGACCGCCAACGGGGCCCCCCACGGCGAAGTTGCTGCGCGGCGACAAGCCGAGGTCATCCCCGGTGCCCAGAGTGAACGTCATGCTCGCGCCCGGAGCGCTGACTTCCGTAATCTCGAGATCCGTTGGAGCCACATGGCCGAGGCGGTAGGCCCCGGTATTCGGCACGGACATCGGCGTGAGCGCCGTAACGCCGCCCGCATAGTAGGGGTCGCCCGAATCGCCCCGGTTCTGGCCCCGTTCCAGGTCATATTCCCCATCCGCCTGAAGCACGGCCACCCGATAGTGATTGCCGTTCCCCGGCCATCCGTCCTGGCCGGGATAACCCTGCGTGTTATAGCTCGCCGATTCATCGATGTGATAAAACACAAGCCCTCCGTGCGGGATGTCACTCTCGAAGCCGGCGGGTTGGCGGTTCTCCACCAGCAGGTACTCATTCGTTGGGAAATTGAGGTCTATCCGGTACGCTTCCGCGTGATTGGAGAGTTGCTGAAGGCTGTACGTGCCCGGCGTGCTGATGATCGTGGGGGTCATCCAGCCGAGCCGGATCTTGCACCACGCGCACAAGTGGGGGGGATGCAATTGCGAGAAATCAAAGCCCCAACTGTTCGCCATCAGGCCCCACGAGCCGATGCCTTCGCCGGGGGTGCTGTCCGTGTCGTAGAGGTCCGGGAGGCCGAAGAAATGGCCGGTCTCGTGACAGATCACGCCGATGCGGGTAATCCCCGTGCCTATGGTGCTCCACAAGGCCGCTTCCGTGTGATAGTCGAAGACCTTGACGCCTTCGGCGCTGAGCCAACCGGTGGGCGAGACAGGCCAAAGTGAACCGCGGTGCGACCAGATCCAGTTTCCGCCCCCGCCGCCGGTCTCCGCGGCATACCCGGAATGGATGATTGTGATGGCGTCTATGTAGCCGTCGTGGTTCTCGTCGAACTCCCCGAAGTCCACGACAGGATCCACGAGATCCAGCGCGTCCTTCACCATGCACTCCGAACTGTTCGGGTACGTGCCCCCGAGGCCGTCCGTGTTCGCGGCGTAGTAGGCCTCTTCGTGCGGCAGGGTCACCCAGGCCACCACTGTACTGTTGAGTTCGAGCGCGCCGTAGGACGCTTCGAGATAGTAGTCGCGCACGCTGCCCGTCGGCGCCACCCCGGGCGCTCCGCCCGGCGCATTGAAGAGGGCCTCAAAATCCGCGGCGGGCCGCGTGTGCACGCCCTCCGTGTGATCGCTGAAGCGGCAGAGCACCACGAGGTTCTTTACGGTTCCCCGAGGTTCGGTGCTCTTCGGCGCGTTGACCTTTGGGAATACCGGTGCATAACGTTTGCGTGCGCCCTCCTCCGGGAGCAGCCCGGCAGCCAGCCCGTGCATGGCCGGGTCCGATTTGCCCACGGCGAGCGCGGTGGGCGCAAAGGCGCCCTTGCTGTCGAGCGTGGCATAGACATACGTTCCCTTGTCCAGCACCACACTGAAGCTGTTCATGTCCTCAAGCCAGTGGAAATACTCGTCGCCCTGCACACGCAGTTCGATGGGGGTTCCGTCCGGCTGCTGCAGCTTCACTGGCAGCGGACTCGCGTTAATGGCATGGGCACAGGGGGCCGCAACTGCCATGCCCAGGACGAACGCAAGACATACGAATAGACTGCCTGCACTCCTCATTACCTTCCCTTTCCTCGGGTGCAACCCTGGAGGGTTGCCGTCCTCATGCTGAACTATGACGTGACCTGCCGCGGGAAGCGCAACAAGTCCATATTACACCTCGACGCGCGCGCGAAACCAGTCCCGCCCGATGGCTGGGTCAGGGTTTGGGCAGCAGCCGGATTTCAAAGAGCTTCGGCCAGAGCTTCCCCGTCACAAAGAGGCGGCCGCCCTGGACATCGTAGGCGATGCCGTTCAGGACATCCGCCGAGGCACGCTCTTCCGCCGTCAAGAGTCCCCCGAGATTGATCCAGCCCTTCACCCGTCCCGTGTCCGGCGCAATCCGCGCCACGCGGTCTTCTTGCCAGATGTTCGCGAGTATCTCGCCGTTCACGTATTCGAGTTCGTTCAGGCGGTTTACCGCCCGCCCGTTGTAACGGACCGAGAGGCTCCCGGTGCGCGCGAAGGTGATGGGGTCGAGGAAGTAGAGCGTCGAGGAGCCGTCGCTCATGATCAGCCTGGCGCCGTCGTGGGTGAGTCCCCAGCCTTCCGTGTCGTAGGCGAACTGCTGGAGGAGCTGGAAACTCGCCTTGTCATAGACGTAGCCCGTCTTCTCGCGCCAGGTGAGTTGTATGACCTTGTCGCCGAAGAGCGTTATGCCTTCGCCGAAAACGTTGGCGGGCAAATCCACGGCCTGAAAAAAGGAACCCGTATCGAGGTCCACCTTCCGCAGGGTCGAGTGCCCGTAGAGCCCGGTTCCCTCGTAAAGAACGCTGTTGTCGAAGACGAGTCCCTGCGTGAACGCCTCGGGGTCGTGCGGGTAGCTGTGAACGATCTCGTAAATGCAGTCCGTTTCGCACACGCCCGGCGCCGCGCCTTCCCCTTCAATGGCGCCCTCCGGCGCGCCTTCGGCGAGGCCTTCACGTGTGCCCTCGCCTTCCTGCGCGGCCTGACCTTCCGCACTGCCTTCGGGCTCGGGCGGACTCGGCTTGCCATAGTCACAACAGGCGGCCAGAAGCGCCATGCACGCGAGGAGTGCCGCGGCCCGGATCCTCATTCTCCGCCGCCTCCTGATTTCTTGGGCGGCGGCGGGAACGCCTGGCCCGGCTTGCGTTCCCTGGGGGTGATTCCCATCCGCTTCCAGTCCGGCGCGTGCGCGATCTGGGTGCCTTTGGGCTTCTTCGTGGAAAAGGCCTCGAAATTCTTGTACAGGATGCGGTCCAGCAGCCAGTCCGGCAGTGCGACGCCGTGCAGCGTCTCCCCGGGGATCAGCGGTGTCGTGTACGTGTCCTTCGTCAGCATGTCGAGATACGCCTCATGCTGCTGCTGCACCCACGGCCGGCTATGCTTCGGCGTGTCAATGAGCACGAGGTCAGTCCCATACATGAACCGGTCCGGATAGTCGTTGAAGATCTTCTTGAACTTCTTCGGGTATTTCGAGATGTATTCGAGGCGTTCTTTCATGAAGAAATCGCCGAAGCTGACGTCCGTATAGAGGTTCGAGAATACGTCCAGCAGTTCCTGCAACCGGAAGCTCCGCACGGAGGAGAGCATGAAGTGGGGGCAGACCACCTTCAGGTCGGGAAAGGCCGTGAGCACGGCCACAAATTCCTCGGCAAAGCCCGGCTTGCCGTCGTAGGGATTCACATGGATGCAGACCGGGATGAAGTTGTCCTGGCAGTATTGATACAGCGGAAGCATCCCGGGATCGTCCATCGCCACGGGATGGAACATGTATTCATTCGCTCGTGTGAGGTACCCGTGCCCGATATAGAGTTTGAGCCCCGTGGCGCCCCGCGAAACCAGGTCCTTGAACTTCGTCAGCTTCTCCGGGTCCAGCGGGTTCACGGTGGGCCACGCCTCGAAACGCCCCGGGTATTGCTGGACGATCTTGAGCAATTCCTCGTTGTTCTCGTCGTAGCCGGTGAATCCGTATTTCTCGTCCAGCGTGAGCGTGAACTTCGAACTCCCCATCAGGCACATCTTGCCGATGCCAAGCTTGTCCATCACCTCGATATAGATCGGGGCGCGGTCAAGGGCCCCGATGTGTTCGTGAACATCCACGATGAGGCGCTGCGCCTGCACTTCGGCAAAGGGCGTCGAGGGCTCCCGAGAAGTGTCAAATCCCTTGAAGGGTGCAGCGGATGGGGCCGGCGCGCCGTTCGCGTTGCGCTGGTGCTTCTCGACCGCCGCCATGACGCCGCCCACGACAAAGATCCCGAGGATCGCGAGGGCAAACAATGCCACCACCGGATTGCGTCGCCGCGGCGGCACGTACGCCTGGTTATTTCGTGGCTGCTGGGCGCGCGATGGAGACTGACTTTGCGTTTTCTTGGCCTTCATGCCGGAGCGATCCTCACGTTGTCATGCCGTATTCTCTCACAAGAAGGGCACGCGAAACCATATGGGATATTGCATAAGGGGACAAACTGATGTACTATGCGTTGAACAATAGGTATCTAAGCAGTGGCGTTGAGAGGTGCCTTGAATCCGGGATTCAAGGCCTTACAGCACGGAAAGGGCGGGACCATGTGTTCAACACGGGGCTGGGTCTTGGCGATGGGATGTGCGGCGGGAGCCTTTCTCCTGATGTCAGGGGCTGCCGTGGGGCAAACGCACTCCGCGGACATGAATTCGGATGGACAAATTGGGCTGGGAGAACTCCTGAGAGTCATACAGTTCTTCAATGCGGGCGGGTATCATTGCGAATCAGGCACGGAGGACGGTTTTGCGCCGGGGACCGGCGGTCACGATTGCACCCCCCACAGCAGCGATTTTCAGGACGGTCCCGACTGGTTCGTCAATCTCTATGAGGTCTTGCGGCTGATACAGTTCTTTAATTTGTGCGGCTACCAGGTGGATGCGGCTTCGGAGGATGGATTTGCTCCCGTTCCATGTCTCCCGCCCGATCCCGGCGAGATGTTGGCCGTGCCGGGCGGTGCGTTCGCCATGGGCGCGACGGACTCGGGCGATGACGGCACCTATTCTCTTGCCGATGAACATCCCGCCCACGGGGTGGATCTTTCTCCCTATCAGATTGGCCGTTTCGAAGTCACCAACCGCCAGTATGCCGACGCGCTCAATTGGGCGAACCGGAGCGGGTATCTCCGCAACGGGGATGGTTTCGCTTACGGCGGCGGTGACGTTTATGCGAGTGGGGTGGTGGTCCTTGACATCGAATCCGGAAACAGCCAAATCACCTTTACGGAAGGCCGTTTTGCGCCCATCATCCGCGATGCCCACCCCATGGCCACCCATCCGGTGGTGGAGGTGTCGTGGTATGGCGCAATCTGCTTCTGCAACTGGCTGAGCGAGATTCACGGTTTGCAGTTGTGCTATGACCAGACAACCTGGCAGCGCTATGAACCTGTGCGGAACGGATTTCGGCTGCCCACCGAGGCGGAATGGGAACATGCCGCGGCATGGGATACCGACCGTCACTGGATCTACAGTTTCATGAGTGACACGGTGGACGGAACCCGATGCAATGATTTTGGGACCAACCCGCTGGGCTTTCTGGCCTATCCGCTTACCACGCCCGTCGGATACTATGATGGCGTCCACGTGGATACGCAGTATAGCGTCAGCCCGATCGGCGCCTTCGACATGAGCGGCAATGTGTGGGAATGGTGCCAGGACTGGTACGACGCCGGTTACTACGCGGCATGCGAGATCCAGGGCGTTGTCGCCGACCCCATCGGACCAGATGCGGGAAGCTCACGGGTGTTGCGCGGCGGGAGTTGGGGATATGCTGGCAATTACTGCCGGTCTGCCCAGCGGGCGAAGGGCGCACCCGATGGAACGTGGTGGGGACACGGATTCCGGATGGCCCGGTCTGCGGGATGATTCACGGCCACAGGCTCTGCCCCGCCGTTACCGATCACCGGCGCGGCGGGGTTTCCAGTTCCTATTGCAAATGAGTCTTGCCTTCAACTAAAGTGACGGCAGTACACGCGTGGTTGATATTTGGGATCGATCTCCTTGGAGGCGTCATGCAGAAGAGCATTCAAGCGCCCAGCATTCTCATTGTCGAAGATGATGCCATCGCATTGCACAGCATGCGCGATTACCTGAGCCGGGCAGGCTTCAATGTGCGGACGGCCGGCAACGGCTGGGACGCCGTCAAGCGCCTGAAGGACGGCCCGGTGGACCTGGTGCTGGCGGAACTCTCGATTTGCGAGAGCGACGGATGCAATCTTCGGGAAAAGTTGATGCTGAGTCCGGCAACCCGCGACATTCCCTTCTTCTTCCTGGCCCCGCAGGACAGAACCGATGTCCTCGTGCGGGCGTTGCGAAGCGGGGTGGACGATTGCATCACAAAGCCCTTCGATCCCGTGGTGCTCGTGGCCCGGGTGCAGGCCGTGCTCGAACGGCGGCGGGCCTATGAAGAAATGGTCCGTGTGGACCCGATGACCCGGATGTTGAACCGGCACACGCTCGAAAAGGAAGTGCGCGAGGAACTGACGCGGGTGCAGCGCTACCGGCGTTCCGCCAGCATTGTGCTCCTGGACGTGGATGAATTTGCGGAAGTGAACGCCGCCAACGGCACGTCCATGGGCGATCTGCTGCTGACGTGCCTCGCGGGCGTGATCCTGACCAGTATCCGCACCATGGACCTGGCCGGGCGCTATCGCGGCGAGACCTTCTTTTTGTTTCTTCCGGAAACCGATGATCTCGGGGCGGAAATTTTGGCCAAACGCGTCCAAACGCGCCTTTCGACGATCGCCGATGCCCTCGCGGGACTCAAAATGAATTTCAGTTGCGGGATTATCTGTGCCCCGGCCGATGGCGAGGATTGGCCGGTGTTGCAGCCCCGGGTGGAGTATGCCCTCCGCCTGGCCAAGGAGAACGGCAAGGGGTCGGTGGTCCTTTGGGGCCGCGATGTGCCGGAAGGACTGCCCGCCGGGCCCGCGCCCGCACAAGTCTAGCGGGGGCTTTCGGCCGGACTCCGGCAACGCGTGCACATCCGGGGAACAGCCCGGCGCTCACGGCGGGGGCGGGAGGCTTTTCAATCGGACCTCGGACAGCGTGTCGTCCGGATAGCGCCTGAGTTGCTCAAGCAATTCCCGTCGGGAACCGTCAGCGTCCGCCGAACGCATCAAGGCCAGCCCCAGCAAGCGGTGAACAGCCCGGTGGCACGGGCAGATCCGTTGCAGCGCCTGCGCCTCCCTCAGTGCTTCCTGCGGAAGATCCGCGTCGAGGAGCGCGCGGACGAAGAGCATGTGCAGGATGCAGTCGTCTTTGGCAAGGCTGCATGCCCGCCTGAAACCATCCAGGATCTCGGCCCGTTCCGCATCTGTCTCTGCGGGCTGCAATGCGGGGTCCGCCGCCTTGCCGTCGGTCTGGCGCCTCATGGCCCGCATTCGTTTCCTGGCCGCGGGAGACAGGCCCAGCCGCTCCTCGCACTGCCCTTCCGTCAGCGCCTCAGCGGCAGGCGGTGCTCCGGCTGTCGCGAGCAGGGGGGCGATCTGCTCGAACATGGTGCGTGCCGCGAGATAATTTCCCTCGAAGGTGAAATGCACCCGGTCCTCGAAGAAGCGGTCCCCCGGCATGCCATCAGGACTATTCTGCCGAAGGGTATTCTCGATGTCGGCCAACCGGACGTTCTTGTCCTTCAGCCGGCCTGCCGCCTCGCGGATGAGGCGGTTGATGGCCACGCCGGTGAAGGCGGACGCCGCCGCAATTCCTTCTTCCTTCTGAAACCCGGCAATATTCCTGCCCAGGGTGCAGACGACCACGGAAGCGCCCGCTGCAGAACCTGCCGCGCAGATATCCAGCAGATTCGTTTCGAAACGGGCATGGATCAAATCCAGGTTCATCGGATCCTGTGTCCAGGTCAGTGCCGGGCTTTCCGGATCGAGATGGAGCTTGTGCAGGAGCGCCACGCCCGCCTGGGCCGTGCGCAAACCGCTCAGCTCCATCCAGGCGCGCACGACCGCAGGTTTCGACAGTATGGCAGAACGCCCGAACACCGAATGCGGGGAGAAGGGCGGGTTGCCTTCGTTGTTGCCCATGTACACCAGGAAGAGATCCGGTTGAAGCGCTGCGCAGGCATGCGCCACGGCCTGCACGATGTAGGAGTTGATGCCGGGACAGGCCGTGTTATAGAACTCAAAGTTCCTTTCCGGGAATCGCGCGCGCAACATTGCCTCGAGATAACGCGGGAATCCATACCCCGCATACGGTGCTCCGTATGCCGCCGATTCGCCGAAGATGAAAATGCGGTACGCGCCGGGCGCCTTTTGCACCGGGGCAAGGAACTCCATCGTATCCCAGTCCGCAATGCTGTCGATGGGCAGCGAGGAGAAGCGCTGAAAGAAGCGCTTGTTGGGAAGACGATACGCCGCGCCGTCGAAGTCCTTCTGGATGAGGTAGCCGCAGGGTTGGCCCACCTGGGTTGCGCGGAGGCCCCATTCGAGCGCCGCGAGAAGAGCGCCGGGAAGCAGTGCGTAAAGCAGCCCCCACTTTCCAAGGAACAGGAATGCCCGCAGTCCACGGGACAAGACTCGGTTCCTCATCGCTGTTCCTTCTCGCTTGTCGACTGCATCCACATGGGCGCCATGATAGCGCTTCTTCCGGGGCTCCGGCCATCTTCCTCGATTACGGCATCTTTCCGGGATTCGTCGCGACGTGCAAGTTCGCCAGCGCGTTGAGGTAGTTCGTGTTGTGCGGCAGCCAGACCTCGTTCGGCTCGAACGCCGGAATATCGGCGCCCGTCATGTCGAAGAATGGCCGGTCATCGCCCGGACCTCGCCAGGTGATGCCGTTCACGACACTGCCCGGCACCGCCCCGCGCGCCACCCCCGCGAACGTGAGCCGCTGATGATAGGAGGGCGGAAACGCGCTGCCCTGGCCTTCCATCAGGCTGAGGTCATAGGGATTCGTTCCAAGCGTCCAATTGAATTGATCATAGGCGAAGCGGAGATAGCGCGGGTCCGGCGCGTACTGATAGGCGAGCGCGGCGAGGTTGGCCGCCTCCAGCAGATGGCTGCTCGTGCCCACATGCCAGCCGCTCTTGTCCGCCGGCGTGTTGAAGTAATTGGGATGCTCCTTCGGGCCAAACGTGTAGACCCCGAAGGGATTCTCCGCCAGCGCGAGCAGCTCTTCCGCACGCGCCACGAGCGCGGCCCGCAAGGCCTCGCTGTGATCTTCCTTGATGGCCTCATCGTAGCGGTGCAGTGCATCAACGACGTCCGGCGCGGCCGACGGCGAAGGCAGCAATTCCCTGGCCAGCCGCGCATAGTCCTCCTTCTGCGTCGCGCGATAGAGGTCCACCGCCGTGCTGAACTGCGCCACGCCCCGGATCTGATGTTCCAGGGCCCAACGCAGCCCGCGCTCGGCCCCTTCAATCCACGGCCTCGGGTCGGGTACGCTCGCGGCAATCCGGGCAAGCGCGGCGGCATGAATGCCGGAGTCATTGCCCGATTCATTCCCTCGGATGCGGCGTTCATCCCCGGTGCCCGGGCGGTTGTCCGTTTCGACTTCCGGCGGCCCCCAATAGCCATAGCCCGAGGTGATGTCCCCGTAGGCGGATCCGTCCGGGGCGATCATGCGCAACGTGTGCTCGCCGCCCCACACAATCTCGTCCAGGAAATCGAATCGCGCGTTGCCGTCCTCGTCCTGCAGATCGAACCCGGCTTGGGCGATGTTGTACGCCCGCGCCAGCCCGTAGACATAGGGAGCGTTCTGATACTTGTTGTAGTCGCCAGCGTCGTGCCAGCCGCCCCGGAGGTCATATTGGCGCGCGCCGTCCGGACTCGCCGCATCGTCCAGATGGCACGGCCCGTGAAATCCGGGAACGTCCGTGCCGCAGCGCTGATAGTAGAAGAAGCGATAGGCCGGGCGCGACGTCTGATTCCAGAGGACATTCGGCCCGACTTCGAAGGGCCATGAATCGTCCGAGGCGCCGTCCAGCAGAATCCGCACCCGGTAACGCCCCGGCTCATTGAACGCCGAGAAGTCGCCGCGCCAGTACTCGTTGCCCCAGTCCGGGCCGTAGTGTCCCTGGATGCGTCCCTTGTATTCGAGCGGCGCCCGGAAGGCTTCGCTGCCGTCCTGCCGCAAGACAGCGAACTCGGCCCGTTCCGCCTTCCAGTTGGCCTGCGCCGTGAAGCACTTCGGGGCGCCCGCATCATACCCGACCTGATTCACCAGCGCCCGCAGCGAGGGCATCTCTTCGAATTCGCCCGTGACCGCAACGGAATCCATCCACCACGTTTCATTGTCCGCCGAGGCGGCATGGATGCACAGGCGCCGGGCATTGGCCGGTGGCACTTTGCCTTCGAGATGATACGAGATCCATCCCTCCTCGGTTTCCCCCCGGGCGAGCGTGGCCACGCCGGTTTCCTCCATGACGGGGCCCGGTCCCCCGCCCATAGCAGCGTTATGCTGACGGGCGCCGCAGCCTTTACCCGGGCGCTCACAGTCACCCGTCCCAGCCCTGCATCCAGCGGGATGGATATCGTCGAGAATGCGGACGGACCCTCCAGCCGCAGGGCGCGTTTGCCTGAGTGCACGACGCTCTCATCCAGGGCCGCCTTCCCCGGGCCTTCCATCAGCCAGCCCCGCGGCTGGGTCTTGCGCTGGGCCTGAACGTCCTTATTCTCCGGCGTGAACAGGGCGGCTTCCGCCGTCTTGTCCACTTCGAAACCGCCATCCAGGAATAGTTCGCGTTGCGTCGCGATCCGTCTCGTGCGGCTTTCGTCCACGCGATACACCCCGTGCTGCGCGGCGTCGGCCCGGCGTGACGGCCAGGGGAGGAGTTCGGGGCGGTGGCGTCCGGCGGCGCTCAGGCAGCGGAGGCGGTGGTCGCTGCCGCACACGAGCACGTCAGTCTGTCCGTCGCCGTCGATGTCCGCAAGACTGGGCGGGTAAACGAGGCGCAATCCCGTGGTGAATTTCCATTCGAGGGCGCCGCGCGCGTCGATGCAATACAGCCCGTGGTCGCCCGAAGCGGCCAGCACCTCAATTTCGCCGTCGCCGTCGACATCGCCCAGAGATGCGGCGATAGGCACCGGCTGGCCGGTGCTGAACGTCCAGCGCAATCCGCCGCCGGCATCGAAGACGCACAGATGTCCGGCGGCGTCGCCGGCGACGATCTCGAGGCCGGACTTCTGATCAATGTCGCCCACCGCAATGGATGAACCGTCGTACGGGCCCGTGACGCCCAGCAACGGCCGGGACCACCGGGGCGTGCCGCTTTGGGCGTCCAGCGCCCACAACAAGTGATCGTTGCGCGACGTGCAGTACAGCGTCCCCTCCGCCAGCACGGGCGCGCTGATGAAATCGTCGCCGGTCTTGTGCTCCCACAGCAGCGTGCCGTCGTTGTTCAAGGCGAAGGGTCCCCAGAGGCCGCAGCCGAAGATCTCTGCCCTCCCGTCTCCGTTGATGTCGCAGACGGCCAGCGGACAACGCACATTCACCGGCGCGGCGCCGTCTTTCCCTTTGAAGTGCCAGCGGATCGTGCCGTCCGCGTTGAGGGCGGCCACGCCGTTCTCTTCCAAGCCAACCACCACCTCGTTTGCGCCGTCGCCATCGAGATCCGTCCACAGCGCGCCGCCCCATTCCACCAGGCCCACTTCCGCGCGCCACTGTTCCACGCCCGTCCCTGCAGCCACGCAGCGCAGCCAGCCGTCCGCGTTGGCGATGACGAGGCGCCCCGTCGTCTCATCCAGCGCCGGCGCCGAGATCAGGCGCTTCTTCCAGCCGCCGTCATAGGCCCAGAGTTCCTGGCCCTGGGCGCTGATGCAGCGCAGGCGCTTCGCCTCGCTGTCGGCCACGAGGGTTTCCAGGCCGGGATTGGCGTGCATCTCGGCCACTAGAGGCGGGCCGTACAGGTTCGATTGCCCCTCGAAGGTCCATTTCACCTCGGGTTGAGAGGCGCCGGCGGCGTACGCGGCCCACACTGCGGCGAACAAGAGATGCTTTGACACAGGCGAACTCCTGGGTTGTCCGCGGAACACGCCGTCTCACGCGAGGGCCGTGTTCGCGGCCGGAATCATCGGGCATCCTCAGCGGGCGGCGCCCACCCGGATGCGTTTGAGGTTGCACAACGCTTTTACGAACAGGACGTTATTGCGGAGCGAACACGCATTCGTGATTCCATTGGGCTTCTCGGCGCCGCTCATGTCGAAGGCGGGACGATCGTCTCCCGGGCCTTTCCCGCTGATGCCGTTGGCAATGGCGCCGGGCACCGCGCCGCGGGCCAGTCCGCCCGCCGTGTAGCGTTGCAGATAGCTCGGCGCGAAGCGCTTGCCCGCCCCTTCCATGAGGCTGATTCCGTACGGATTGCAGCCCAGAATCCAGTTGAGTTGATCGTAAATGAACTGCTTGTACTCCGGCGTCGGCTTGAAGCGAAACGCCGTGGCCGCCAGGGCGGCCGCCTCGAGCACATGCGTCGAATTCCCCGTCAGCGCGCCGGACGCGTCCGCGGGAGTCTCGAAGTAGTTGACTTTCAGGGCCGTGCCGGACGCATAGACGCCGAACGGATTCTGGGACAGGCTGAGGAAGGTGTCCACGCGGCTGTTCAGGACGCCCGCGAGTTCAAACGTTGTGGAAACCAGCGGTTCAAATTCGGCGTCGTACTCGTTCAGGCTTTCTCCAATGGCCGGGTCGGCCTTGGGCAGAAGCTCCTGCGCCAACTGCCCGAATTTCTCCTCTTTCGTGGCGAAGAAGAGGTCCAGCGCCGTGGCGAACTGCATCGTCCCCCGAACGTTATGCGCCAGCGCCCAGGCCAGCGCCCGTTCCGCGCCTTCGCGCAGTGCGGCGTTCTCCGGCTGCAGGCGGGCAAGCCGCGCCAGCGCCGCGCCATGGAGGGACGGATCGCCGGCCGCGTTGGGCTCCGCCTTGCGTTCATCGCCCGTGTTCGGTTGATTGTCCGTTTCCTTTTCCGCAGGTCCCCAATACTCGGGATTCGACACGAGCGAAGGCAGCGCCGATCCATCCGGCCGCAGCGAGTGGAGTACGAGCAACCCCCCCCAATTCACTTCATCCAGGAAAACACGGCCCATCGGGGAGTCCTTCGCCGCGTCCAATTTCCACTTCGTGATGCTGTAGGCCGTCGCCAGTTCGAGCGTATCCCAGGGCGTGCCGGTCTTGCCGTAGTCCGTGCCGTCGTGCCAACCCCCCGTCAGGGATTGGGCCTCGAGTGCATCATCCAAATGGCAGGCCTCGTGGCAGGGCGCTTCGGCCACGCCGCATCGGTTGTAGCGGAAGGCGCTGAGCGCGGTTTCGAGTGCGCGATTCCACAACACATCCGGGCCGACTTCAAAAGAGACGCTCCGTGCGCTCACCTGATCGAGCGTCACGGTTATCGCGTGCGTCCCCAAACCCTCGTAGGTGCTGAAATCACCCCGCCAGTAATATCCGTCCCAGGCACTGTCGTAGGCCCCGGTGATTTGCACCGCATCCGACAAGGCCGCCGCGTATTCCTGTTCCCCGCTGCGCACGGTGAACTTCGCGTTCTTCGCCTTGAAGTTGCTCCAGACCGTGAAGAACTTGGGCGCGCCGGATTCGTAGCCCACTTGATTCACGAAGACCTGCGCCTGCGGAATCAGGCGGATCGAACCCGTGATCTGCGCTTCGTCCCAGTACGTGGGCTCGGTCCCGCCTGCCGGCGACACGAGCACCATGACGATAGCCCGGGCGCCCAACGGGGTCCTTGTTTCGTTCAGATTGAATCGCCGCCAGCCTTCCGCGGTGGTCTGCCGCACCTGCAGCGCATCCTCCCGGAGAACGCCGCGCGCCCCCACCCAACGAACCAGGGCCCGCGCTCCTTCCGGCCCTTTGGACATTGCCACGGCGCTGATGCCCTGCAATTCCGGGCCTGCCTTCACTTCGCCCGATGCCAGGATCATTTCCTCGCCGCCCGGCTGGACGCACAGGCAGCCCTCGCCGGCCATCTTGCTTTGAGTGTCCACGGAACACCGGTCCGCCGCGCCCTTCTCCGCCTTCCATCCGCGCGGCAGCCCGGCCTCCGCCGTGTCCAGTCCGCCCTGGGCGAGCAGCGCCTGTGTTTCCTCGCTGAGGGCCGCGCTCGGGGCGCCTCGCTGTGCCAGAGAATACGTCCGGGAGATAGTCGCGCCCTCCATCGGCCACGGCATCAATTCCGGGACGTACTTGCTTCCCAGGACGGCACAGTGCAGCGTGGCATCCGCGTACAGGAGGCAGGTCGTTCCGCTGCCGTCAAGATCCGCCAGCACCGGCGCGTACCCGATCGGCGCGACGCCCGCCAGGCTGCTCTTGGGCTCGCCCCCGGCATCCAGCACGTGCAGCACGCCATCACCTCCCGCCGCCAGTATCTCCAGCATCGTGTCCGCGTCCGCATCGCCAACGACGAGATGCACCGGCGCGTTCTTCGCCGCCGCCGTCTTCCACAGCAGCTTGCCGTCACTGCCGGCGGCCGCCACGTCCCCCTGGTCGCTGCCCACGACAATGTCCGGCGCTTCGTCGCGATCCAGGTCCCCGAGCGCCAGCGTTACCGCTTTCGAGAATCCGTCGATGGGACATTTCCAGAGGACATCGCCCACCCCGGCATCAAAGGCGTACAACACGGCCCCGGCCAGGCAATAGAGCCTCGGGATGCCGTCATCCCCAGGCGGAAGGGCCGCCAGGACCCCGCTGAAAACGCCCTCCTGTTCGCTCTGCCAGAGCACTTTCCCCGAAGAATCCAGGCAGATCGGGCCGGCGCTGTCCACCGCGACGATTTCCTGCCGCCGGTTCTCATCCACATCCAACGCGGCGAGGGGGCCGCTCAAGGCCGGAGCGCGGCCCAATTCCTGTTCCGTGAAGGCCCATAGCGGCGCGCCGTCGCTCGAAAAGGCGAAAATGCCCTTGTCCTTCGTGCCGACCGCCAGGTCGTCCGTGTTGTCTCCGGTCAGATCGCACCACACGAGGCCCGTGCAGGCCGCCCCCAGCGCGTGCTGCCACAGCGTCTTGCCGCTTCCGGTGTCCAACGCCGTCAGGACCCCGTCCAGCGTGAGAACGGCGGCCGCGCGCTTCCCCGAAGCCAGCGGATTGCTCAGCGCCGGCGCGAGAAAGACGGCGCTCTCGAAGCCCGCCGTGGATTCCCACAGCGGCGCCCCCTGCGCGTTCAGGCAACGCACGCCGCCCGTCCCGGCCACGACCGTCTCCAGGCCGGGGCTGTCCGAGAGGTCGGCCACCGCCGGGCCCGCGCTCAAGGCGCCCGAGGCCGAATGAGTCCACAGGGTCACCGGCTCACAGAAGGCCGCCGCCGCAAACAGCAGCGGGGCCATGCACGTCATTGTGGCACGCATATCGTTCTCCTTGCTCCGTGGGGAAGAACCCCGCCGTTACGATATACAGCCACCCCCGCCCGATACAACCCGAACGGCGCCATCGCCCGGACGAGACGGCATCCGGCGAACGGCAAGGTCTTGCCGTTTCATCGGGTGTTTCGGCCGGGCCGGGGAGGATGACCACCCCAGAGGCGCACAAGCACGGCGTGCCCTCCGCGGCGCATCGCCGCCGCAGCGATGCAAGAGGCGGCGTCTGTGCCCGAAGCGCCACAAGAAAGGAGTTGACCCCCATCAGGGGCCGTGCTATATTTCCTACGGGGTTGATTTTACGGGGTGCATGGGGTCCGCGCCCGGGGAGACGTCGGGATGGAGCCTTTCAGGAAAGCCTGCCGCACGTGCCGTCCAGTGTTCCTGCTCGCATGGATGATCCTGTTGCCAGGGCTCGCCCTGGCGGAGGCCGTGACAGTCGACACGCTCAACGATGTCCTGGACGGCGACACAGCGTCGATCGCGGCCCTTACGACGAATCCCGGAGCAGATACGGTGATTTCCCTCCGCGAGGCGATTATCGCCGCCAACAATACCGCGGGCGCGGATGATGTCACCTTCTCCGTCGAGGGTGTTCTCTACCTGACAGAATTGTTGCCGTCGTTGTCGGATAGCTCCGGGGGCACGGCAATTCATGGCGGCGAGAGCATTACGATTCGCGCTGTCTCGGAGACCGGCGTACCCGTGGTAGACACGGGGTTATCAGTCCTTTCCGCGGACAATCTGATTGAAGGCCTGTCCATTGATGGTTGTCGCGAGGGCTTTGGCATCGATGTAAGCGGGGTTGCGGCCGCACGCAATAGGGTGAGGAACTGCCGGATTGGTTCAGAGAATGATGTGCTTCGGAACCATTGTGGAATTATGCTCAGAAACGGGGTTTCGGACGCCATCATCGGGGGGACGTTGACGGACGAGGCAAATGTACTCTCCGGGAACTTTGCCGGTCTGGGAGTCGATAGCGCCCACAATATCCAGATCTTTGGGAACTTCGTTGGCACGGACCCCACGGGCACCTACTGTCCGCTCCCGTCGCGGGAGCTTGAAGGTCCGGGTATTTGGATCAATGAAGGCAGCGAGATTGCTGTGGGTGGCGGCGACCTCGATACGAGAAATGTCATTGCCGGGTATGGCACCGGAATTGTGGTGATGTGGGGGCATGATAATTGGATAAAAGGCAATTACATAGGATGTAACGCTCCTGGTACTGCTCTTCCTGAAGGTGTTGATGCGGGAACCATAGTCGGTATCGAGGCGGCAAATGAGACAAGGCTTTCGATCGGTGGTTCCGGGCCAGGGCAGGGAAATGTTGTTTCGGGAGCGTCTGGCGCCGGACTGTGTATCGGTGACTGCAGTAACGTGAAGGTACAAGGGAACTACTTTGGGACGGATGCAGGGGGTCTGCAGATTCTGGATTGTGCAGCCCCTTGCGGCGTTTGTTCGCATTGTACCAATACAGCCATCTATGTCGTCGGCGAGAGCGTGTTCATTGGGGGACCTAATCCGGGCGAGGGGAATGTGATTTCCGGCGCTCGGACGGGGATCAGCATGAATAACGTCTATGACCTGACGGTCCAGGGCAATAGGATTGGCACGGACGTTACGGGAACGCAGGCGCTGGGCAACGACGTCGGGATCGAGATCAAGATGGGAGACTATGCGGTAGAGGGCGTGTTTGGCGGGGCGGCGCCGGGTGCGGGCAATGTAATCTCGGGCAATTCCGTGGCAGGCGTGTGCATCACGGGCTATGAGATGCCCACACAACGTCGAAGCAATCAGTTCCTCGGGAATTATGTGGGCGTGGATAGCTCTGGTCTCAACCCGCTGGCCAATGGCGTGGGAGTAATGATCGGAAGCGCGGATGGAAGTGAGCCTGCCGAGTCTGTTGTGGTCGGGCTTCCCGGTGCGGGCAACGTGATTTCAGGCAATGCCGGTGCAGGGGTAGCGGTATACGGTGCAGGCAGCGCCGAGACGCTGCTCCAAGGCAAACTTGATTGGCGTGGGTGCGGATGGGGTGACGCCGGTGCCGAACGGCGGTCAGGGCGTCTTGATTAGCGGCGTGAACACGCTGGTGGGCGGTGTCGAGCCGGGGGCGGGGAATGTGATTGCGTACAACGGCTTGGCGGGGGTGGAGGTCTCGGGGGTCGAAGCGCTCGGAAACACGATTTCGCGGAACAGCCTTTTCGGGAATCTCGGCGGGGGAATTGTGTTGTCCGGGGGCGGGAACGCTGGCATGGCCGCGCCGGTGTTGATGATGCTGGGGCCGGTGCAGGGTACGGCGGCGCCGCTGGCGGTGGTGGAGTTGTTCGCGGATGACGGGAATCAGGGCCGGCTCTTGCTTGATGCGGTGACGGCGAATGCCTCGGGCATTTTCAGCAGCGCGGTGGACCTGACGCCGTATGCGGGGATGACGATCACCGCGACCGCGACGGACGCGGCGGGGAATACTTCGATGCTGGGTGCGGGCGATCTGGAAGCGGTTTTGACCGCGGATCAGAACCAGGACGGGGAAATCAGCCTGACGGAGCTCCTGCGGGTGGTGCAGTTCTTCACGTCAGGCGGGTTCCACTGCGAAGCGGGAACGGAAGACGGCTATGCGCCCGGGGCGGGCGACCAGAGCTGCGCGCCGCACGACGGCGATTACAGTCCCCGGGATTGGCAGATCAGCCTGAGTGAACTCCTGCGCCTCATCCAGTTCTTCACTTCGGGCGGGTATCACGCCTGTGCCGAGGGCGAAGACGGGTTCTGCGCCGGCGCAGGGTGAAGCAGCGCTTTCTCCCTCTCGTTGCCAAGTTGGACTTGGCAACGGGGTTGTCCCAGAAGCTGCGCTTCGTTCGTGGGCTTTCCGGCCATGGCCGAGGCGAAGCACCGCTTCGAAGACAGGGGCGTTACCAAGTGCAACTTGGTAAAGAGAGAAACGGGAGAAGGAGAGATTTCACCACGGAGCCACGCCATAGGCGGACAAGCCACGCCATAGGCGGACAAGCCACGCCATAGGCGGACAAGGGCACGGAGAGCACGGAGGAGGAGGAGAAGGAGGAAGGTAGCGCGGGTCGTGTCTCGCACTTTCAGCGCTTGGATTTTTGGGGGCCGGGTACCCGGGGCGGCGGGCCTTCGCTGCGCTTCGGCCCTTGCCCCGGGCTGGTTTCTTGCCGCGCCTTCGGCGCTCCGGGCGAGGCGAGGATGTTTCCGCTGCGCCTTGGGCGGTCTGCCGGACGCGGCGAGGACGCCGCGTCTACTCGTGAAAGCCGCAGGGTAGGCCGTGGCCGTCCTCGACCCGGCCATGAGGGCAA
>CAILVY010000394.1 GCA_903837785.1 Candidatus Hydrogenedentota bacterium
CTTGGACTCGTGGCAGCGTTGCGTGGTTGAAGAAGCATCGGGCGCTGGCGGTCACCGCGCTTGTGCTCCTGATTGCCGTTCCGTTTCTGGCGGGCGAGGCGAAGGACCGCCTCCGCGATCTGTATCATGCGCGCACGCCCCGGCCGACAGCGTTCCCGGCTTCGGCTCGGCCGGACCAGATCTGCATCACCTGGCACGGCGACCCATGCGCGAGTCAGGCCGTTCAGTGGCGAAGCGCTCCCTCGGACGCGGAGGGCGTGCTGCAATACCGCAAGAAGGATTCGGCGGAGAATGCGGTGACCGAGGTCACGGCGGCACGTTCCGTCCTGAATGATCCGCTTATCGCGAATAATCCAGTCGTGCATCGTTTTGAAGCGAGACTGACGGGTCTTGAGCCGGCCACCGCCTATGTCTATCGCGTGGGCAGCAAGACGGGCGATGCGTGGAGCGATTGGGCGGAATTCCGGACCGCTCCGTGCCGCGGGGAGTCGTTCTCTTTCCTGTATCTTGGCGACGCGCAAGTGGGTTTCGACACGTGGGAAACCATGCTGCACCAGGCTTGCGCGCGGTGTCCCAAGGCCGCATTCTGCATCATGGCGGGGGACCTCGCGAATCGCGGCAGGGACCGGGACGACTGGGACAACCTGTTTCATGCCACCCGAGGGGTCTTTGACCGGATGCCAGTGGTTCCGGCCATCGGGAACCACGAGTGCTCGAGCGGTACGCTTCCGCAACTATACTTGGATCAATTTGCGCTGCCGGAGAACGGGCCGGAAGGCGTGTTGGCCGAGCGCGCCTATCATTTCGAGTATGGCAATGCCCTCTTCGTGGTCCTGGACTCGAATATTGCCGCGAAGAAGCAACGGGCCTGGCTCGAGAAGCAACTGGCGGACTCCAAGGCGACGTGGAAGTTTGCCGTGTATCATCACCCTGCCTACTCCTCGGCGCCGCATCGGGACAACACGGAAGTGCGCGAGGAGTGGTGCGATCTTTTCGACAAATATCACGTGGATATGGCGTTTCAGGGGCATGATCACGCCTATTTGCGGACCCCCCCGATGAAGGGGGAGAAGGCCGTGGGTTCGCCCACGGAGGGAACCATCTACGTGGTCTCCGATTCCGGATCGAAGTTCTATGAACAGGGACAGCACGAATACGCGGCCGTGGCCTTCCCCAAAGTGTCCACCTATCAGACGATTGACATTGAGGCGGGTGCTGCGGACAAGCTGACGTACCGGGCCTACGACAGGGACGGCAAGCTTCGGGATGAGGTTGTGATTGAGAAGAGCGGTCCGGGGCCGGCGGCGCCGGCTGCCGCGTCCGCCGGAACGGCGGCGAGACCGTGAAGTTTCGCCGCTCTATGAATATGGCAACGATCGCAGGGAAACTGGGAAAAGGAAGAATGCTCATGTCGCGCCGGGGTTTTACACTAATTGAACTGTTGGTGGTCATCGCGATCATCGGGATATTGGCTGCCATTCTTCTGCCGGCCCTGGCGCGGTCGCGGGAGGCTGCGCGCCGGTCGAGTTGCGCGAACAACCTGAAGCAGGCGGGCGTTGTCTTCAAAATGTATGCCGATGAGAGTCCCGGCCAGCGCTTTCCGTCCATGAAGTCGACGGGCTGTTCGGGCGAGACGTCTCCCGGCCTGATCTTTCGTGCCGAAGCGGTGTTTCCGGAGTATCTCACGGACCTGGATATCCTGGTTTGTCCCAGCAACCAATTTGGGGCGACGGCACAGGAGTTGTGGGACGAGGGGAAGACGCCCGCAGAGAATTATCCGCATGCAACGCATGTTGCCAACGGCATCGTGGAGCCGTGCGAGGTCTACGAGCATCCGTACGTATATCTGGGATGGGCCATCGAGCCGTGGATGACGCAGACGGAAGATGCGATGGGCGCGGGAACGGACGAGAACATCGGCCAATTGAAAGATTCCTTGTACAGCGCGACGCCTTCGGAAGCGGCCGGGCTGGTGGACAGCGATTGGGAGGTCCTTCCCGGGAGTGGAAACGGGCACGGCGACATGATCTATCGTCTCCGCGAGGGCGTCGAGCGGTTCATGGTCACGGACATCAACAACCCGGCCGCATCATCATTGGCCCAATCCGGCCTGGCCGTGATGTGGGACGAAATCGCCGGGATTTATGACCCGAACGGAGGCTCGTCGGCGAGCGAAGTGGCGAAGGATGTGGCGCGCTTCAACCATATTCCGGGCGGATGCAATGTGCTGTTCATGGACGGCCATGTGGAGTACCTGAAATACCTGGGTTCATGGGGAAACCGTTTTCCGGTGAACGAGGGTGCCATCGCGTTTATCGAGCTGGTGAAGCGCCACGAATAGGCGTTGGGCCGGCACGTTGCATAACGCCCCGTGGAGAGTGATATGGTGATGGCATGAGCCTGACGGAATCACAACGGGAGTGGTTGAGGCTGTCGCTGGTGCCGGGTGTGGGCACGACGCTGTTCATCCGATTGCTGGCGCGCTTTGGCACGCCGCGCGAGGTGTTGCGCGCTTCGGCAAGCGCACTCGAAGACGTGGTGGGGGAACGGCTCGCGGATCGGATACGGCAGTACAGGGAGTTCGTGGATCTCGAGGCGCAGGAAGCGGCCATCGAGAAGTATGAAGTCCGCTTCGTGACGATGGAAGACCCGCTGTATCCCGCCCGGCTCGCCGAGATCTACGACCCGCCGTTGTCGCTGTTCACGCGCGGCGATCTGCACGAGGCGGATCAGTTCTGCGTGGCGATCGTGGGGACGCGCGAGGCCACGGCTTATGGCCTGCGCATGGCGGAAAGGCTGGGCACGGAATTGGCCGCGCGCGGCTTGACTGTGGCCAGCGGGATGGCGCTGGGCGTCGATGCGGCGGCGCACCGCGGCGCGCTCTCAACGGGCGGACGCACGATTGCGGTGCTTGGCTGCGGCGTGGATGTCGTCTTTCCGGCGGAGAATGCCGAACTGATGCATGAGATCATTCAAGGCGGCTGTGTCGTGTCGCCGTTTCCCATGGGGATGAAGGCCTTGAAAGGGAACTTCCCACAACGCAACCGCGTCATCAGCGGTTTGTCTATGGGCACTGTGGTGGTGGAAGCGCCGCCCGGAAGCGGGGCGTTGATCACCGCGCGGCAGGCGGCGGAACAGGGCCGGGAAGTCTTTGCCGTGCCGGGCCAGGTGGGCAACCGCAACAGCCTGGGCCCGCATACCCTGATACGCGAAGGCGCAAAGCTTGTGGAAAGCGCGGAGGATATTCTGGCGGAACTGGAAGTGCCCGCAGCCGCCCGGCGGGCGCCGGCGCCCTCGCGCGCGGCACAGAAGGCGGCGGCAAACGCAGCGCCGCCCGAGCACGTTCCGGCCGCGGCAACGCCCGTGCCGGCCGTCAGCGAAGTGGAGAAGGATGTGCTGGCGGTGCTCTCGCCCGAGGGCTCTTTTGTGGACGAAATCTCGCTTGCGTGCCGGATCTCGGTGTCGGAGGCGCTGAGTTCGCTTACGATGCTCGAACTCAAAGGGCTGGTGCGGCAGTTCAGCGGAAAGCGGTTTGCGCCGCGATGAACATCATGCACGCGCTTGCAGAACGGATTCGGCGGGGAGAACCCATTCCCGTTGCCTTGGCGGCGCTTTTGCAGGCGTTGACGCCGGCGGTGCGCGCCGGGATGTGGTTCCGTTTGCAGGGCATGCGGACCCGCGTCGATGCCCGCGTGATCAGCTTTGGAAACATCACCGCGGGAGGCACCGGAAAGACCCCCGCCGTCATCGAGCGCGCGCAGAAAGAGATTGCCGCCGGGCGACGGGTGGCCGTGTTGACGCGGGGCTACGGCAGCCGCAAGGAGACGGAACCGCTGCTCATTGCCGCCGGAGATGCGCCGGACGATCTGGCGGCCCGGGTGGGCGATGAGCCCGCGCTGATCCGGCGGCGTGTTCCGGGGGTCGTCCTCGTGAAGGCGGCGCAACGCGTCCTGGGCGCGCGCGCGGCCATCGAACACGGCTGCGACACGCTAATCCTCGACGACGGGTTTCAGCACGTGGCGCTCCAACGCGACGAAAACGTCCTGGTGATCGATGCCGTGAATCCCTTTGGCAGCGGCCACCTGGTCCCGCGGGGCATCTTGCGGGAACCGTTGTCCGCAATGGGACGGGCGACGCATGTCCTGCTTACGCGCTGTGATCAGGCAAGAGACGTGGAATCGCTGACTGCACAAGTTCGGAAGTACTGCCCGCAGCAACCTGTCCGCAGGGCATGCCATGCACCCTGCGGCCTGTGGCGGGTGTCGGACGGGCAGGCCGCGCCGCTCGATACGTTGCGCGGCGAAGAGGTGACGGCGCTGTGCGGCATCGGGCATCCTGAGTCCTTCTTCCGGACCCTGGAGAGTCTGGGCGCGGCCGTGCGGAGCCGAGTCGTGCTCCCGGATCACGGCGTGATCCCCGCGGATCGCATTCCGCGAACCGGGCGGGTAGTCACGACGGAAAAGGATGCGATGCGGCTGCGGGATATCTCGGACAATGTGTGGGCCCTGGCCATAGAACTGATGGATTGCTGATGGACCCGCATGGACGGCGCAGACTGCGATAGACGAGACAATGGCGACTTTGCGCTGAGGATTTCAGAAAGGGAACAACGATGATTCACATGCTTCTGGTGTCGATGGCGCTCTTGGGCGCAGACGATGCGTTGGCGCCGCGACTGAAAACGCTGGAATTCTACGTGGAGCGCCTGCATGCGGTGACCGTGCCGGCGGAGCTGGACGCGGAGAAAGCGGCCAAACTGGCGGAGTTGGAGAAACGTGTTGCGTCGGGGGCCGTGGACGAGAAGGGATTCAACGAACTCTATCTGGCCATCGACGATGTCCGGATGTGGTTGTGGGGCCATGCGGCAGAACACCCGCAACGCCCGGAGGGGCGCTTCGAGGACGGCGATTCCGAATGGACAGTGAATACGCCCGCGCTGACGCTGCGGTGGTCCAAGGCGGATTTTGCCTTGAACGTGAAGGCCGCCGGGGCGGAGTGGCGTTTTCTGCCGTGCGATGATCGCGACATCGAATTGGCGGAGAAGAAGATCGGTTTGCGCTCGGCGCGCGACGTGAAGATGGAGGCGTTCAACACGGGCTACAGCGTGGGGATGACCGCCACGTTGCGTGATTTTCCCGAGGCGCCCGGCCTCGAATTCCGGCTTACGGCGAACGTAATGGGCACGGAGATCGTGTTTGAACTGACTGCGCGCGAAGAGGGCGTGCGGCTGGACGGGGTGAACTGGCCGAAGGCGGTTGAATTCAGCAATGGACCGCAAGACGTGTCGGTGATTCCGCGCATGCAGGGCATGCTGATCCCCGGAGATTGGCCAAAGGCGATTCACGGGGCGGATCTGTGCAACTCGCGGTCGTTTTACATGCCGTGGTGGGGTCAGATCCGCGGGGAGCAGGGGGTTCAGACGATCCTCGAAACGAGTGATGATGCAGGCGGGGCGTATCATCACCCCGCGGGCGGGCCGACGAAGATCGCGCCCCGGTGGTACGCGAGCCTGGGGAAACTGGCGTATCTGCGCACAGCGCGCTATGTTTTCGACGATCATGCGAGCTATGTGACGATGGCCAAGCGCTACCGGCGCTTCGTGCAGGAGCGGGGGGATTTCGTGTCGCTCAGGGAGAAGGCGGTGCGGACGCCGACCCTGGAGCAGGTGATCGGCCGGCCGGTGGTGCACGTCGGGTCGCTGTATCATTTCGTGCAGCAGGCGAGCCTGTTCAACAAGGAACGGATCGAGAACAACCACAGCCTCCAAACCTTCGATCAAATCCGGGAAAGCCTGGAGAGGCTGAAGGCGTCGGGGCTGGAAGCGGCCTATGTGCACCTGGACGGCTGGGGGTTCTACGGCTATGACAACGGCCACCCCGACCCGATGCCGGTGGGTCAGGAGCAAGGGGGCTGGGACGGACTGAAGCGGCTCGCGGATCAATGCGCAGCGATGGATTACTTCTTCATCGTGCATGATCAGTACCGGGATTTCTATCTGAACGCGGCGTCCTTTGACGATCGGCTCACGCTGACGCATCTGGATGGCAGCCGCGAGGAAACGAGCACGTGGTGCGGCGGGCCGCAAACCATTTTGAGCCCCCGCTTTGCACCGGGCTATGTGCGCCGGAACCATGACCTCTTCGCCGAACACGGCATCAAGGTGCGCGGCGCCTATCTGGACGTGTTCTCCGTGGTTCCGTTGGAGGAAAGCGCGCAGCCCGCGCATCCGGTGACCCGGTCTGCCTGTGCGCGGTTCCGGCGGGAATGCTTTGACGTGCTGCGCGCGCGGGGCTATGTCGTGAGTTCCGAAGAGCCGAGCGATTATCTCGCGCGGAGCCTGGATCTCGTGCATCATGGCCCGTATTCCACGTCGCCGAATATCGGCGGCGGCGAGCGCACGGGGATTCCTGTGCCGTTGTTCAACCTCGTCTATCACGATTCACTCATGATGCCGTGGGACATGGGCGAGGATGGCGGGTGGGGCATCCCGAAGGGCGATGCCGGACGCCTTCACTGCCTGTTGAACGCGGGGATGCCCTACGTCGGTCCGGGCGCGAGCGCAGAGCAGCTGGCGCGCACGCAGGAGGCCGCGGCGCTGGCGCGGCGGTGCGCGATGGCGGAGATGGTGAACCATGAGTTCCTGGACGGCGGATTCCGAAAACAACGGACAACGTTTGCGGACGGGACGAAGGTGGTGGTGGATTTCGACACGAAGGAATATCAGATCGCATATCCGTGAACGGGCGGCGCGTGCCGCGTTGTCGTTGCTGAATTTCCGAAGCGACCTGGCAGTTGAAGCCGCGGGCGAATGCGTTTGAACGGGAGGGAGTATTCTCCGAATGCCTCTGCATGCATCGATAACGCGCCCGGCGACAAAAATGAAACGAGTTGTTGTGCCATGAATACCCTCTCCATTCTGGGAATTGCGGTTGGATTGTCGATGGACGCGTTTGCGGTGGCGATTGCGACGAGCATCGCGTTGGGCAGCGTATCGCGTCGGCAGTTGTTCAGGCTGTCGTTTCATTTTGGCCTCTTTCAGGCGTTGATGCCGGTCATCGGGTGGTACGCCGGGCGAAGCATCGCACAGTGGGTTTCCGGCTGGGATCATTGGGTGGCGTTCGGGCTGCTGGCTTTTGTGGGGGGCAAAGCCATCTACGAAGCAATCCGCGGCGAGGAAGGGGCGGTGGAAAAGCCGCGCGACCCCACGCGCGGGTGGTCGCTTGTGATTCTCTCCGTGGCTACGAGCATCGACGCGCTCGCGGTCGGTTTCAGTTTCGCCATGCTGGGCGTGAACGTCTGGGCGCCGGCCGCGATCATCGGCTGTGTCACCGGGTCGCTGACGTTGTTCGGCATGTTGATGGGCAGCCGGATCGGGGTTCACTTCGGACGGCGCGTCGAAGTGCTGGGCGGCCTTGTGTTAATCGGGATCGGGCTCAAGATCCTGATTCAGCACATGGCCGGATAGCCGCGCCTCAGTTGCAGAGGCGTTTGGCGAGCCGTTTCGCCAGGCCGATAATCGTGAGGACGGTGGGCCGGTCGAGCGCTTCGGGGAACACGCTCGCGTCGCACACGTAAAGGCCGGGCATTGTCGTCTGGAGGTTGCTGTCGAGCATCTCGCCGATCCGCACAGTGCCGCTGGGGTGCGTGCCACGCAATGGGGACATGAACAGGGTGGCGGGGTCGGCGCCGGCTTCCACGAGAATCTTGCGGCAGACGGCCTCGGCCTCCGCCAGCCGCTTCTGATCCTGCAGCGTCATGGGTTTGCTGATTGCGCCGTCCTGATAGATGCGTCCGGAGACATCGTCCTTCAGCTTGATCATGATGCCGAGGAGATTCTTCCATTGCGGCCAGTAGCGCACGTATTGCCAGTTGCGCAGGGCGGCCATCATGGGAAAGAGGAGCCAGGGGTCGGCGAGGGTGCTGAGCATGTACCCGTCGCCCGGGTTCTCCCAGGACCACGTCATGGGCGGTTCGAGGCCGATGCCGCGTTCTTTGCCCACGCCATAAACCATGACGGTCGTGTCCATCGTCAAGCCGATGCCTGCGTCGACGAAGCCCGAGAGCCGGAGAATGTTGGGGGTGCCGATGCCCCCGGCGCAGAGGACGACGGTGTCGGCATGGGCGGTGAAGGGGAAACCGCGGAGCCAGCCCGTGACGCCGGTGCATTGGCCATGCTCGACGAAGAGGCGTTCGACGACCGCGCGGGTGTGGCACCGGGCGCCGAGTGCGACCGCCTCATCCACGTATTCGGCGGCGTTCCATTTGGCGCCGCAGCGGCAGCCGAGCATGCACTTCGCGCCGCAGTCGAAATGCTTCGCCCGGGCGGGCCGCATGAATTTCGCCTGGGGTTCCCAGGGATAGCCCAGCGCCTGGGCCGCGTGCGCGATGCGGGTCGAGGCGTTGCCGCGTTGCGCTTCCGGCAAGGGCGCGACCTCGAGTTCCTGCATGGTTTCCGCGCATTCGGCGTCGATGTCGATGCCGTACTTGTCCTTGAACCAGGGCGGTGGGGGAGCGGCACAGCCGCAATACATGTTCGTGGCGCCGCCGACGAGCATGGGGCGGACGATATTGAGCCCTTCCTGCGTGAAGAGCAGCCCGGCCTTGTCCGAATAGAGCATGGCGCCGAGGTAGGTGCCGTAGTAGGCCGCGCCGCGATGGTCGCTGCCGTGCTCGAAGAGGAGCACGCTCTTGCCGCGCTTGGCCAGTTCGCGGGCCAGCGTGGCGCCGCCGGGACCGGAACCTACGACGATCACGTCCGCTTGCAGGGCGCTCTCTCCGCTCATGCGATGTTCCTCCTCGCGCGTTCAGTATATCGCGTTCGGGGAAGAAACGCACCCGGAGTGTGGGAGGTTATTCGGGGACTTCGAGCGAGTCCCAGTCGAGATATTGGCGGCGTTCCCGGCGCAGGGCCTCTCCCAGGAAGAGGAATACGGCGGCAAGAAGCAGGAAGGACAAGGGGATCGTGGCGGGCATGCGGAGCAATTCGCGGAAGATCGGCCAGAGCGGGTCGTGGCGAACCGGCATGAAATGCATGATGGAGGCGATGATGGCGAAGGAGCCGCCCGAATAGGCGCCGGCCATGGCCAGCCAGCCGGCCGCCATGAGCCAGGGATGCACAATATTGCGGGGACTCAGGACGCGGAGGAGATGGAAGCGGTCCGCCAGGAGGGCTCCCAGGAAGGTGAGCAGGCCTGAGGCAAAGAGGGCGGCGCCGGACGCACAGGCGATTCTCATGAGTGCGGCCTGGGTGTCGTGGTTCAGGCCGTGGGCGAGAAATTTCGGCCCGAGGCAGAAGAGGACAGGGAAGAACATGGAAAAGGCGGTCACCCCGAGCATGCAGAGCATCCAGCGTCCGGTGTAGTTCCACGGGCTTTCACTGCTGCGCCGTTCAAACCAGTACGCATCCAATGGGCCGCTGTGTTTGGCCCACATCTTCTGTTCGAGGGGATGAACCGTGGCCTGCAATTGCTGGCGCAGGATTTCGGAATCGCCCAATCGTTCCATGGCCACCCTGCGTGCGGTTTCGTCGGAGGCCCCCTGATCGCGTTCCGCCTGGTGGGCCGCCAGCAGGTGGGCCAGCAGTTCCTCACGCATCCTGTTCTTGCGCCGTGTTCCTGCGCACAACGGCCGGACGATGGACTCGACGTGGATTCGGAATTCCCTCATGTCGCAAGCTCCACTATGCGGCCCACCACAGACACGAAGTCACGCCACGTGTCCCGTTGCCGGGCCAGTTCACTGCTTCCCTTGGAGGTCAGCCGATAGATGCGCCGGCGCGGCCCCCGGCGTTCATTGGCCCCCGACTCCCATCGCGCCTTGATCATGCCCGCCTCTTCGAGCCGGTACAACGCGGGGTAGAGCGTCCCCTCCTTCAATTGAAGCGCCCCGGCGGCCAGCGTGCCGAGGCGCTGGACGATTTCGTAACCGTGCGCTTCGCCGCGTTCGAGGACCGACAGAACCATCAGGTCCAGGTGGCCGCGCAGCAGGTCTCCGGTGATTTTCTCCATGTCTAGTATTTAGGCAGACTGAGTACCGTTTTGTCAAGCGCTTTTCTGGCGGGCGGAGGCGAAGGTAGGCGGGCGGGGTCTTTTTGAAATGGTAAAAGACAAGAATTCTACGCAATACGGGAAGCGAAGGGGCGGCAAGTCTCCCTTTAAATTGTGGTTAGGGTGTGATATACTCCCAAGAACCACAACATATTGGGTTCGAGGCGGGACGATGAATGGTCTGAAGCGGAAGGTGCATTTCGTTGGCGTCGGCGGGATCGGCATGAGCGGTCTGGCCGAGATTCTGCTCAATCTGGGCTATGAAGTGTCGGGTTCCGACTTGAAAGCCTCGGAGATCACCGAGCGCCTGCAGGGCTATGGGCTCCGTTTTTGTGAAGGGCACAGTGCGGGGAATGTTGGGGACGTCGGCATCGTGGTGGTCTCGGCCGCGGTGACGGAGGACAACGTGGAGGTGGTGGCCGCGCGGCGCCGGGGCGTGCCGGTGATTCACCGGAGCGAGCTGCTGGCGGACCTCATTCGCCTGAAACCGAATGCGGTGGTGGTCGGGGGCACGCACGGAAAGACGACGACTACGTCCATGATCAGTGCGTTTCTGGATCGGGCAAACCTGGGCGCCACGAGCATCATCGGGGGGATTCTGCACCGGAGCGGCACGAATGCGCGCTGGGGCACGGGCGATTATCTTGTGGCGGAGGCGGACGAACACGATGGCTCCTTCCTGAGGCTCTTGCCGACAATTGCCGTGGTTACGAACATCGACGCGGAGCATCTGGAGTATTACGGCACCGTGGACCGCATTCAACGCGCGTTCACGGACTTCTGCAACAGCGTGCCCTTTTACGGCTACTCGATTCTGTGCGGCGATGACGCAAATACCCGGGCGATTATCAAGGACATCGACAGCGTATGTCTCACGTACGGCCTGGGCAATGACGTTTCGTTGCAGGGCGCGAACGTGCGGATGGTCCCGGCGGATGCGTCCAAGCCGAAGTCGGGCCAGTTGACGAAACTGCGGACGCGCGTGGACGTGGTGAGCCACGACGAGCGCCTGGGCGTGACGGGGCCGCTGGGCACGCTCGAATTCAACGCGATAGGCGAGCATAACGTGCGCAACGCCCTGGCGGCCTGCGCGGTGGGCTTGTGCCTGGGCATGCGTTTCGGGCTGATCGCGGAGGGCCTGCGCCTCTTCGACGGCGTGCATCGCCGCCTGCAGGTTCGCGGCGAGCAGAAGGGGGTAGTGGTCGTCGAGGATTACGCGCATCATCCCACGGAAATCGCGAGCACACTCGAAGCGATCCGCTGGGTGGAACCCAAGCGGATCATCGCCGTGTTTCAACCCCATCTCTACAGCCGGACGAAGTTCCTCTGCGAGGATTTTGCGCGGGTGCTTTCGACCGTGGATCGCGCGATTGTGACGGACATTTACCCGTCGCGCGAGGAGCCCATGCCCGGTGTGGATGCGACGCTGATTGTCGATGCAGCCCGCCGGAACGGGCACGCGGGGGTCGAGTTGATCGGCGACATGGATTCCGTGCCCAAGCGGCTTGCCCCTGATCTGAAACGGGGCGACGTGGTCTTGATTCTCGGAGCGGGGAACATCAATCGCATTGCGGCGCCGTTATTGAAGGCGTTGAAGGGGAAGTAGATGCCCTACTATGTGCGAACGATGCGGTCGCGGCGCAATCAAGTGCGCAAGCGCCGGGTCCGGCTGTTGGGCCGCGCGCTCGGGCTGCTGCTCTTCACGTTGCTCGTGGGGGGCATGGTTCGCGCCTTTTCCGTCTACGTGAGCGAATCGCCGCATTTCCACGTGAAGCACGTGCGGGTGGAAGGCGCGAATCTGCTGAAGGAAGAGGCCATTCTCGAGGCGGCCGGCATCCGCGAGGGCGACAACCTGCTGTTGTCGGACAGCGATCGGCTCCGGGCGCTTGTCGAGAAGATGCCGTATGTGCGGCGCTGCGAAGTGCAGCGCGTGTACCCGGACATGATGATCATCCGTGTCGAAGAGCGATGTCCCGTGGCCACGCTGCTGGTGAACAGCCGGGCATTCGAGGTGGACGGCGAGGGGATGGCGTTGCGCGAACTGGAGCTGCGGGATCCCCCGGTGGGTCCGCTTATCACGAACATTCCCGGCGTGGAGGTGGTGGAATTGGGGAGCAAGATCGACAATCCGTCGCTGGCGGCGGCCCTGGCGGTCTGGGAAGCCTTTCAAACCGCGCCGGTAGCCGATGAATTGAACCTGTCCGAGATTTCCGCGCCCACGCCGAACGAGATCGCAACTTATTTCGACGAGGCCCCCTTCGAGGTCCGTTGGGGCCGCTCGGATTTCAAGCGCGAGGCGCGCCATCTGGATGTGATTTGGCACGAGAAGGGCGGGAAACTGCCGTGCACGGAATACCTCGATCTTCGCTTTGACGACGATGTGATCTGCAAATGATGTTTGTTCCCGCGAAGGCGGGCATGCTACGATGGGAAGCCGGTGAGCGGCTCTCTCGGGGAGAATTCGGATGAGTATCGCGTTGGCTGATGAATTCCAGACTTTTGACCAGCACGCCGTCCTCAAGGTCTGCGGCATTGGCGGCGGGGGCGGCAACGCCATCGGCCGGATGATGCAGGGCGGCCTCACTGAGGTGGAGTTCATCACGATCAACACGGATGCGCAGGCGTTGCGCACTTCGCCGGCGGGCACCCGCCTCCAAATCGGCACGAAGCTCACGGGCGGTTTGGGCTCCGGCGCGAAGCCGGAAGTCGGATTCAAGGCGGCGGAAGAGGACCGCGAGCGCATCCGGGAAGTGCTGGGCGGCGCGGACATGGTTTTTCTGACGGCGGGCCTGGGCGGCGGCACGGGCACGGGCGCCAGCCCCATTGTGGCCGAAGAGGCCCGCGCCACCGGCGCGTTGACCGTCGCCATTGTGACCCTGCCCTTCAGTTTCGAGGGAAAGGAGCGGATGGCCAATGCCATGCGCGGCCTGAACGAACTCGAGAAGTTCGTCGATACGCTGATCGTGGTGCCCAACGACCGCGTGGCGCATCTGAGCCACGAGAACATGTCGTTCCTGAGCGCGTTCACGATGGCGGATGAAGTCCTGGCGAACGGCGTTCGTGCGATCTCCGAACTCATCACCGTGCCCGGCCTGATCAACCTCGATTTCGCGGACGTGCGCACGATTATGCAGGCGCGCGGCCGAGCGCTGATGGGCATCGGCACGGCGGAAGGCGATGAACGGGCGGTGCGCGCGGCGGAGGAAGCCATCGTGTGTCCGTTGCTCGAACAATCCAACATCAACGGGGCCATGGGCGTGATTGTGAACATCAAGGGCGGGTGCGACATCCGGATGCGCGAGGTGCAGTCGGCCGTGTCCGTGGTGAAGAAGGCGGCCCATCCGGACGCAAACATCATCTTTGGCGCTGTGATCGAAGAGAGTGAACGTTCCGACGTGCAGGTGACCGTGATCGCGGCGGGCTTTCCGAAGGGTGTGTCCGACGCATTTGTGATGAGTGAGCCCGGGGCCGCGCCCGCCGCGCCGAAGCCCCCTCAGGCGCCGGTGCGTCCCGTGGAGAGCCGGCCTCAGCCCGTGGCGGCCGCGCCGGTGAAGTCAGTGGCGCCAGAGCCGGCCAAAGTGGAGCCTGCGAAACCGGCTGCGCCGGCCGCGCCTAAAGTGGCGGCCCCCGCGCCGGCGGCGACGCAGAAATCAGCCGCCCCCGAAGAGCAGTATCTCTTCCCGGAAGACGCGAAGCCGCGTGAGGAAAGCGCTCCGGCGCCTGAACCCGAACGGGACATGGGGATTCCGACATTCCTATGGAAACGAATGCAAAAGAGGAAACAGTGAGAGATCAGTTCATCAAGCTTCTGCAGCGTTGCGTTCAGAAGGATGCTTCGGATATCCATCTGAAATCCGGCAGCCAGCCTTATCTGCGCGTCGACGGCGAAATGACACAGACCGGCCTCGAGCCGATTCAGGCCGAAGGCATGGCGCAGATTGTGGACATCATTCTCACGGACGAGCAGAAGAAATTCTTCGCGCGCCGCGGTGAGATCGATCTCTCGTTCACGGAGAAGGGCGTCGGCCGTTTCCGCGTGAACGTGTTCCGTCAACGGGGCAGCGTGTCGGTGGTGATGCGGCGGATCAAGACGAAGATCCTCTCCTTCGAGCAATTGCACCTGCCGCCGGTCACGGTGCGCTTCGCGACGATGCAGCGCGGCCTGATCATCGTTACGGGCACCACGGGCAGCGGCAAGTCCACGAGCCTCGCCTCGATTATTGACTATATCAACGACCATCGGCGCTGCCATGTAGTGACGATCGAAGACCCGATTGAATATATTCACACAGACCGGAAGGCGGTCATCAACCAGCGCGAGATCACGATCGATACGGAGAACTTTGCCTCCGCGCTGCGGTCGGTCATGCGCCAGGATCCGGACGTCATCCTGATCGGTGAAATGCGCGATATCGAGACGTTCATGGCGGCCATTTCCGCGGCGGAGACGGGACACCTCGTGTTCAGCACGCTGCACACGACAAACGTGCTGCAGACCGTGGATCGCATCATCGACCTCTTCCCGTCGAACCAGCACGATCAAGTGCGATCGGCGCTGGCGATCAATTTGCGTGCGATCATGTGCATGCGCCTGCTGCCGCGCGCGGACGGAGTCGGCCGGGTTCCCGCCTGCGAGATTCTCTTCAATACCCCGTCGGCCCGGAAGCTGATCAAGGACAACCGGATCGCGCAACTCGAGATGGCCATACAGCAGGGGCGCGAGGAAGGCATGCAGAGCTTCAATGACAGCCTCTACGAGCTGATTCGCTCGGGCCTGATCACGATCGACACGGGCATGGAGATTTCGGACAATCCCGAAGACCTGAACATGCTGTTGCAGGGCATTCGGCTCAGTTCGAAGCGGGGCGGCATCCTGAAGTAGGCCCCCTCCCAATCCTTGTGGAATCCCGGAGACACATGTGAAGCGCCTTAAGGCGTTGTCACGGGGGCCAATCGCCAATCATCCCAAATGACTGCGGCTCCGGGTGCGACCGGGTCTTGCGCCCCGGTCATCAGTACCAGGCGGCTCGGGGCAGTCGTCGGGATCGTCTGGAACCGGGCGCCATACTGATGGAATCCGTATTGGGGCATAATCTCAATCAGATGGGGTTTCAGGAGCACGGCGGAAGGCGGCGCGCCGGGCGTTTCAGTCACCTGCCATGCGGAAATGCCGAACTTGCCTCCACGGAGATTGCGGGCGCGAACAAAGAGTTCGTACTCCTGTCCGGGAATGAAGCGGGCGGTTGAAACGCGGAAGCACTCGAACATGTCCAGATCGCGGTCGCTGTAGGACCACGTCTGGCGCACCGCGCCGCCGCCGCGCGCCATGACGCGATGCTCGCGTGCTATCGTGGAGGCCTTGGCGGGTGCAGATGCGCCGTCGGGTGCGGCTGCGTCCGGTGGCCACGACTCAAAGTCCCCGTTTTCCAGTACGTTCGATCGCCGGGCATTCCAGGCTCGGACGGCCTCGGGGAGAAGCTGGGATTGCCAGGAAAGGAATCGCGGCGCCCGCTTCCAATCTTCCGGCAGCGTGAGATTCATCAAGACGGGCAGGGCCGCAGTGTCCTTGACCCGGAAGAACCCCTTCACGTTGGCGGCGCACGTCTCCGGAACCTTGACGCCAATAAAGTGGCGTTCTCCGAGGATGTACTTCTTGGGGGAGTTGTAGACCGGGAAGTAGATGCGCGAGGGGGCTTGATTCACGGCGCGCGGCGGAACCAGGATGCAATGGGAAAAGTTGTTCTCTGGCCGTTCTGCTTCATACAGGAACAGCAACGGCAGGGGCATCTCCGCGGGCTCCACTTCCACCGCCAGCAAACCGGTCTGCACCTGGACCGCGTCTTCGACGGGGGTGTACTGGCCGGGGTCGAGAAACCCCTTAGGTTTGAGGAGAACGGAATCCGTGCCTTCACGTTCAGCTTCGAGCGGTTCCGCGGGCGCCGATGCATACTCGCGATAAAGACGGCCCACTTGAACGTATTGCGCCGCGCGCGTGACCCACAAGGGCGCTGCAATGGCCAGGATGGCCACTATGCCGAAGACGGCAAGGTTCTTGACAGGGGTACTCCAGCAGTTGCGGGGTTGGCGCAGCGTGCGGAAGGCCCCATGCAGCGTGCCTTTCGAAGTGCCGGCCAGCAGCGCGCGTCCTGCCAGATAGAGGAGCAGGCCGAGCGCCCACCAGAAGAAGATTTCGAGGAAGAAGTAGTGGCGGATCATGAACTGAAGCGAGGCGTAGCCTCCGAAGTAGAGCAGGGCGAATCCGGCCGCGAGTGCGATGCGGAGGCGGTGGAGGCTGAGCGTGGCCAAGGCAAGGAGGGCCAGGACGCAGCCCCAGCCGGAGAGTGGTCCCAAGAGCGACCACCGCCAGGCAAAGAGGCCGTCCAGGAAGTCGTTCTGCAATTCCAGCGGGTAGAAGGAGTCCAGGGCGAAGGCGCTGTAGTTGAGGATGCGCGCCGTGGACGCAAACCACCGGGCGACGAAGTCGCCGGGGAAGTACCTCAGGAATTGCCGGGTGAAGTACTGCCGGCTCGCCTGATCGTATTCCGGACTCACATAGGCCCGGATGCGCCCGGTGCGCCCCTGCTGGAGCATGGCGTAGCTCGAAACGATGCAGTGCGTGTATTCGTCGCGATAGAGATAGCCGAGGTCATAGGGCGTGCCGCCCAGGCCCAGGTTCTCATTGAATGGCCGTGTCAACCCCTGGTTGATGTGATGAAAGCTGTCACGCGCCTGGGCGTTGGCGGGAAACACGATGGGATAGGCCGGCAACAGGAAGGCGGCCGTCGTCACCGCGACGATTGCACCCCGGCGCCACCACGTGCGGCGCAGCGGGCCCGGAAAGAAACAGGCCAGGAGCAGGAGGCATGCGGGCAGGCATACGATCAGATCCTGGCGGAAGCCGAGTCCGAATCCAATCGTCACGCCGAGCAGGGCCGAGGACAAGAGCGCCCGGAGGAGCGGCCTCGATTCCTTGAGCAGATAGGCCAACAACGCGAAGACAGTCAGCGTGAAGGGCGCCACGTTGAAGTCGCGGAAGTAGGGCAGGATGAACAAATAGCCGGGCGACAGTGTCAAGGCAAGCGCGCCGGCCGCCGCAAAACCGCGGGGCATGCTCGAACGCAGGAAGGCGTACGCCGCAAGGATAGCCCATGCAAAGAAGAGTCCTTCCAGCGGCGGGAGTGCGTCCCAGGAGATGCCGAAGAAGCGCCACCACCAGCCGATGAGGTGCATGGCGTAGCGGTGGTTTTCCTGAAAGGGCGTGG
The DNA here is from genome assembly GCA_903837785.1 of Candidatus Hydrogenedentota bacterium. Taxonomy (GTDB): domain Bacteria; phylum Hydrogenedentota; class Hydrogenedentia; order Hydrogenedentales; family CAILVY01; genus CAILVY01. The sequence goes on from CAILVY010000394.1 coordinate 17,309, forward strand.
CGGCCTGCGTCGGAACGGATTCGGGAAGGGCGGCCAGGTCGAGGCTCTTCTGCTTGAGCTGGAGGAAGTCCGCGATTGCAGGGACGCGCGATTCCACGGGGTCCACAAAGCCCTTCCCCAACGCGATCATCACGGCCGCGCCGTGATATTTCTGATAGAAATCCGGGGGGATGCTCCAGGCGGCGAGATAGAGCGTGGAAACCGTTTGCGCAAAGACAAAGAGCAGGACCGCGATGCGGAAGTCCGTCAGGACTTGGCTTAACCGCATCCCGGCACGGACTGCGCAATTGTGGAGACAGGGTTTTCTCATGGACTCCTTGCCCGCCTTTCCAGGTTCTCTGTCGGAAATATGGCATACGCCCGCGGAGTGAGACAAGCAGCAGACCGGATTGGAGTCCCGGCCCCTCGCGACGTTGACACGCGGGGGCCGGGCAAGTAGGCTGGGGGCGAACGCTGGGAGGATTCGAGGAATGCGCAACACGGTTCTGATTTGGGCTGTCGCGGCCGTGCTTTGTCTGCCGGCCGGAGCGGAAGAGCGGATCAAGGCGTTTTGCGTGGACTTCAACTGGGGCACGCAGGGCTTTGCGCGGCCGGGGATGTACGCGAAGGCGAAGGCCGCGGAGCATGTGGCGTGGTACAAGGCAATGGGGGTGAACACGATCCAGACCTTCTGCGTGAGCTGCCCGGGCTATGCGTGGTACCGGAGCGATGTGGCGCCGGTGCAGCCGGGGATGGAAGGGGATTTCCTGAAGGAGATGGCGCAGTTGGGCCACACCTCGGGCATGAAAGTGATGGGGTACTTCTGCATCGGCGCGAACGCGCATTGGAACGAGCAGCATCCGGATCTGACGCACAACCTTTCGGGCTCCATCTCGATTCCATTCACCGCGGCCTATCTGGATTATCTGGGGAAGGTTATTCCTGAAGCGCTCACGAAGACGGGCATTGACGGGTTCATGATCGACTGGATGTATAACGCCTCGCATTTCTACCCGGACAAGAAGTACGGCTGGCTCGACTGCGAGAAGCAGATGTACGCCGAGTTATTCGGCGCGCCCTTCCCGGGCGAGGCGGCGATGGACAAGGCGCGCATCGATGAATTCGGCCGCCGGGCCGTGGACCGGTGCTGGGAGCGCATTCGGAGCGCCGCGAAGGCCGCCAAGCCGGATGCGGTCATCTGGCTGAGTTGTTTTGATCTCCAGCACCCGCAAATCGCCGGTTCGCGGATGCTGCGTGAGGTGGATTGGCTGATGAACGAGCACCCGGACGCCGCGAAGCTGGATGCCGCGCGCAAGGATATCGGGCCGCACACGCGGCTGATCCAGTGCATCTGCGGCTGGGGCGAGCAGCATGATGCCGGGAAGTTCGTACGCGATGCGCGCTATGCCGATGTGGGGCTTTACGGGTTTGCCCGTCCGGACGAAACGACCACCCTGCCTTTGGAGGACGCGTCGGGGAATGCGAAGAACATTGCGGTCATGCGGGACTTCTTTCGCGGCAAGTAGCTGCGAATACGGGGGATAGGGCCAAAGACAGGATCGTGCGGCGACCGGAGAGTCC
>CAILVY010000395.1 GCA_903837785.1 Candidatus Hydrogenedentota bacterium
ACAGTGAAGATATCCTGTTCGCATTGGTGAACGCGAACCTCGCCAAGATCAAGAATCAGCGGCAGGACGGCGAACAGAATTTCCTCGCCCTCTCCTTCCCCCTCGCCTTCGCCTTCCCCCTCGCCGACGTCGTCATAGCAGGGGGGGAAACACCCGCCGCCATTGACCGACGTGGCCGGGTCAATGGCCGCGATCACGAAGTTGAGGACGTCGCTGGGCGCAAAGACGTGGGCCTTGTACTCCGCAAGGTTGCAGACGCCATCCAGATCGGCGTCTCCGTAGCGCGCGAGGTATTGCCGCGCCGAAGTCTCGAAGCCGGTGAATCCGGCGTCGACTTCGAGCGAGGAGAGGATCTGGCTGAGGGTGCTGACCACGCCGGCTTCCCCGATGGTCAACGATCCGGCGATGAACGCCTGCAGCAGACTGCGGGGCACGTTTGTGAACGCCGCGGGACTGAGCGTGTCCAACTGGGCCGAGGCCAGGGCGCTGTTCGCCTGCCAGGCCGCGCGGACACAGCAGTGCGTTGCGAGCCCCGGATTGCCCAGGATCATGTCCAGGAGTTGGGCCTGCGCGATGTCAACCATGTTGTTGTGGTCGATATCGCCCAATTGCGGATCGGCGCCTTGCGCGGAGTAGATGAAGGCCAGGGCATTGGCCATGCCGGCGTCCAGCCCTTCCCCCTCGCATGGGACGCTGCAGGCCACGGGGCATTCGTCCATCGGCTCGCCTTCCCCTTCGCCCTCGCCCTCGCCCTCGCCCTCCCCTTCGCCGATGCATGGGGCGTAGGCGCTCAGGTCGCTCTCCTGATAGTCGCCGGGGGTGCCGCCGCCTGCGGAGAGCCCGGCCATCCCGTCGTACATCTGCAGGTCCAGCCAGGTGATGGCAATGGTTCCGTCAAAGTACATCTCAATCTGGAAACTGGCGGTGTCGCCCGTGAAACTCGTGTCCACGTTCACTTTGTCCCACGTGACTGCGACCCGGTCCGGAAGCTGTTTCCAGGAGATGAGGCCGCCGTCCTGCGGCTTCAGGTTGTCGAACATTCCGGAAATGCGCGGCAGGCGGAAATGATTGTCGTCGCTCTCGCCGTTCTCGCTGTCGCCTTCCGTGAACGTCACGTAGCCGTTGCTGCCCACGAAGAAGCGGTCATACTCGACGCCGTAGAGCGAAACTTTCTTCCCATCCTGCAGGATCACCTCCGCGAACGTGTCATCGTTCAGGGGAAGCGTGATGGCGCCCGCCGTGGGCGTGTTATACGCCGCGGCCTCCCTGACGCAGGCGGTATAGCGGTTGTTCGAGGTGCTGGGCGCAAAGACGGCGCGCGTGAAGTCGAGGTCGTTGTTGACATAGAAGCGCTCCGTGAACCAGTCGGTTGCGCCGCCTCCGCTCGGGGTGCCGGTGAAGTTCAACTGGCCCTCCGTGAAAGGCAGCTCAATCGGGCCGTCATAGGGCGCCCAAGGGATATCCATGATGGGCACGTCGAAGCGGAAACTGAAGATGGAGAGATAGAGGACCGGGAAGAAATCGAGGGTCATCTTCAGGTTGGCGGCATCGTTGTAGGCCGCGGTCTGATTGTAGCCCTCCGCGGGGACCGTGACCGGCTGGGTCTGGCCTTCCCCGGTGAATGTGGCGCCGTCGGACACGGCAATCGAATCGCAGGTCAGGGTGCCATCGGCGAGAATGGAGACATCCACGCCCGCCCCGGAGCTGATCTTGACCCAGGACAGCCAGTCGGGCACGCCGACGGCGTTGAGGATCAGTCCGACGATGTCCACGGTGTACAGGTTGCGCCGCGGGGTGGCGTCATGGAGCGTCGAAACCGAATCGAGGAGAAACGAATCGAACTGGTCGGAGTCGGCCGTCCGCAAGTCGAAGTTCGGCACGTACGGGATGTCGAAGGTGATCGGATCGATGCCGATGAAGCTCAGATCCACCGCAGCCTTTGTGTAGAGTTCCGCGCCGAAGTCATAGCCCCAACTGCCGGCCGCCGCGCCCGGATTCAGCAGATCATTGTTCAGCGTGAAATAGCCCTGCACATTGCCCTGATACGTGGCGCCGCCGTAGGCCCGGAGGCGCACCTGCAGCACGAATCCGCCCGGTTCGTCCAGGCCGCCGCCCGGCCACCACCCGGAGTCGAGCCCGGAACTCCAGCCCTGGATGGGACAATTGAACTGCACGGTCTGATTCTGAACGGCCTTGGCCGGGTCGCTCTTCGCGGTTTCCGGGGTGAACGTGGTGGCAGGCGCCGGGCCCAGTGGCTCCGGTGCGGCGGCTGCCGCCGCCCGGTCCCGCTCGAACACCTGGATAATGCTGGCGCCCGTGGCAAAGTCGACCCGAATCAGGTCGGGCTGAACCGCGCCCGTGGCCAGGCTTTCACTGCGCCGCTCGACGTACAGCGACTGGCCGCCCAGAGACACCTCCGTGACGAAGGGCCCCGCTCCGGCGGACTTCGGTTCCCGATAGGTGGTGGTCACCGGGCCCCGGGTCACCGTGGCGACCCGCGCGCCCTCGGCGCTCACTTCGGCCGATGCGCGCACGGCATCGAAATCCACCCGGGACATCGAAGTGAAGCCCGGCAGTCCGACCCCCGCCTTGCCCAGGCGGAGTACGTCGCGCCGCAGCGTGCCGTCCGCTCCGAATTCCAGGGTTTCGACCGCGCCATCGGCCTTGGCCAGGGCGGCCAGGCCCGCATCGGGCACGCCCTGCCCGTCCGCCACTTTCGCCGTATAAACCACGGCACTTTCCGCAACGGCCCCCGCCGTCACGAACGCCGCCAGAAACGCCAACACGAAGCACAGCTTCAGCCGAGACATGATGATTCCTCCCAGAACAGCCCTGACACGCTCTTAGACCCTTCCTGACTTCCCACGCAGGCACGGCAGTCCACCTCGCGCGGAAGCTCCCAAGAAAACAGCGTTCCGCTCCACACTGCCCCTCTGCCTCTGCTGAGCTTAGCAAGCGGGCCCCATTTTGTCAAGAAAATGCACTTGGAACTTGCCTCGATAGCCTTATGTTCAAAGGGTTTGAAGCGTATTGTCGTCCGCAGCGGCGCAACCCCGCCGTTGAGCCTGGATAGCGCCCCCACCCCGCCTTTTCTCGAATCCCAGCCGCGCTTTCCAAAGAACTACCCGTGTCATTTCCTGTTGACAAGTACTTGGAACTATGCTAATTTCTCGACGTTCGGGGAGACGGATAGTCGGTGGCATGTTGCCCCACCTCACTTTGTAAGGAAGGAGAAGCTTGTCATTATGCGTAAAGGTAACCTGTTGTTGGTCATTGCGGCCGCTCTGCTTCTGGCAGGGCCGGTCTTCGCGGAACTCCAGAATGTTGAAGTAGGCGGTTCGCTCTTCATCCGCGGCAATTGGATCCGGAATACTTTCACGACCTTCGGCCCGAACGGCCAGCCGTCGCCGGCGGTGCGCTGGCCGGCCTCTTCGATGCGCGGTCGCGCGGTCGGTCCCTTCGGCCCGAACGTGATCAGCGTGTTTGACTGGGACGACGACGGCGATGATGTGGCGTTCGTCGAACAGCGCACCCGTCTCAACGTGAAGGCGGATTTCACGCAGAACGTCGGCGCGTTCATGGAAATTGATTCGTACGACATCTGGGGCGAGGACTTCCGCTCGCAGAATTACCTCACGGGCGCGGACACCCGGTCGCGCAGTGTGGACGATGTTGAGTTCTTCCAGGCCTATGTGCAGGCGGACCAGATGTTCGGCGTGCCCATTCGCTTGCGCCTCGGCCGTCAGGAACTGTCCTTCGGCAGCCAGTGGCTGGTTGGTCCGCGCGATTTCGCCTTCTTCAAGACGGGCCTCTCCTTTGATGCCATTCGCGCCACGTACACCCACGATATGTTCACGGTCGATGTCTTCGCCAGCAAGCTGCTCGACACCCTGCGCAGCCTCGGCAAGGGCGACATCGACTTCTATGGCGTGTACGGCAGTTGGACCAGCATCCCCGACGTGACGATCGACGCGTACTACTTCCTGCTACGCGATGACACGCCCCGGACCGAGGACACGAATGGCGGCCCGCTGCTCGAGTACATCGAGCATCTGGCGCGACTGGATGAGTACGATTCCACGCTGCTCAACACCGTGGGCGCGCGCTTTGCCGCGAAGAAGTGGGGCTTCGACGTGGATGCCGAGGGCGCCTATCAGTTCGGTCCGGCCGACAGCGCGGGCAAGACCTTCAAGGCGTTCCGCTACGGCGATGACCGGGCGAATTTCAATACCTTCGGCCTCAAGCTCGATGCTGGGTACACGATCGACATCAATGACAAGTACAAACCGCACGTTTTCGCCGGGTTCCGCTACTACAACGGCGAGGACAACCGGCACGTCAACCTGCTCGACTCGATGAATCCGCTGCGCCGGCCGCACTCGAGCCTCAGCTTCAACCGGCTCTTCTCGAACGAGATCAACAGCGGGTTCATGGATCTGAACAATGACCTCTCGAATGCCTGGCTGCTTCGCGGCGGGATCGAAGGCCCCATCATCGGGCGCCTCGGCGGCCGCGCCGCGGTGACGTACTTCCAGGCGGTGGACCCGTTCTTTGCCCCCAACGTGTACAAGGTCTTCGGCGCGAAAATCCCCTCGATCTTCTCCTGGGACACGAAGCCGAACGACAGCGACATGGGCTGGGAAACGGACCTCTTCTTCGAATACCACTACAGCCAGGACCTCGTGTTCGAGGCGGGTTGGGCGCACCTCTTCCCGGGCAACGGCCTGCGGCAGGGCAGCTACAGCCGCTTCATGGGCATGATCTTCACCGGCGGCACCGCCAAGAAGGACGGCGACTACATTTATCTCGGCTCCAAGCTGAGCTTCTAATTCCAGGGACAACGAGCGAGCCACCCCGGGCACCCGGCCTGCGGGTGGCTCGGTGTTTTGGGCCGTGCCGCCCCGCTCCGGGACGCTCGCGCAAAGGGCGGCGGGTGCTCAGGCATCTTTCCATTCCGCGGGGGGCCGCCGCGGCGCACATTGTGAATTGTCGTGCTGACTCGGTAGAATGGCGTCTGAAGCAGCAGCGGAAGGAGGCTATCATGGAGCAGACAGGTCATTTCTTCACGACGATATATGGGCGCAACCTGATCGCGGAGTTGCCGATCTTTGTGCACCGCCCCTACCTGGTGGTGACGATGAAGGATTTGTGGCCGAAGTTCTCCGCGCTTTTTGACGATGGACTCGCGCATGTGCATTTCGTCGAGACGCTGGAACATGACGAACTCAACGGGATCATTGCGGGATTGCCGGGCTGCAATGCGGTCATCGGATTGGGCGGGGGGCAGGCCATCGACGTGGCGAAACTCGTGGCCTGGACCCGGCGGCTGCCGCTCTTCCAAGTGCCGACGGCCATGTCCGTGAACGCGGCGTTCGGCCATCGCGCCGCGGTGCGCATGGGCGGCAAAGTGCGCTACATCGGCTATGCCGTTCCGGAGGCGGTCTACATCGATTTCGACGTGGTGCAGGGCGCGCCCCTGGCGCTGAATCGGAGCGGCGTCTGCGACATTCTTTGTTATCACACCGCGCACGCGGACTGGAAGCTGGCCCACGAGCGCGGCAAGACGGAAGCGAAGTGGCCCTATGATCCACGGTTGGTGGCGGAAGCCAGGGGCGTGCTGGATTCCGTGCTGGCGAAGTTGGACGACATCCGCGACGTGAAGGAAGAGGGCATTCGCACCCTGATGAACGCCCACCGCTGGGGCGGCGCCGCCTTCCACAACGCGGGCTGGAATCCCCGGCACATCGAGGGCGTCGAACACTTCTTTTTCTATACCCTGGAGTATCTCACCGGGAAGCCGTTCATCCATGGGCAGCCGGTGTGCCTTGGGCTCTATATCGGTTCCGCGCTGCAGGACAACCGCGCGGAGGAAATGCTCGATGCCGTGCATCGCGTCGGCGTCGATATCCGCCCCGAAGCCATGGGCGTGACCTGGGACGAGGCGGCGGAGGCCATGCGCAAGATGGCGTGGTACACGGAACAGGCCGGGCTCTGGTTCACGGTTGCGAGCGACAAACCGGTCACCGAAGACTTCATTGCGCATATCCGTGAGCGGGTGACCGCCGTCTATGGCCCCTGGCAGGGCTGAGGCATTGACGGAGTGGAAACGCGTCAGCGCATCCGCGCCCGGACGTCGGCGATAACCTTGTCGATGATTTGATCCAGGCCGGTCTTCGGTTCGTAGCCGATGGCCGCCCGGATCTTGTCGAGGCAGGGGGCGCGGTGACGCATGTCCTCGTAACCCTCGCCATAGGCTTCCTCGTACGGCACGAACTTGATCTCGGAGCGGCTTCCCGCGCGGGTGATGACGCGGCGCGCCAACTCCTCGATGCTCACGCGGGTATTGCTGCCGATATTGAAGACATCGCCGTTCACCTCGGAGCGCTCCATCAGCGTGACCAGTGCGGGAACCACGTCGCCGACGTACGTGAACGAGCGCGTCTGCTTGCCGTCGCCGAAGACCGTGAGCGGTTCGCCGTGCAGGGCCTGCCCCACAAAGGTCGGGATAACCATCCCATAGCGTCCCGTCTGGCGCGGCCCCACGGTGTTGAAAAGGCGCACAATCACCGTCGGGTGCTTCTTCTGCCGCCAGTAGGCCAGGGCAAGGAACTCGTCAATGGCTTTGGAGGCGGCATAACACCAGCGGTGCCGGTTCGTGGGGCCCATGACGCGATCATCGTCCTCCTGGAAGATCTCGCGCGAGCCTCGGCCGTAAATCTCGCTGGTCGAGGTGATCAGCAGTTTGCGGCGGTACCGGCACGTCTCCTCCAGGACCACCTCCGTGCCCCAGATGTTGTTCTTGATCGTGTGGATGGGATCGTTGACCACCAGTTGCACGCCGACTGTGGCCGCCAAGTGGAACACCACATCCACTTCGCGCACGAGATCCCGGACGATCTCCTGATTCATCGTCGAATCGATGATGCACTCCAGCCCGGGGATATGCTCAATGTTCTCAAAGCGCCCGGTACTGAGGTCGTCCAGGACAAAGACCTTTTCCCCGCGCGCCGCCAGTGCTTCACACAGATGGGAGCCGATGAATCCGGCCCCGCCCGTTACAAGTGCCCGCATGTGCCTCTCCCGTTCCGCGTTGTGGCTGTCGCCAGTATACGGGCCCTGCCCAGTCGGGTCAACCTCGTGCCGCCCTCGCTGCGGGGCGCGGCGCGGACGTGGATTAATTGATTTTATTAGAAAGGGCACGATATTGGAAAAAAACCTTATTGACAGTTCTTCGTGAGGAGTATATGATTAAATTGTCCGAATCATTTCGTGGAAGTCTGGGTGCAGCAGAAGCCGGGAAGGCGGGGGCTGTGCCATAGCGAAAGGAGACGGGGGTTGTGAGCGTAGATGTGGAAATGAACGTCAAGTTTTCCGGCAAGGTCAAGTGGTTCAATGATCAGAAGGGCTACGGCTTCATAGCCCGAGAGAATGACGCGGATGTTTTCGTGCATCATTCGGCCATTCAGATGGAGGGGTTCCGGACCCTGCGCGAAGGGGAGGCGGTCTTGTACGAGCTTCTCGAAAGCGGTAAAGGTCCCCAGGCCGTCAATGTGGTCCGCGTGACGTCCTGACTGCACGACAACAAGACGTTCGCGATTATCGCCTCGGAGCGGAGGGGGGTAAGCCTGTCGGCCGTGCAGGGGCATCATCATGCCGGTGTTGATGCGCTTCCCTGCGCCGTGCCACTATAGGTCCTGATTCGTTGGCCTTGGGGGCCTCAGGACCATCATGTGGTAATCGGTTGCATACTTGTGGGCTTCCTGGCCGCGGCGGAGGGCTTGCCGCCGCCCGGCATGCCGGAAGTGTTGCTTGCCGCGCCGGTAAATGCCACGTGGGCTGCGAATCACACCGGCTATTGGAACGGGCTGGGCCTTCGCGGGTTTCTTCTTTCCGGCGTGCTGGATGACCTGAGCCATCCCCTGCCGCTTGCCGTGCCGGGGGGAAGCGAAGAAGGCCCGCTGCTCAAGGAAATCCGCCTGGCCAATGCGCGCCTTTCGGAGGCAGGCATCGACCGCAACTTCCTGTTTGTGGCGCTGGCGCCCGACGATTCCTGGTTCCGAAACCGAGACCTTGAAGATCAGGCCTGCGAACGCCTGCGTGAAGCGGGGGAGTTCTGCCGCCGCGCGGGATTACGGGGACTCGCCATAGACACCCGTCCGGGCAGTTTCATCCACGACTATCGCTGGGACGGCTACAATCTTCAGGTTACGCCCCCCGAGCGTCTGCGCGAGGCTGCGCGCGATTTTGGGCGGCGGCTCTTGCGCGCGTTCATCCGGGAGTGTCCCCAGGCCGAAATCCTGCTGGTTGCCCAGGCGATGGAGGGCGCCGGACCGCTTTGGCCCAGCCTCATGGACGGATTCGTGGAATCGCTGGGCGCAGCGGACACGATCCGGCTTCACCTGTTGCCCCTCCTCGACTCCCGGGAAGAAACCCCGGAGGCCCTGCAGGATGCCGCCGGGCGCAGCCGCAAGCTCTTGGGACAATGTCTCGGCAAAGAGGGCGCGCGCATCTGGGAGCGCTATGGCGGGTTGGCGTTGGGGCTGGAGCCGCTCGGAACAAAGGACGGTATCCCGGTTGCGGGCGTTCCGCCCGAAGTCTTCCGCGTACAACTTGCTGCGGCGAAAGCGCTGTCGGACAAGTACGTCTGGATCGCCGCGCCCCGCGGCGGGTGGTGGTACACGGGGGCGGACGAAGTGGACGCGTACCGCGGACTGCAGCAAGGCGGGGCGGCCGCCGTGCGCGCAACGCCATTGCTTCTCGCGGGACTCGACGAGTATGGGTTCAAGACCCCGCTCGATGCCATGACCCGCGTCGGTGCGTGGCAGGGGCGCCTGGCCTTGCGTCACGAGGAAGGCGCGGCGCTCGTATGCTGGCAAGGGCTGAGCGCCCCGCTGATAGTCGAGAAGCGATCCACGCCGGTGAGCCTGACCAGCCTGCGCACGGGCAAGACCCGGACGATTCAGCCGCTGGAGGAACGCGTCACCATCGAGGCCGTTTCAGAGCCGATCCTGGCCGAACCACTGCCGTTTAGCGAATGGGGGCTGCCCTCGGGGTTGTGGATGCTGCCCGAAGGCGAGATCACCCCGAAAGCGCAACGGCCCGTGATTCGATTGGGCTTCGCAAACCGATCCATGCTTTCCGCGGAAGGCATTCTCGAAGCGCGGCCACCGGAGCACTTCAGTCTGGGGGCGGCCACCTTCCCGGTGCGGCTGGCGGCGGGTGAACACGTCTCTTTTGAACGCACTTTGCTGGGCAGCCTGAAGCTGGGTCAAACGCTGAAATTCCAGCTCAATTTCGCGGCGCCCGGAGGCGGCCTGGTCCAGCGCTCATTTGGTTTTGAGACGGTTCCGGACGTGAAATGGACCGCCATAAGCGACGGACTGCCGCTGGCGCCTCCAGCCGTGCGGGACTTCGATGGGGACCGTTTGCAGGAGGTGGTGTACGCGAGCGAGGGCGGCGATATCACGTGCTATGATGCGCTTGGCGCCATGCGTTGGGAACGCCGGTTCCGCACCCGCTTTGAGGTTCCGCCCGTTATCGGCCGGGGGCAGGGCGGGACCTTCCTGGTGGCTGAGGCCGATCAGAAGGGGATCCTCTACCTCCTCGATGCCGAGGGCAACCTGCAGGAAGGCCTGGATCTGGGTTCTGCCTGCGAGCCGGGCGTCTTGTGTTTTGCGAACACGCTGGACAAGGACTTCGACGTGCTCCTGGCCGGACTGACGAAACACCGCGTTGCCGCATTTGTTCCGGGCGAGGAAACGCCGCTGTGGGAAGCGCCCGTGGACGGGCCGGTGCGCGCCTTGCGCGTTGCGGATGCCCGCGAAGACCCGTGGGCGGGGCCGGTCGTGGGTCGTGTTTACGCCACGATCGGACGTCCGAAGAACACGCTGTGTTGCCTGGATGCCGCCGGGCGAAAGCTTTGGGACCGGCCGCTCGAGGGCGAGCCCACGTGTGCGCCGCTGATCTCCTGTGCGGACGATGAAACCGGGTTCCGCGTCTTCACGGGAACGCGCCGGGGCAGGATTGAGTGCTGGGACGCGCAGGGCGGGCGCTCTTTGGGCGCCCTCGACACGGAGGCGCGCCAGCCCATCAGGGATCTTCTGCGGCAGGATCTTCACCCCTCGAACGGGACGGAACTCCTGGCCGCCGACGCGACCGGTGTCTACTGTTTCTCGCGCGGGCGCAAGCGGCTGTGGCACGCCACGCTTCCCGGCGCGCGATGCCTGGCCGTGCAGACTCTTGAAGGAACGCCCTGTATCGTTGTGGCCTGCGACACGGGGGTCCTCGCAGGACTCTCCGGCCTGGGTGAACGCCGCTGGACGGATACCCGGGCGGCGGGCGCCGTTGCCGGCGTCCCGGTCGTGATGGATCTCGACTCCGACCGCCGTGTCGAATGCCTCTATGCCGCGGCCGACCGCGTGCTCCGGGTGCTTGACTTGGGTCCGTTCAAGGCCCCGGCCGCGCCGCGGGAGGACGCACCCCCGCCGGTCAACGTCATCGAGGCCGAACCCAAAGCGAAGCCCGAAGGAGAGGCAAAATGAGGGTTTCCGAGTGCGTGCTGCTGTGGTTCCGGCGGGACCTGCG
>CAILVY010000396.1 GCA_903837785.1 Candidatus Hydrogenedentota bacterium
CAATCCCCAGGGAACTCCTCCTCCCCAAAGATTACCCTTCTCCAGGGGATTGCTTCGCTTCGCTCGCAATGACGACTGATCGGATATCGCTTCGCTCGCAATGACGACTGAACGGACATCGCTTCGCTCGCAATGACGACTCAATCGTCATCGCAAGACGCCAATCCTCAGAACCCAGTATCGCCGGCCTTCTCGACACCGCCCCCGCAAAAGGGGTACCATGCCCGAAACGAAGGGAATCACTTCATGCCGTTAAGCAGCGGACAACGCAAATTCCTGCGCGGCCAGGCGAACCGCCTGGACGCCTACATCATTGTCGGCAAGCAGGGGGTCACCGACGCGCTTGTGAACGCAACAATCACCGCGCTCGACGCCCACGAACTCATTAAAGTGCGCTTCAACGAGTTCAAGGACGAGAAAAAGGGCCTCACGGAGACGCTGGCCGCCCGGACGGACAGCGAGATCGCCGGCATCATCGGCCATGTGGCGATTCTCTTCCGGCAGAACCCGGACGAAGAGAAGCGGAAGATCGAACTCCCGTCCTGACGGCCGCTGTGCCGCGCGCATGCGCATAAACTCCGGCAAAAACAAAGCGAAACTGGATTCATCCGGCGCCGCTGCGCTATGCTTGGGGCTCCATTCCCGGGTCGTCGACCCCAACCTCGCAAGGGACCACATCATGTCGGGCAAACAGGAAGTCATTTTGTCGGGTATCCGGCCCACAGGCCGCCTGCACTACGGAAACTACTTCGGCGCCATCCGCCATTTCCTGCGCCTCCAGGAAGCCGGCGCCCACTGCTACTACTTCATCGCGGACTACCACGCCCTGACGACGATCTCCGAGCGGGAGGACTTCTACGCGCAAACGATCAACATGCTGCGAACCTATGTCGCCTGCGGCCTCGATCCGCGCGCATCCATCATCTATCGCCAGAGCGATTTGCCCTGCACCGCGGAATTGTCGCTGCTGCTTGGCATGATCACGAACATCGGATTCCTCGAACGCGGCACGACCTACAAGGACAAGATTACGAAGCTCCAGGAAGATCCGAAGGCCGAGGGCAACCCGCTTTCCTACGGCCTGCTCGGCTATCCGGTCCTGATGGCGGCGGACATCCTGATTGTCCGCGCGGATCAGGTACCCGTCGGCGACGATCAGCGCCAGCACGTCGAAATGGCCATGGACATCGCTCAGAAGTTCAACAGCCGCTTCGGCGAAACCCTGCACGTGCCGCGCGCGGTCGGCCGCGACGCCTTGCGTCTCCCGGGCCTTGACGGCGGCTCGAAAATGGGCAAGAGCGAGCACAACACCCTCGACCTCCTGGATGATCCCGCCACGGTTCTCAAGAAGATGCGCGGCGTAGAAACCTCGACCGACCCCTTGCCCCTCGATACGGACAGCAACGAGCCGGACATCGTGATCCCGAAGATGCCGGGCGGACTGGGCGTGCTCTACCGCCTGCTCCATCTGCTGGCGCCGGAAGAGGTCTATCTCGACTTCCTCGGCAAGTACCGCCGTTCCGAGAAGTTCTACGGCACGCTCAAGAAGACTCTCGCTGAGTATGTCTCGCAATTCAACGCGCCCATCATCGAGCGTTACAACAGCCCCGAAAATTCCCCGGCATCCGTCGAGGACTTCCTGCGGGAGAATGCCCGGCGCGTCACGCCCGTGGCCCTCGAAACCGTGGAAGCGTGCCGCGCGGCCATGGGCATCGGCCACAGCCTCTATCGCGCGTAGACTCCATTCCCAACATGCTAAAGCCTCCCATCAGAATCTGCCTCGTCGGCTTCCTCCTGGATTTCGCCGTCATGATCGGCCTGACGGCGATGCCCTTCTACGTGTTCAACCACTTGGGCGGCGGGGCGGCGATGTCGGGCAGCTTCGGCGCGGTGCAGGCCTCCGCCTATGCCGTCACGTGCATCCTCGCGGCCGGCCTCGTCTCGCGCACGCACAACGGACTCACGCTCGCGCTCATGGGCATGCTCGTGTTCACGATCTGCTTCTCAACCATCCCCTTGTCAAAGAGCGTGCTCCTCTGCGGCGGGATCACCGTCTTCTCGTTCGTCGGCATGGGCCTCATCTGGCCTGCCCTGCACTCCTGGGTGGGCGCCGAACCCGACCCGGCCCTGCGCGCAAAATACATGTCCTGGTTCAATCTCTCCTGGAGCTTCGGATTCGCCGTCAGCCCCCTCTTCGCCGGACCCCTCTACGATCTTGATTACCGCCTTCCCTTTGCGGTCCTCTTTGTCCTGGGAATGGCCTGTGTGCTCATCCTCCGCACCATGCCGCACGAGAAGACGTACTTCGCGGAAGCAACGCCGGAAATGATGGACGCGCGGGCCGGCCACGATCGCGCGAGCGAGGCGCACCTGCATGCGGCATGGTGCGCAACCTTCGCGGCCAACGCACTCATCGGCGTCACACGCTGCGTCTACCCCAAGCGCGTGGACGATCTCGTGGCCGCGGGCCAACTCCAGCTCTTCCTTGAAGACATCCCCGCGGAATTCCTGCGCCATGCCGCCGCCACGAAATTCTCCTGGCTCGCCGGCGCCCTCGCCTTGTCCACTGCCATCACGTTCATCGTGCTCGGCAAGACAAGTTTCTGGCGCCATCGCTTCCAGGTGCTCTTCGCGCTGCAGGCGCTCTCCGCCGCGGCCTTCTGGGCGCTCGGCACAACGCGCAGCCTCGCGGTCATGATGTGCTGCTTCGTAATTGTCGGCGTCACCCTGGGCGTGGCTTTCTTCTCCAGCGCCTACTACAGCCTCGCGAATCCCGAGCACAAGCACCGGCGCGCCTCCATCAACGAAGGCGCCGTGGGCCTCGGCGGTTTCGTGGGGAGCATCCTCTTCGGGTACGCCGTGCAGCAGTGGGGCGTGGCCTTGCCCTTCCGGCTGACTCCGCTCTTCATCGCGCTGGCCGTCGCGCTGCAATGGGCGCTCCTGCGTCGCGGCAGGAACATCGCCTCGAAAATGGCGCTTGACACGGATGAACCGCCGGCAAACGCCGTTTCACGCTAGTCAACGCCAGCGGCGCGTTCCTCCCGACCCGGTACACCCCAAAGGTCCGAGCAGCAAGCATCCCATGTTGTCCCTTCTGCGCCCGCCAATTGAAGCTCAGGCCGCTGGAACCCTCAACCCAGGGAGGCCAGTTCTTCGGGGCGCGTACTCAGCCGCGTGATCTCGCGGAGGAATCCCACACTATGCTCGAAGTCCATGGCCCGGTGATCGAAGCACACGGACATCGGCAGCACGTCGCGCACCGCCACCTCCGAACTGCCGTCCTCCCGCGTGATTGCCAGCGGCTGGCGCTGGATCGACGCCAGTCCGATGGCGCACGTCTGCGGCGGAATAATCTCGAGGAGGCCGAAGCGCGCGCGCGCCTCGGGCAGCGCGCCGCCGATGTTCGAAACCAGCGTCGTCGCGTTGAGCAGTTCCTCCGGCAGGATTTGATCCTTGGCCGAAGCCCGGGCATAGGCCCGCAGCTGCGCGCGCGTGGGACTGCTCAGCCGCGCCCGGCCGATCAGATTGGCCGAGAGACGCCGCGCCGTCATCCACCACTGCCCTTCGCGAAGGCGGCGGAGTGTGTCCTGCAGCGCCGCGCGGTACAAAAGGCACTCCGTGTCCGTGTTCCGCATCCGGCGCTTGATGTCCTCCATGTCCAGGCAGATCTCGCGCAGGGACTTCCGGTTCACGTGCTTCACCACGGGCGTGATCATCCGCTTGTCCCGCGCCAGCATTGGCGTCGCGATGTGCACCTCATCCGAAACCGACATCGAGCCGATGCTCGTGCTCGCGTCATACTGAATGTGCGCATTCATCTCCGGACTGTGCTTCATCCCCTCCGCGATGATCTTCAGCATCACCGAGTTGATTGTCACGCGCACCTCGGCGAAATCCGGATGCTGAGAAAGGCGCCGGACGAACGGAACCAGCTCCGTCACGTCCAGATCCACCAGGATGCTGACGTGCGGCGTGCCTTCCCAGCCTTCGAGCGTCTTGTTGGCCACCACGCGCCGGTGGATGTTGAACGGGTACTGCTTCATTTCCTGGATACTCCCTGGATACTTCGATTTCAACGGGCCGGCTTACCGGGCCTCATGCCTGTCTGGCCGCCGCGCCCACCGGCGGCAGGTGCAACATCGTCGGAGGACTCTCATCCAATTGCAGCGCCTCGCGAACCATCCCCGTGTAGCGGATCGTGAGAAGCTCCGCAAGCACACTGTCTCGTTGTTCGAATGACTCCACCAGCTTCTCCATCGTCTCCTGCATTTGCTCAAATCCGATCAGCGGCAGGTCGATCACGTCCCACAGCCGCAACTGCGTGCCCCCCGTCGTGTTGAACATATACTGATACACCCGGTTGTGCGAGGCCTCCGCTATGCGCCGGTACAGCCGCTCATTCACATCCGACAAACGCTTCAGGTTCCCGCGGCACGCTCGCCGCTCCCGGGTCAATCGGCGGATCTCGTCCAGTTCCTCCTCGCTCCGCCGCACCGCCGCCACCCGGACAATCGCTCGCATCGTCTCCCCGCGAAACTCCACCACGTCCTTCAGGAACTCACGGTTGATTGACCCGTCTTCACGGCGCATCAGTACATCAAAGACCTTGATACTGCTCGTCAGCTGAACGTCCTGCACGTAAATCCCCGAACCCTGCCGGATCAGCAGCAGCCCCACGGCATCCAGACGCATCAGCGCCTCGCGCACCACATTGCGGTTCGTGACGAATTCCACCGCCAGCTCCCGCTCCGTCGGCAATTTGTCCCCCGTGGCATATACCCCCTCCAAAATTCGGCGTGTTAACGTTTCGGCTATCTCCCGCGCCCGCGTCTGACTGTGATTGCGCGCAACACGTTCCGACGGAGCCTTCGCCGCACTCAGTTTCGGCATGCTTTTCTCCTTCCTCCGTCCACCTAACGTCTTGTCCTATCAATTGATAGGACCAATTGCCAACTACGCCCTTGACAGAGCCCATCGCCTGTGTTAACATGCCCCCCTGGTAGGACCAATTATAGCGCAACTGTGTTCTAGGGTCAATGGCATTCAAAAGGAGCAAAGGTATGAAGAGACGTGGCTTTACGCTGATCGAACTGTTGGTCGTCATCGCGATCATCGGCATTCTGGCAGCCATCTTGTTGCCGGCACTGGCGCGTGCCCGCGAAGCGGCGCGCCGCTCGAGCTGCCAGAACAACCTCAAGCAACTGGGGTTGACGATGAAGATGTACGCCAACGAGGCCAAGGGCGAGATGTTCCCCACGCTGAGCACCTATCACTGCGATGGGAGCATCGGTGTGAACTTCTCCCTCAACTGCCTGCAGGTCTATCCCGAGTATCTGTCGGATCCCGCCGTGCTGTTGTGCCCCTCGGATCCCGATGGCAGCAAGGTCGAGCAGGTCTTCAACGAAGCCGACAATATGCCGGCCGTCTGGAATGGCTCCGGCATGGCCCCCACGGCTTCCGTTCCGAACACCGAATTCTTCCCCTGCGAAGTGAACAACAACACCACCAGTTACATCTTCTTCAACTGGGCCATCTACTATCCCGGCGTCACCGACGACACGCACCAGTTTGTTTCCGATGACGCGACGGCGCTCCTGAACGAGATCGCGACCTACTTCTCCGCCAAGCCCGGGATTCCCACGGAAGTCGTCACGGGCTTCGCCCAGGCCATCCTGGACATCTATACCCTGCTGAACGCCGGCACCGAAGATGCGGCGAAATCCGTCTCTGAGGATATCAGCAAGGTCGGCGTGACGATGTACCGCTTCCGCGAAGGCATCGAACGCTTCCTGATCACCGACATCAACAACCCGGCGGCCAGCGCCAAGGCGCAGAGCGAACTGAGTGTCCTGTCCGACAACGTCAACACGCAGCCCGGCGACAAGGGCGCCCAATTCAACCATCTGCCCGGCGGCGCGAATGTCCTCTACATGGACGGGCACGTCCAGTTCCTGAAGTACCCGAACGCTTGGCCGGTGAGCCCCATGGTCGCCAAGATGATCGGCGTGTTCTAGCCCGCGTTTGCCTGAGACTGTTCCCCGGATCTCTGGGTCCGGAACAACAGATGCTGTGATGCTCCTGGCGGGGATTCTTCCCCGCCAGGTTTTTTGTGCCTGTGGGGCTTCCGGCCTCGCCGCGTGATTGGCGGCGCGAGGCGCGTCCGTGCTACTATGTTTCTTCATTTGCCCGGGCGCGGCGCCGGGAATTACCTCCAAACGGCAGTTGGGAATCTATGCTCATGCGGACCGAAGAATTTATTCATCTCGAAGAGGAATTTGGCGCCAAGAACTACAAGCCCCTGGACGTGGTCCTTACACGCGGACAAGGCGTCTGGGTGTGGGACGTCGAGGGAAACCGCTACCTCGACTGCCTCTCGTCCTACTCGGCGGTGAATCAAGGCCATTGCCACCCGCGGATTGTCGCGGCCATGATCGAGCAGGCCCAACGGCTGACCCTGGTTTCGCGCGCGTTCCGCAATGATCAGCTCGGGCCGTTCTACCAGGAGATCTGCGAACTCACCAATTCGCACATGGTCCTGCCGATGAACAGCGGGGCCGAGGCCGTCGAGTCGTGCATCAAGGCCGTGCGCAAGTGGGGCTATCAGGTGAAAGGGGTGCCCGAGGGCCAGGCCGAAATCATCGTCTGCGAGAACAACTTCCACGGGCGCACCATCACCATCGTCGGTTTCAGCACCGAAGAGCAGTACCGCGATGGCTACGCGCCGTTCACCCCGGGATTCAAGGTGGTGCCCTTCGGCGATGTCGAGGCCTTCGAACGCGCCATCACCCCCAACACGGTGGCCTTCCTCGTCGAGCCGATCCAGGGCGAAGGCGGCATTATCGTGCCCCCCGAAGGTTATCTGCGCCGCGTCCGCGAAATCTGCGATGAGCAGCGCGTCGTGTTCATCACCGACGAGATTCAAACCGGCCTGGGACGCACCGGCAAGTTGCTCGCGGAGGAGCACGAGGGCGTCGTGGCCGACTTGACCCTCGTGGGCAAAGCCCTCTCCGGGGGCCTCTATCCCATCTCCGCCGTTCTGTCGAACAAGGAAGTGCTCGGCGTCTTCCAGCCGGGGGATCATGGCAGCACCTACGGCGGCAATCCGCTGGCCTGCGCCGTCGCCCGTGTTGCCCTCCAAGTCCTGATCGAAGAGAAGATGATCGAAAACGCGGCTGCGCTGGGGCCGTACTTCATGCGGCAACTTGCGGCGATCAAGAGCCCGCATGTCAAGGAAGTCCGTGGCAAAGGGCTGCTCATCGGCGTTGAACTGCATCAAGAGGCCGGCGGCGCGCGCCGCTTCTGTCAAAGCCTGAAAGCCAAGGGGCTCCTCTGCAAGGAAACGCACGACAACGTGATTCGCTTCGCCCCGCCCCTCGTGGTTACGCAGGAAGAAATCGATTGGGCCGTCGAACGCATCGCCGACACGCTGATGGAACCCTGAGGCGGGCGCTTGGCCGTTGCGGGGCCCTTCAGGGGGCCGTCGCGCCCTTGCCTTCGGCGGACTCGTTCTTCGCGTCCGGAATCTCAACCTCC
Organism: Candidatus Hydrogenedentota bacterium; assembly: GCA_903837785.1. Classification (GTDB taxonomy): domain Bacteria; phylum Hydrogenedentota; class Hydrogenedentia; order Hydrogenedentales; family CAILVY01; genus CAILVY01. The sequence continues at coordinate 7,534 of CAILVY010000396.1, forward strand.
AGGCTGTCTCCCGGCTGAAGCATCAACATCTGCTTGCCGTCCGAGATCGTCAGCGACTTCTGCATCGGGCTGAATTCCTGCGCCTTCCACGGGCCGTAGATCGTCGCGCCCAAATCGAGCCGCCGCGAGATGACCTGCCCGTCCGGAAGATGCAGTTCGAGCGAAAACGCCGGAACCCGCCCCTCGACATTCATAACGCCCCGCAAATCAACCCGCATCTTGCGCGGCGGCGCCGGGCTGGCTTCTGCCGCGCTTGCCGGCGCTCCCTCCGCCGGCTCCTCCGCGGGGCTCATTTCCGCGGCCGCCGGCGAAGCTGCTTCCGGAGCCAGTTCCGGCTTCGGCCCCATTTCCACCGGCACGAGCGTAAAGGTTTTCACCAGCGGGGCTTGCTGTCCAAACCGGGCGATCAACTGAACCCGGTACGTGTCCGGTTCCAGCCGATACGCCAGCTCCGCCGTGTGCGAAGCTTTGATTTCTATTTGCGGGAAGGTCTGTTGGCGCGTTACGTCCGACCACGATCCTCCGTCCCGCTTCAGGCGCGACGGCGCCCCCACATCCTTCCACGAATCGCTTCCGATCCGGCGTTCAAGCAGAAAGGTCACCGGGTTTGGCACATACCCCGACGCGCCGCCCAGCCAATAGCTGCGCCCAAACAAGCCTCGATTGCCCACGGTTATCGACACGTCATACCACCCGGGATGATCCATCGAGGGCGTCGATTCCGGTTCCCGAAGATACGGCTTCGGCCCCAGCATGCCCCCCGCATCAGTCAGCACCAGCATGACCGCGCTCAGCCCCGCCACGGCCGCCGCGGCCGGCAGATAGCGCAACCGGACGAAGGGCATCAGGCTGACCAGGGCCGCCAGGAACATCACCAGCAGCGTAATGACGAATAGGGTAATGCCCGGACTCAGAAACCACTGCGCATTCGAGCGCATCGCGATGCCCACCGGCCCGAGGCCATGCCGGGCGCCCTGGAGATACACCACCCCAACGAGCAGGGCGGCCAGCCACAACCCCGTGATCAGCATCCCGCGCAAGCGCCGCTGCGGGATCGAGGCAATCATCGCCAGCAACGCGGCGATCACGAAGAAGCCAATCACCAACTCCCGGGCAACCACTGTATTGCCCCCGTCCTGAGCGCCCGAGATGGGCACGGCAATGTTCACGATCATCAGCGTCATGGCCAGCCAGGCGATCCAGGAATCCAGCCCGATGCCGCTCGGCACATCGCTCGGCCGCATGCGCCGCAAGAACGTCCCCGTCACCCGCGGCACGTCCGAACCGGCGTTTGCGCTCAGCGCCCGCCGTGCCAGGTCACGCGCTTGCGCGTTGTCCGACTGGCCGCGGAGCAGGGCCATCTCGAGCGCCTGAAACGCCCCGTGTTCGATATCGCCCGCGTCCAAACGCGCCCGTGCAAGTTCCAGGCACGCCTTCGCGCTCCGGATGTCGTTTTCGCAGTCCTGCGCAATTTGCTCCAGGCGCGCCCGATAAAATGCCACGGCCGCCCGTGCACGCTCCCGTTCCGCCTCCGCGTCCGATCGGCAGTCCTCCAGCGATGCCCCGGAAAGCACGCCTTCCTTTTGCATGCGCTGCCGCTCGCTCAATTTCCGCTCCGCGCGCTCCCGCGTCTGCAGTGCGTCTCGAAGATAGCCGGAGAAGAGATCCACCAACGGCGCGCCCGTTCGCTCATCGAGCGGAAACGTCACCTCGACGCCCTCGACGGGAACGTCCTCGAGGCGCACGTCGATGTAGCCCCCGGCCATGTGGGGATCACTCAACGAGAGCCAGCCGCGCAGGTTGTGGCTCCGCTGCTCGAGCCGTTCCCGCCGCTGCCGCAACGGCGTTACGCTCCGCTGAAACGTCTCATAATCCATCTCGCCCACGCGCACCGCCAGCGTCGCCCGGGCGATCTGCTCCATTACCCCCGTCAGTTGCTCGGTCACCTCATGCAGCCGCTGCCGGAGATGCTCGTCGAGATTGCTCCGGGCATTTCGCACGAGCGCCCGGTAACTCATCAACGTCGCCTTGTCCAGCCCCTCCACCGCCGCCATCCGGTTCTTGCGCAGTGCCAACAGATGCCGTTCCACTTTGTGCTCAAAACTGCACAGCACCCGCAGCGGTTCGAGCACTTCCAGCGGAACGATCTCGCCCTCCTCCGACGTCTCGCCCAGGGGCAGGTCCTCCGCCTCCCCCGCCGTATCCTCCGGGCCTTCGGATTCTCCCCGCCGCTTCGGCCTGCGAATCAGCTCGGGATGGTCCTTCAAATAAATCTCGTAGATCCCCGAAGTGCCCGACGGGATCTCATCCCGGCGCGGAATCCGCATCTTCTGGCGGCATGCCACGCATTTCCCCGGACGCCCGAACATGGCGTCGGAAACTTTCATCTTCTGTCCGCAAAGACAGTAGATGCGTACACTGATGGGCTCGGCCTCAGGCATGGTTCTTTCCCCATTCCGTTCTTTTAAGACAGTAGCCGGTGTCCCACGAAAATGCAAGTGGCAACGCACCCGACCGATTTTCGTCCGCGTGACAGATTCCCGTCATTCGTGCCATCCTGCTCCGTGGCGAAAGCACCCACTAAGTAATTGCCCTGAAAGGCCTTTCTCTTGCCGTAACACTCTGGCACGGCGCTTGCATTTCCTCCGGTGCAGCATCTACCCCAGATGCAGGCAGACAAGGCCCAAAGCTCCGCCCCCGCGAAGGCTCCTGCGCCGGGGGCGGACGCTTTTCTGGCATCCATCTCCTCCCTGGAAAGGCGAAAATGAACCACGGCTCGTGTACAATGGGCCCCGGAATCACCTCCAGGAGATCTGTCATGCGCCGGTGGATGTTCTGTGCCCTCCTCTTCAGCCTATGTGCCTCAGGCGAAAGCGTCCCGAGAGATCCCGAAACCTTTCGAGCTCAAGTCGAGACCGACTGGCGATTGCAGGAACAGAACCGAGGCCGGGTCAGGCATGATATCACCCCCGAGGATGACGCCCGAGGGGGCTGTGATGGAGTCATTGACGGGAAATGGGGATTCCACACGGAATTCAAAAAGAACTCGTGGTGGCAGGTTGACCTCGGTCGTAAAGAAAAGCTCGGACGAATTGTCCTGTGGAACCGCTGCGATGCCGCATCCCGCGCAAGCCACCTGAAACTCCTGTTGTCCGGCGAAGGCATGGAGTGGCGCGTGGTCTACACTCATGACGGCACCCCGTTCTTCGGCTTCACCGACCACAAGCCGCTGGTCGTCGACCTCACGGGAGATTCTGCCCGGTATCTCCGTGTTCAGTTGCCGGGTAGCGAGTATCTGCACCTGGACGAAGTCGAAATCTTCAGTGCCGACGACCCCCGGAAGAACCTCGCCTTGAACCAGCCGGCCAAGCAGTCTTCCACCTCCACCTGGTCGGCGGATCATTCCCCCCGTGAATCATCCATCGACTGGGCGCGGCGCACGCGCGAAGTCCTGGAACGCGGCCGCGCCGTCGCCGCCGAACGTGCGGCGCAGGGCATCGGTCCCCGCGACGCCGGTGCGGCCCTTGCACAGATTGCCGGCCGTCTGGCCGCGCTCAGCCCGGGACAATCCGCGGAGCCGCTCTACATCGAGGCGCGTTGGATACTGCGCGCCCTGGTTCTCTCGAACCCGCTTCTTGACTTCGACGCACTCCTCTTCGCAAAGCGCGTTCCGGGCAGCTTCAACCATATGTCCGATCAATACTATGGCTGGTGGTCCCGGCCCGGCGGCGGCCTCTTCGCCCTGCGCCACCCCCTGCGCGAAGACGCCGACACCGAATGCCTCAGCGAGTCTATCCCCGAGCCGGGGAGTTTCCTGCGGCCCACGCTCTCCTTCGACGGACGCAAAGCGCTCTTCGCCCGCTGCACATACTATCCGGGGCTCGCCGAGCAGCCGGATAAGCTGAACAAGGCGAACGTGCCCGAGGAGGCCTTCTACCACCTCTTCGAAATGGACCTCGGAACCCGCGAAGTCAGGCAACTGACGCACGGGAAGTATGACGACATCGACGCGCGCTATCTGCCGGATGGGCGCATCGTCTTTCTCTCCACCCGCCGCGGCCAAGCCCTGCAATGCGGCCGCGACACGGCCACGGCCACCCTCGCCGCGCCTGACCTGCCGGACTCGTATGTCCGTTGCGGCGGCGGGCCTGAACGACCCGTGGCGGTCTATACCCTGCACACGATGGACGCGAATGGCGGCAATCTCTGCGCCATTTCCCCCTTCGAGATGTTTGAATGGACGCCCGCCGTCTCGGACGACGGAACCATTCTCTATTCGCGATGGGACTACATTGATCGCCATAACATGCCCTATATGAGCCTCTGGTCGATCCACCCCGACGGCTCGAACGCCCGCCTCGTCTTCGGCAATTTCACGACCGCGCCCCATTGCACCTTCGAACCCATGAGCGTGCCCAACTCACACAAGATTGTCTTCACCGCGTCCGGACACCACGCCCAGACCATGGGAAGCCTCGTGCTGCTCGACACGGCCGTGGGCGAGGAAGGCGAAGCCCCCATGACGCGCCTGACGCCCGAAGTCTGTTTCCCCGAAATCGAGGGCTGGCCCAAGTCCTTCTTCGCCAACCCATGGCCACTGTCCGAAGACCTCTACCTCGTGGCATGGGGCTGTGAAAGCGCCCCTTCGCAAGGCATGAAAATGGCCGCAAATGCCCTGGGACTGTACGTGTTTGACGCGAAGGGTTCGCTCGAACTGCTCTACCGCGACCCCGAGATCAGCGCCGAATGCCCGATGCCCTTGCGCCCCAGGCACACGCCCCCCGTCCTCGCCGAAAACGTCAAGTGGGACGCGCCGAAGGAGGGGAACTTCGCCGTCATGAATGTCTACGAGGGTCTGAAGGCGGCAAAACCCGGCGACATCAAAGCGCTCCGCATCGTCGCAGTCCCCGCGAAAACCCAGCCAACCATGAACACCCCCAATCTCGGCATTATCGGCGATGACCCGGGCAAGTGCGTGTTCGGAACCGTCCCTGTCGAAGAAGACGGCTCCGCCTACTTCCGCGCCCCCGCCGGCGTCACCCTGTTTTTCCAGGCCCTCGACGCCCGCGGCATCGCCGTCCAGACAATGCGTTCTGTCACCCACGTGCAGCCCGGACAGACTCAGAGCTGCACCGGATGCCATGAACCCCGCTATCAGGCCCCGCCGGGCAAGCGCCCCCAGGCGCTATCGAGAACCGCCTCGAGGATCCGCCTGGCCCCCGAGGGCGCGTGGCCCATGCGCTTTGACCGCCTCGTGCAGCCCGTGCTCGATGCACACTGCGTCTCCTGCCACAATCCCGTCAGCGCCGATCCCCTGGCCGCACGCCTCGATCTGTCGCCCGGGCGGGCCTGGCCCTCGCTCACCGCCTACGGCTCGCCGAGTCTCGCCCAACACGTCCGCGAACGTTACCTCCAGGGACGTTCCGTCGAAGGCTCCGGCGCGGCCGCCACCAGCCCGCTGCTCGCGAAACTGAACGACCCGGCCGGCCATCACGGCGTCTCCCTCGATGCGGAAGACTGGGAGCGGCTCATCATCTGGCTCGATACCTGCGGGCAGCGCCAGGGTTCCTTCAGCCCCGATCAGGAGCGCAACCTGCTTGCCCTGCGCGAACAGAGCCGCGGCCTGCTGGAAGAACGAACCCCCGCCGCGATCAATGTGGCACGAATGCGTTAGCCCGTGAGTAACCTGGGTACGCTGCAGTACGACGTCTGGACGATGCTGGGCATTGCGGGCGGCATCTTGTTCTTTGGGCGCTTCTACGTGCAGTGGATCGTCTCGGAAATCCGGAAGGAATCCGTCATCCCGGTCTCTTTCTGGTACATGAGCATCGCCGGATGCCTGCTCCTCTTCCCTTACGCCTTCAACCGGATTTCGCCCGGCGGCACCTTCGGTCTGTGTTTTAACATGGTTGTGTACGGCCGAAACCTCGTACACATCTGGCGCGAACGCGGCCAACTCACCCCCGCACGCAACGTCGGCATTCACGTGTTCATGGGCGCCGTGTCCGGCGTCGCGGCCGTGCTCACCGCGGTGACCTGGCATCGAGGCTACGGAAACACGGCCGACTTCTGGTTCTGGTCGCTCCTGTGGGCGGCGGGCCAGGGGATGTTCTTCCTGCGTTTCCTGATCCAATGGCTGTGGACGGAGTATCAGCAGCGAAGCACCGTCCCCCGCGCCTTCTGGCACGTCAGCATCATCGGCACCTGCTTTCATCTCGCCTACTTCACCCACCGGCTCGACTGGATCCTCGCCGTGGGCACCCTGGCCGACGCCTTCATCTACATCCGGAACCTCTATCTCTCCAAGCCCTTCGTCGCCGCGAACCGCGCGCGCTGACTGGCTCCTTCCCGTCCGCCGGGGCAATTTCGCTCTCCTCCAAGCCTTCTGCTAGACTCTTTCCCCGAGGGATCGGATCCATGTCTGCACCTGCTGAGAAGATCAAGTCCTTGGAGGAATTGGCCGCCGCGCTGGCCGCCGCCCGCGACGCGGGAAAGACGGTTGTCCATTGCCACGGCGTCTTCGACCTGCTCCACATCGGACACATCAAGCACCTGGCCACCGCCCGGCGCCTTGGCGACGTGCTCGCCGTCACGATCACCCCGGACCACTTCGTGGACAAGGGGCCGCACCGGCCCGCGTTTACCGCTCAGTTGCGCGCCGAGGCGCTGGCCGCCCTCGAGTGCGTGGACTTCGTCGCCATCAACCACTGGCCGACCGCCGTCGAAACCATTCGCCTGCTTCGGCCCCACCTCTACGTGAAAGGCGAGAGCAGGGAAGCAGGGCCGCGCGATCATACCGGCGCCATTCTAGAGGAAGAAGAGGCGATCAAGGCCGTGGGCGGACGTCTCCATTTCACAGTAGAGGACACTTTCAGCGCGTCCGCCTTGATCAACCGCTTCACCGACGTCCTCTCGCCCAGCGTTCAGAGCTATCTCGAGAAGTTTCGCGAACGCTACTCCGAAGCATGCATCCTGGATTTCATCAAGGGCATCCGCGAACTCAAGATTCTCACGATCGGCGAAACCATCATCGACGAGTACATGTTCTGCTACGTGATGAACAAGGCGAACAAGGATCCGATCCTCGCCGCGAAGTTCCTCTATGGAGAGAAGTACCTGGGCGGCATCCAGGCGATCAACAATCACCTTGCGAGCTTCTCGGACCACCTCTCCTGCCTGACCTGCCTCGGTTCGCGCGACTCCCAGCTCGAATTCATCCGGGAACGCCTCGATCCCAAAGTGCGCCTGCATCATTTCATCCAGTCCGCCGCGCCCACGATTGTGAAGCGCCGCTATCTCGAGGAGTACCTCAGCGTCAAGCTCCTCGAGATCGACGACATGAACGACGACCCCCTGACGCCCGCCGACGAAGAGCAGTTCTGCGCCATGATCGCGGACCTCGCACCCAAACACGACGTCGTGATCGTCGCGGATTACGGACACGGCCTCATGACCGAAAAGGCCATCAGCCTCCTCTGCGACAAGGCCCCCTTCCTCGCCCTGAACGTCCAGGTCAATCCCGGTAATTACGGCTTCAACCTCGTGTCCCGATACCCGCGCGCGGACCTTGTGACGATTGACGAGCCGGAAGCGCGCCTTGAAATGAAGAAGAAACAGGCCGATATCGAGACGGTCGCGCGCGATCTGGTCCGGCAATTGCACTGCAAGAACCTCCTGCTCACCCGCGGCCAGAATGGAACCCTCGGCTGCGACGCCCAGGGCGTTTTCTCCCTGACCCCCGTCTTTTCCACCCGGCTCGTCGACCGGATCGGCTCGGGTGACGCCTGTCTTGCGTTGACCGCCCCGTGTGCCGCGCTCGGCGCGCCCACTGAAGTGCTCGGCTTCATCGGAAACGTGGCGGGTGCCGCCGCCTGTGCAATCATGGGCAATAAGACGTACATCGACGCGACGTCGTACCTCCGCAACGTCTCGTCACTCCTGAAATGAAGCGGGTTTCCGCCATGTTCCCCCAGTGAGGATCGAATCCATGGACAAGTTCAAGATTGACGGCCACAAGCTGCTGTATCACGTCCCGCGGGTGAACGCGTGGCTCGAAGGCGAGAACACCTACCCCATTTACATCGAAACGAGCCCCTCGGGCGCCTGCAACCACCGCTGCCGCTTCTGCGGCAAGGACTTCATGCAGTATCAGCACCGCTTCCTCGACTGGAGCGTATTCAAGGACCGCCTCGCCGAGATGGGCCGTCTCGGCGTGAAGAGCATGATGCATGCGGGCGAAGGCGAACCCCTCCTCCATGAACACCTCGAAGACATGATCCGCCACGGCAAAGAAGCCGGCATCGACCAGGCGCTCAATACGAATGGCGTTCTCCTGAAACCCGAACGCGCCGAAAGAATACTCCCCCATGCCGAATGGATCCGCGTCAGCGTCGATGCGGGCACGCCGGAGACCTACTCCGCCCTGCACCGGACCAAGCCCGCGGATTTCGACCGCGTACTGCACAACCTCGCGGAAGCGTCGAAAATGAAGAAGGCCCACGGCTGGCGATGCACCCTCGGCGTGCAAATGCTTCTTCTGCCCGAGAACCGCAACGAGGTGACGCTTCTCGCCGAACACGCCCGAAACGCCGGCGTGGACTACCTCGTGATCAAGCCATACTCGCAACACCCCCTCAGCATCACCACGGAGTTCCAGAACGTCTCCTACGAGGACGACATCGCGCTCAAACGCGAGATCGAGGGATTGAGCGCGCCGGGCTTCGCTGTCGTCTTCCGCGCCTGGGCCATGGACAAATGGGACCGCGCCGCGCGCACCTACTCGCGCTGCTACGCCATCCGCTTCTGGACCTACATCGACTCCGGCGGACTCGTGTGGGGCTGCTGCAACTATCTCGGCGACGACCGCTTCCTCCTTGGCAACCTCTATGAAGGCACCTTCCAGGAGCTGTGGGAAGGCGAACGCCGGCGCAACGTGCTCGACTGGATCGAACAGGAAATGGACACCTGTCACTGCCGCGTCAACTGCCGCATGGACGAGGTGAACCGTTACCTGTGGGACCTGCGCAACCCGCCCGACCACGTCAACTTCATCTGAGTCTCGCCAAGGGGCCGGTAGAAGCCGAGAAGACGTCCATCGCGATGCAGCGGCTTGGACGCGCGGCCCCCGCTTCACGGCAACCCTGCACCATCTTCGCCCGCATGCACCCAGGCGGCCTTATCGCCGGTGGATCCACTCCCGCGTGGCGTACTTCTCGCCCGCGAGCGCTTGCGCCGAGGCGAGTTCATCGGCGTCGGGCGGCGTGGGGGAGGCCGTGACGCCAAACGCCTCACAAACAATCTCCCGGAGGGCTTCCGGCGTAAACGGCAGCGCGCGCACGAACGCCTCGTGATTCCGTTCGCCGCGATACGCGGGGCGCTCTGCGGGTTCGTGGAGATAGCGCGTCATCCCCGCGTAATCCGGCCGATAGAGCAGTGTGCCGTGATGGAGCATGGCGCGCCGCCGCCGCCGCTGTGCATTGCCCGAGACCTTCCCGCCGTCGACGGCGAGATCGCAGACGCCTTCGTATCGCACCGCGGCGCCACGCCGCTGAAACGCGGCCGCGATTGCGTTGAGAATATGTTCGTATGAGCCGTGCAGCGTCTTCACCGCCGGGCATGCCTCATAGGACAACGCCAGCGCGTAATTCAGGCTGCCCGGCCCCTGGAGCACCGCCCCGCCCGCGGTGCATCTCCGCATGATCGTGATGCCATCCTCGCGGCACGCCTCTTCGTTCACCTCCTGGGCGAGGCTTTGCCCCGTCCCGATGACCGCGAAGCGCACCGGACTTTCCCAAAAGCGCAGCGTGGGGGGGGCCGCGCCTTCCTCGACGCGGTTCAGCAACACCTCGTCCATCGCGAGGTTTTCCGAGGGCGCCATGGCGCTGTAATCCAACAATCGCATCTGCTCTTGAAATGCCTCTCGCCAAACCCGCCCGTTCTTCGTGGCCCTCATTTCCCGTCGGGAGAGGAAACGAGGCTAGTGCCCAAACATCTCTTCCACGACCCGGACGATCGCCTCGTAATTCCGAAACGTCAGCTCCGGCAGCTTCCGGCCGTAGGGCGCCGAACTCGGCATGAGCACGAAACCCCGTCCTTTCCCTGCCGTGCCTTCCCGCAAGGCCGCTTCGACCCGTTTCTCGAACGCCACAGTCGGCATGTTCTCGATCTCGCTGATTTCGAGGTTCCCAAAGAGGACGAGTTGCCGGCCGTGGCGTTCGCGCACATAGGACAACGTCACGTCGCCCTGCGGCGGTGGTTCGATCGGATCGATGGCCACGCATCCCGTTGCCGCCATGTGCCCCAGGATCTCGCGAATCCGCCCGTGACAATGCACGCGCGCGAATCCACCCGGCCCCTGGATGGCCTCAACCATCGGCGTGACATAGCGTGTGGCGTACTCCTCAAAAAGCGCCGGCGGCAGATACGGCGGAGAGGCATACTCCGGGCCGTAAATTCGCCAGAGCCGGCCCGGCAGCGCTTCCGCGGCGGCCCGCACCTGCGGCAGGAGCAGCCGCGCCACCTTCTCGAGCGCGGCATGCATCAGCGCATTCTCCGTGAGCCCGATCACCGTGAACGTCGCCATGTCGAAAAGCGCGGCCACTGTGCAGAGCGGATCGTTCGTGTCCAACATCACAATGCCGCTCTCGCCCAACGACGCTTCCGCCTCAAGCACGGACGATGTGTCCACCGTGCCGCCGAATTCCGCCTGCGGAAGATCAATCCACGCCCGGAAATCCTCCACATCTTTCAGCAGGTGCTCGATCACCCATATCGTGTCGATGTCCGGGTCGCGCCGTGTGATCGACGTGAGCGTGCGCCGCCCGGCCTGGATTGTCGTGCGCACGAAGCGGCTGCCGCGTTCGTCGTGCCACGTCTGCCGTTCCGTGAGCGATTCGAGCGGGTCCGCGGGCGTCTCGACGAACGCCGGACTCCGCATCACGATCCGATCGCTCTTCTCGCGCACCAGCTCGAGCAACGGACCCCACGAGGGATCATTGAACACGTTGAACGGGTCCGGATCCCGGGAATTCTGATCCAATGCATTCAACTCGTAGAAATTCACCGGGGGCCGATCCACGGCTTCCCCGCGCAATGTGGCCATCAAACGCTGCCGCCGCACCTCGGGTTTCTCCTTCCTTGCCTCATGCCATCATACCCGATGCCCGAGGCGTGTTTGAAGCGGCGCGCGCGGATTCATACAATTCAGAACGAATCCCAATGGAGATCCTGCGCATGATCCGTGCGTTCTTGTTTGATTTGGACGGCACCCTACTCGATTCCGAGATTCTCTGGGTCGAAGCCCTCGAAGTGTTCATGAAGGAACAGGGGGCGCCCATCCCGCATGCCGACGCGCTCGCGATCGTCTACGGCGTGTCGTGGGAAGAGATTTATTACGACGTGGCCCGCCGCTTTCCGGGGCTCTTTCCCGAGATGGCCGATCTCTACAGCGGCCTGCAGCGCTGCTTCATCGCCTTGCGCGACAGCCGCGATGTCCGGATCACGGGCTCGATAGAGCTCCTCAAGCGCTTGTCCGCGGACTACCCCGTGGCGATCGTGTCCGGTTCCTTCTCACACGATATCCAGCACGGCGTCGAGATTATGGGCATCGCCCCCTACATCCAATTCTTCCTCGGGGGCGAACATTACGCCCCGGGCAAGCCGGACCCTGCCTGCTATCTCATGGCCGCCGAACGCCTCGCCATCGCCCCCGAACACTGCCTCGCGTTCGAAGACTCAACGATGGGCATCCGCGCGGCCAAGGACGCGGGCATGCACTGCGTCGCGCTCCAACGCGCGGGCAGGCCACGCCAGGATGTCTCGCGTGCCGATCTCGTCCTCGACGACCTCACCCGGTTTTCCCCCCAGGAGTATGCGCGCCGCGCTGCGGACGCTGTTTGAAAGGACTTCACGCATGGCCACGAAAGAATTCTCGCTCCTCCCCGAACCCGTAGCGCCGGTTCAGACGCGCTATCGCCGCATTCACACGGCGATTCCCGTCCCTGAATCGATTCCCGCGCTGCAGCGCATGCGGGACATCGAGCCGCGCAGCATGGGCGGACAGCCGCCCATTCTCTGGGATCACGGCGACGGCGCCTGCATCAGCGACCCATACGGCAACACCTGGCTCGACTTCTCGAGCGGCGTGCTCGTCACAGCCAGCGGCCACGGACGGCGCGAAATTGTCGACGCGATCACCGGCATGGCGCAGCAGGGCCTCTATCACGCGTACTGTTTTCCAACCGAAATCCGAGCACAGCTCGTCGAGGAACTCGAAGCCTGGCTGCCCGCGCCTTTGAAACGCGTCTTTCTGCTGACCACCGGCGCCGAGGCCACCGAATGCTGCATCAAACTGGCGCGCACCCACGGCCTCGCCAAGGGCGGGCCCAGGAAGAATGTGCTCGTAACCTTTGAGAACGCGTTCCATGGGCGCACAATGGGTGCGCAGTTGGCCGGCGGCTCCACCGGGCTGAAAGGCTGGCTCGGCGAACCGGATCCGCGCTTTGTGCAGGTCCCGTTCCCCGACGGCTTCCGGCAGAAGGACACCCGCTTCGCCGTTTTCGAAGCCGCCCTGGAGGCAAAAGGGGTCGAGCCCGGCGCCGTCTGCGGCGTGATGGCCGAAACTTTTCAGGGATGCAACGCGACACTTATGCCTGTCGAATACGCCCAAGCTTTGCGCCGCTGGTGCGATGCCCATGGCGCGTTGATGATTTTCGATGAGGTCCAGGCCGCCTTCGGACGAACCGGAAAAGCCTTCGGTTTTCAGCATCTCGGCGTCGTGCCGGACCTCGCCGCCTGCGGCAAAGGCATCTCGGGCGGAATGCCCCTCTCCGCCGTCGCCGGCACCGCCGAACTGATGAACCTGTACGGACCCGGCGAAATGACGAGCACGCACAGCGCCAATCCGATCTGCGCCGCGGCGGCGCTCGCCAACCTCCAGGTGATTCGAAAGGACAACCTCATGGAGAACGTGGCGCGGCTCGATCCCGTGCTCAAGGACGGCGCGCGGGAAATCGCCCGCGCCTCGAAAGGGCATATCGCCGCCCATGCCTCGATCGGCCTGGTTGCCGCACTGCAATATGTGCGCCCCGGCACAACCGAGTCCGATCCGGAACCCGCGTGGGAGTTCGTGCGACGCGCCTGCCAGCGCGGCGTCATGCTCTTTGCCCCCGTGGGCGTCGGCGGTTGCACCATCAAGATCTGCCCGCCACTCGTCATCTCGGAAGACGCGCTGGGCGAAGGCCTCGGCGTATTGCGTACCATCGCTGCCGAACTCACGTAACCTGCTAGCATGGACCCCATCCGCCCTCAGATCCGGATGCGAAAAAAAGTGGTGAGCTTCGACAGCCGTTCCTGATACAATACCATCGCGTTCGCCGGTTGGATTGGGGGCTGCCACGCTTCTGATCGCGTTGACAGCCCAGAGCAGGAGGTTGTTGCGCGGCATGAAGGTTCGCACCAGACTCGTTGGACTGCTGTTGTTCCTCGCAGGGGCGTTCCTGGTCAGTCTGTTCGCGGTGCGGTATTTTCAGATCGTCAGCATGGAAATGATCGCCACGAATCGCGAACGCGAACTTCGCGAACTCCTCGACAATGTCATCCGGCTCGATGGCCAGACGCTCGCGAACTTCGCCGCCGATTACACCTTCTGGGATGACATGGCGGAGTTCGCCCGGCGTGGAGACCCCAAATGGGCGCACGACAATCTCGACGGCGCCCTCGGACTGTTCAACGCGCACGCCGCCTGGGTCTTCAATCAGGAATTTCAGCCCGTATATCAGATCGCCGCCCCCCAGATGCATGGGCCCGTAGAACTCCCCGTGCCGGACAGGGGACGCCGTGGGCTTTTCAGTGCGTCTCCCTTTACGCATTTCTTCGCCCTATTGCCCCAAGGCGTGGCCGAAGTGCGCGGCGCCACGATTCATCCAAGCGTGGACAGCAAACGCGAGACTCCGGCACAAGGTTACTTCTTCGTCTGCCGGCTGTGGAATGACAAGGTGCTCCGGGAACTGTCGTCCACCCTGCACGGCAGCGTCAACTTGAACCCGGATACTGCAGCCGGACCCTGGCCCGATTCGGAATTCCGGCACGACGGCACCTTTGTCTTTCACAGGCAACTCCTCGGATTGAATGGCGAACCTGTGGCCCTGCTCGAGGTGCGAAACCAGGCCCCGCTCTTCCTCTCGGCGATTCGTGCCACGAAACTCGAGTTCGCCGTCTGCATCCTGTTCACGGCAACCCTCGTCATACTGCTCAGCCTGGCCCTCTACTACTGGATTCAACAACCGCTCCGCGCCATTTCACGAAGCCTGCACAACGGCGATCCCGGACCCATCCGGGCCTATCTGCGAAGCCAGACCGAATTCGGACACGTCGCCCGGCTCATTCACGCATTCTTTCAGCAAAAGAGCGAATTGATCGCCGAAATCGGCGTGCGAAAGCAGGCGCAACAGGACCTCGCCGCTACCGAGGCGAATCTTCGGGTCTTGTTGGACTCCACCTCAGACTGGATCTTCCTCACGGACGCCGAGGGCCGATTCCTCACGGTGAACGGCGCCGTCGCTCAGGGGCTTGGAGTCAATCCCGAGGATATCGCCGGGCGCAGTGTCTTCGAATTCGCACGCAAGGAATATGTCGAAGTGCGGCGCGCACAACTCGAGGATGTTGTGCGAACCGGCCAGCCCCTATGCATCGAAGTCCCCTTCGACAACCATTTCTTCGAACTGAGCGCGCATCCCATCCTCGGCCCCGGCGGAGAGGTCCTGCGCCTCGCCTTATTCGCCCGAAACATCACCGAGAGAAAACAGCATGAAGAAGCGCTCCGCAAAAGCGAAGAACGCTTCCGAAAGTACTTCGAACTGCCCCTCATCGGCGTCGCCATGGTGACGCCCGACATGCACTGGATTGACTTTAACGAGAAGCTGAGCCTCATCCTCGGCTATTCGCGACAGGAACTCGAACGCCTCACGTGGGCCGATCTCACCTACAGGGAGGACTTGCCCAGCAACCTCGACATCTGGAATCGCGCCTTGAGAGGAGAACTCGACAGCATCTCCACGGAGGGCCGCTTCGTGCGGAAAGACGGCACGGTGGCCTACGGCGAAGTTTCCGCACTCTGCATTCGAAAAGAAGATGGCGCCGTGGACTATGTCGTCGCCCTCGTGCAGGACATCACCGGGCGGAAGCAGGCCGAAGAAGAGCGCGCGCAATTGGAGGAACAGCTCCGCCAGGCGCAGCGCCTCGAATCCATCGGCCGCCTGGCCGGCGGCATCGCCCACGACTTCAACAATCTGCTTTCCCCCATCATGGGCTACACGGATCTGGCCGTTCTCAAACTGGCCCCGGACAGTCCCCTCCGGGACGATCTCGATCAGGTGCGCCGGGCGGCCGAACGCATGCGCGATCTCACCCGCCGTTTCCTCACCTTCGCACGGAAACAGGTTCTCGAAATGCGTATCATCAGCCTGAACCTTGTCGTGGCCGACTTCGATGCAATGCTGCGCCGCTTGATCGGCGAAGACATCCAGGTCATCACCCGCCTCGAACCGGCCCTCGGCAACATCCGCGCCGACTCCTCCCAGCTGCAGCAAATCATCATCAACCTTGCGGTCAACGCCCGTGACGCCATGCCCGAAGGCGGCGCCCTCCATATCGAAACCGCCAACGTCTGGCTCAACGACGCCTACGCCGGGGCGCACGCCGGCATTCCCGGCGGCGCGTACGTCGTCCTCACGGTTTCCGACACCGGTTGCGGCATGCCCGAAGACGTTCGGGAACACATCTTCGAACCTTTCTTCACCACCAAAGACATTGGGAAGGGCACCGGACTCGGCCTCGCCACCGTTTACGGCATCGTCCGGCAGCATCTGGGCGGTATCGCCGTCGAAAGCGAACCGGGCAAAGGATCCACCTTCCGCGTCTACCTGCCCCGCGTCGACCGCGACCTTTCGCAAACGCCCCCCGCCCCCGAACCCGTCGTCGAACGCGGCGATGAAACCGTGCTGGTGGTTGAGGACGATGACGGCGTCCGGCAGGTCGTCGCGGATCTCCTCGCCGAACATGGCTATCAGGTGCTGTCCGCCGCCAACGGCTCCGAAGCACTACTCCTGGCCGAGGAGTTTGCGGATCCCATTCATCTGCTGCTCACCGACATGATCATGCCGGGCATGAACGGACGCGAACTGCACCGCAGGATCGCCCTCGCCCGACCGGACGTCAAGGTGCTCTACATGTCCGGATATACGGGAGACACCGCGTTTCTGCACGGCGTGCAGGAGGGCCAGCTGGAGTTCATGCGAAAACCGTTTCTGGCGACGGAACTCACGCATCGCGTGCGCGAAGTACTCGAGAAGGACGCGGCCGCCCAGGCCGGTACGCCGACCTCTCTCGTGGGAATGAACTGAAGCCCAGGCGGCCAAGGTCCCGGCAGGCTTACGCGTTCAGGAGGGCGAATACCTCGTCAACCGTGCGGCAGGCGCCGAGACGATCGAAGAATTCCTCTCCGCGCAGGCTCAGCATCACCTGCGCCAGGAGCTTGAGATATTCCTTGTCCGCGCCTTTCGGCGTGGCAAACAGCACCATGATGTGAACCGGCTGGCCGTCGGCCGCGTCAAATGCGACGCCATCCGGCGCAATGCCCACCGCCAGCACCGGCGCCGATACATCGCTCAGCCGGACGTGCGGTATGGCCACCCCCGCGCCGAGGCCGGTGCTCAGCTTGGCCTCCCGATCGAAAATGCCGGCCCGCAACGCATCGCGGTTCGTGATGGCCGGATTGCTGCCCGCGGCGTCGACCAGCGCATTGAGCGCATCCTCTTTCGAGGCCTCTTTCGGAACAATACAGATTTGCGACGGGGCTATCGGAATGCCGAATACGCTCATACGATCCCTCTCCCAAGCGCTCTGGCCGCGCTGCTGTCTTTCCCTCTTATATCAGGAAAACTCAAGCCGAGGCAAGGAGGCCCGCATCCGCCGCAACGCTTCGTCCAGACGATGCTCCTCCACCGTCAGCGAAAAGCGGACAAAGCCTTCGCCGTTCACGCCATACGCCGCGCCCGGTGCAATGACCACCGCGCACTGCTCGAACATGAATTCACAGAAGGACGCCGACGTGAACCCCTTCGGCACCGGCACCCACAGATAGAACGTGCCCTTCGGCGGTTCATACGTCCAACCCAGGTCCCGGAGCGCCGCAATGACCTTGTTCCGCCGCGCGGCATACACGTCGAGCATTGTGCCGATGAAATCGTCGCACCGGTCCAATGCCTCCACCCCCGCGTATTGAATCGCGTTGAACACCCCGGAGTCCGTGTTGGCCTTGGAAGTCGCTATCGCTTTCACGATGTCCGCGTTGCCGCACGCCATCCCAATCCGCCAACCCGTCATATTGTACGGCTTCGACAGCGAGTTCAGTTCCACGCCGACCTCTTTCGCGCCCGGCGTGCCCAGGAAACTCAGCCGCTCGATGCCAAACACCACTTCGCTGTACGGATTGTCGTAACACACCGCAATCTCGTTGCTCTTGGCAAACTCGACCAACTCCGCCAGAAAGGCCCGGTTCGCCACCGCCCCGGTCGGATTGTTGGGATAGTTCAGGTAGAACGCCGTCGCCCGCTTCGCGATGTCCGTCGGAATATCCTCGAACTTCGGCAAAAACGCGTTCTCGGGCTTCATCGGCACCGGATACGGCTCTGCCCCCACGAACCAGATGCTCGGTTTGTAGCCCGGATACCCCGGGTCCGTCACCAGAACCAGATCCCCCGGATTGATCACGCCCAGCGCGAAATGATGGCAGCCCTCTTTCGAGCCAATCAGCGCCACCACCTCTTTCTTGGCGTCCAGCGACACCCCATAGCGGCGCGCATACCACCGCGCAACCGCCTCGCGAAACGCCAGCATGCCCCACTCCTCGTCCGTGGGATAGCGGTGGTTCTCCGCATCCTGCGCCGCCCGGCACAGGGCGTCGATCACCGGCTGCGGCGTCGGGTCCACCGGGTCGCCAATCGCCAGGCTGACCACGTCCACGCCTTGCGCGCGTGCGGCATTGATCTTGTTCCGCAGTTGCATGAACAGATAGGGGGGGATTTTTGTAAGTCGTTCGGCGGTATGCATCGGTTTCTGGTTCCTCTGTTGGGGCCTGCCCGGCGCGCGTACGGCACGCGCCACAGGGCGCGCGGATTGTACACAGGCCGCAAGGGCGTTTCAACCTCCCCGGACACCCCACACAAAACTGTTGCTATTCGCGAGCGATTGCCGTACACTATAGGGGTGTGCAATGGGTGCGCACGATGTGGAGCCTGTGAAATTCGGGCACCGTTATGTAGCTGATCCTGCCATGTTGGCCCAAAGGCGGACTGAGATGCCGTCCCGGACTGGTTGCTAATCGATGCTGACTGCCACTCTCCATAAGACCACTCCGGAAAGGGTGATTCGATGAACATTTACGTAGGAAATCTCTCGTACTCCACCACGGATGCGGACCTCAGAGATGCATTCTCTCAGTACGGCCAAGTCAGCGAAGCGCGCGTGGCGCAAGATCGCGAAACGCGCCGCTCCCGCGGTTTTGGATTCGTCGAAATGGCGAATGAGAACGAAGCGCGCACGGCAATCTCCAAGCTGAACGGCACCAACCTTCAGGGCCGGACGGTTACTGTCAATGAAGCGCGTCCGCGTGAAGAGCGCGGCGGTGGCGGCGGCGGTGGCCGCGGTGGTCGCCGGTACTAGACGCCAGCGGAATCTGGGGCGGTGGCAGCGGATTGCACTCCGTGCCTCGCCCCAGTCCTTTTGTTTGAGGCGGTGACTCGAACGTGAACTGCGGGTGTGCGCGCTGAAGCCGGCGCGGTGTTCCCCGGGAATTCACGTGCAGGCGGAATCTGTCGGTGAGTTGCCGTGAGTCAATCTGTCGGGTGAGCAGAGGATCAGGAGGGCTTCCACGAGCGCTCGGTCGCCGCGTGTGCGCACCAGGCAGGTGCGCAGCAGGGGCCACGCGCCGGGACGCGCCACGAGAGAGGTGACACTTTGGCAAGAACGAATTACGGATTTGAGAAACGCCAGAAAGAACTGGCGAAGCAGAAGAAGAAGGAACAGAAGAAGCAGCGCAAGCTGGAAAAGCGCCAGGCTCCCGCCGAAGAGAACCGGGAATCTGCCGAGAACGAAGAAGAGCAGCAATAGCCGTCCGGGGCTATGCCTCCTTGAGCACGCCCTGCCTTCGTCGCCCGCCACGCAGAATCCGTGCACGGATTGTGGCGCGATAGCAGCTCCCCTTGAGATGCCCTGACCACCCGCGCCTGGAACGTTGGCCGTCCTCCCTGCCTCTCTGACCGCCGGAATATTTGCCGCTCCCCGGATGTCACTCCCAGTGGTGGGGTTGTCGTTTGAGCAGGGGGCAAGGGCAATACGCGCGAGGAGGAGAGGCCAATGAAGATGATGAAAGCGTTCCGAATCCATGCCTACGGCGGCCCGGAAGTGCTCACGCCCGAAGAGGTGCTGCGGCCCAAACCCGGCAAAGGCGAACTCCTCGTCCGCGTGCATGCGGCGGCGGTGAATCCCGTGGACTGGAAAGTACGCGAAGGGATGATGAAAGACCGCCTGAAGTATGTTCTGCCCGTCATTCCCGGTTGGGATTTCTCAGGCGTCGTCGAGGCCGTCGGGCCCGAGGTCGCGGACTGGCAGGAAGGCGACGAAGTCTACAGCTGCCCTGACATCGCCCGCGATGGCGCCTACGCCGAGTTCA
>CAILVY010000397.1 GCA_903837785.1 Candidatus Hydrogenedentota bacterium
AGATGAAGAAGATGATGAAGGACTTGACCAAAGGCCCAAAAGGCCGGGGACCGCGGTTCGCGCCGCCCCCAGGCTTCTTCCAGTAGGCAACAGAGAGGACAAACATGGCAACTGTAATTCGCATGAAACGGGGCGGCCGCAGCCACAAGCCCTACTACCGCATTGTCGTCATGGACTCGCGCACCCGGAGTGGCGGCGTGGAAGTGGACGTCGTTGGCGTGTATCAGCCCTGCGCGCGCCCGAAGCCGATCGTTCAGGTGGACCAGAAGAAGGCCCTGGACTGGCTTCGGAAAGGCGCCAGGCCGTCGGACACCGCCCGCAACGTTTTCAGCACGCTTGGGCTGATGAAGCACCTGCACGACGGTACCGAGCCTGCCGAGAGCAGCAGTGACGCAGTAGCGGAATTGGCCGCCAACGCGTAAGCGGAAGACGCGCGCAGTGGCACAACCGGAAAGCGGAAAGACACGCCGTGAAAGACTTGGTTGAGTTTATCGCAAAGAAGCTGGTGCAGCATCCCGACGAGGTGGACGTCCAACTGGTCGAAACGGATGATGGACAGGAGTACAAGCTGCGCGTGAACCAGGAAGACATGGGTCGCGTGATCGGCAAGAGCGGGCGCACGGCCAAGGCGATTCGGACGCTGCTGAGTTCGGCCGCCGCCAAGAACAACATACACGCGACGCTCGATATTGTTGAATAGGCAGTGCGGTTTGCAGGCCGCCAGGCGGAGCGCGCAGGCCGCGGAACGCCGGCGAGCGGCAACCTGAGGCCGGCAGCGCATGCGGATAGACGTCCTGACATTGTTCCCGGAAATGCTCGAAGGGCCGCTGAAAGCGAGCCTGCTGGGCAAGGCGCTCGCCGAAGGCTTGTTGACGGTTGAAGCGACGAACATCCGGGACTTCGCGACGGACCGCCACCGCACCGTGGATGACGCTCCCTACGGGGGCGGGCCCGGGATGGTGATGAAGTGCGAGCCGCTCTTCGCGGCGATTGAAAGTTTAAGAGACCGGAACACGCTGAAGCGGGTGATCCTGATGTCCCCCCGCGGACGCCGCCTGGATCAGGCCCTGGTGCGCGAACTGGCACAAGCGCCGGACCTGGTGCTCGTGTGCGCCCGCTACGAAGGGGTCGACGAGCGCCTCTCGGACGCCCTGATCACGGACGAGATCTCGATTGGCGACTACGTGCTCAGCGGCGGCGAACTCCCGGCACTCGTGTTGATTGAGGCCGTGAGCCGGATGCTCCCGGGCGTCGTGGGCGATTGGGAATCGGTGGAGACGGATTCGTTTTACACCGGCATCCTCGGCCCGCCGCAGTACACGCGTCCGCCCCTGTTCCGGAACCTGGAAGTGCCCGAAGTGCTTCGGGAAGGCAATCACGCGGCCATCCGCCGCTGGAGACGCAAGGAGGCCTTGCGCGTGACACGCGCGCGGCGTCCCGAGTTGTTGATAGAGTTGAGCGAAGAAGACCGGAAACTGCTCGCGGAGATCGAGCGCGAAGCGCCGATGCCGGAGAAGGAGAACCCAACGTGAATCTCTTGGAAGAATACAGCAAGAAGCAGATGAAGCCTGAAGCGGAGCTGCCCACTTTCAACATCGGCGACACTGTGCGCGTTCACTTCCGCATCGTCGAAGGCGACAAGGAACGCATCCAGGTCTTCGAAGGGGTGGTGATTGGGCGCAAGGGCGGCACCAGCCCGGACGCCATGTTCACCGTCCGCCGCGTGGCCTTCGGCGAAGGCGTCGAACGCGTCTTCCCGCTGCACTCGCCGCGCGTGGCGAAGGTGGAAGTGACTCGCGAAGGGCACGTGCGCCGCGCGAAGCTCTACTACCTCCGCGACCGGATGGGCAAAGCCGCCCGCGTCAAGGCCAAGCAGCGCAGCACAAAGGCCGCCGTGGAAGCGGCGCCGAGCGAATAACGGCGATTCCTGGAATCACCGGGCGGACTCAGCATGCTGAGTTCGCCCGTTCTGCATTCTTTGCGATCCCGCGTGCATTCGCACCGGTCCTCCGCGTAAAATGGCGGACGTTGTCTCCGGGAAGAAAAGGAAGTCCACCATGAACAAGTGCTGGCTCGTGTTGCTTCTTGTTGCCTTGTGCTCCTTCCCCCTGCCCGCGCGCGCCGCCGGCGAACTGCTTTTTCCCAACAGTGATTTCGAAGCGGGTGACCTCAGCAACTGGCGCCCGGAGGGCGAAGCCTTCGAGTTCCAGCCCACCCTGGGCGACAACATCGCCTTGCGCCGCGATGACAAGAAAGTGGCCCTGCCCGAGGGAAAGTGGTGGGTGGGCACCTATGAGAAATACCAGGGGAAGACGGGCCAACAGGCGGGCGGACATCAGAACGACAAACTCCTGGGTGGGTTGATGTCCACCGGTTTCGTCATCACGCAGCCGTATATCACCTTCCTCATCGGCGGCTTTGCCGTTCCCGATGTCGGCGTTCAACTGGTTGTCGAGGGCGCCAAGGCCGATTTGGCGGTGCCGGGCAATGGCGAGGTGATGCGGCGCGTGTATTGGGACGTGACGCAGCATCTCAACAAGAAGGCCATGATCTACATCTTTGATCACAACGCCGGGGCCTACGGACACATCAACGTGGATGACTTCCGCTACGCGGAGTCCATCCCGGACACGCTTCTGTTTCCGAACAGCGACTTTGAAATGGGCGACCTGAGCAACTGGACGGCGGACGGCGAGGCCATGGAGTTCCAGCCAACCAAGGACGACAATGTCGAGGTCCGTGCGCCCAAGAAGTCCGCCTCGCCTCAGGGACTTTTCTGGATTGGCACTTTCGAGAAGTATCAAGGCAAGGAAGGGCAGAAGCCGGGCGATTCGATTGGCGATAAGGCCAAGGGCACGCTGCAGTCCATCCCCTTCACAGTGCGGGGACGCGCCATTCAGTGCCTGGCCGGAGGCGGCAAGGGCCGGGCCACAAGCGTGCGCCTGCTCGTTGACGGCGCCGAAGTGCGCAGCGCGTTCGGCCGCGACCGCGAAGGCATGCAGATAACGGTATGGGACACGAGCGAATTCCTTGGCCAGGTCGCACAAATCGAGATTGTAGATCGGGCGGAAAAGGGCTGGGCGCATGTCAATGCCGATGATTTCCGTTATGCCCGATTCGAGTAGGGGGCCAGGCATCCTGGTCGAATCCGTCATGGACCGCCGCGCGCGCCGGACCGCGCAACAGGGAGATGTCGATGGAAGAGGATAACGCGCCGGAGCGCACGGAGCGGCATTTCCGCGTCGCCATGGCCATCTTTCTGGTTGCGCTCGTGCTGGCCATGTACTTCGGCACGGCGGACCCGACGGGGGACTTCAAGCGGCTGCTGACGCAGTGTGCTGCCTTCGCCTTTGCCACGTGGTGGGCGCTCGCCGTGTGGTGGAACAAGCACCCCGTCCGCCGTCCCGCGCTTTTCCTCGAACTGCTGGCCGCTTTTCTCCTGCTTTACGCCGTGGGCACCGCCCATTCGGAATTCCGTTGCTTCGGACTCATTGAACTCGGCGGCTTCTTCGCGCTCTTCATCCTCTACTTCATCGCGAGCCAAGTGTATCGCACCGCGGCCCAGGTGATGCGGCTGATGCTGGTCCTGTGCATCGCGGTGGCCCTGGCGTCGTTGTACGGGTTTCTTCAAAAGGCGGGCTTGGACCCCTTGCCCTGGGCAGACCGCAGCAGTGACGTGTACACGAATCTCCCCGCGACGTTCGGCAATCCGAACTTCGCCGCGCATGTGCTCGTTCTGGCCCTTCCGATGGCCTGCTTTCTCGTGGTTTCGGGCCTTGCCGGAATCCGCGGCGGCGGGCGCGCCGCCTGGCTTACGCCGCTCTTCGCGCTGCTCTGCCTTGCGATCTTCTCGGCGCATTTGTACTACACCGGCCAGCGGGCGGGCGTGATCGCGCTCGCGGCGGCGTTCTTGCTCCTGTCGGCAGCGTGGCTGATAGGCCGCCGGTTCCGGAATCCAGTCCTGGGAGCGGCCTGTTCGCTGTTGCTCGTGGCCGCCCTTGGCGTGGGCGGCCTCGGGGCGGGGATGGCCGTGTCGAAGTGGCGCACCGGCGTGGCCCTGCCCCTGGACTCTTCCTTGCTGGTGCGGTATCAGTCGTACGTGAGCGCGGCCAACATGCTTTTCGATCGGCCGATCCTCGGGCACGGACCCGGCGCGTATGCCATCACATACTCGAACTACTGGACCCCCTTCGAAAAGGACTGGTTCGCTCAGGAGCTGCGCGTAAACAATCATGTGCACAACGATCTGATCGAGGTGGGCATCGACGCGGGCCTGCCCGCGGCCGGCGCCTATCTCGGACTCCTCCTGCTGGGCGCCGGATACAGCCTGCTGATGGCCTTCACTGCCGTTGCGCCGCTGCGCCGGCGGCTGGGCTATGCGCTTGCGGCTGCATTCATCGCCTTCCTGGTGGATGGATTGTTCGGATTCAATCTTCGCGTGCCCGTCTCGGCCGCCATGCTCTTTCTTCTGCTGGGCGTCCTGGAAGGGTTGTCGTCGCCGGAGTCGACTCGACGGCCATTGCGGCGCTTGCCGTGGGGAATGGCGCTCGTGGCCTTTCTCTTCGCATTGTTGGGCGCCCGGGTCTTCGGCGCGCAATACTATCTGCAGCAGGGCTCGCGGGCACAACTATTGAAAGACTACAACCGGGCCGCGGAGTGCTTCGAGCGCGGCGCACGCATGACCCCTTGGGACTGGCAGTTCCCACGCCGGCTCGGCCTTGTTTGCATGGCCCAGGGCGATCCCAAATCCGCATTGGAGCACTTCACCGACTCTCTCGCCCTCAACCCCAATTATCTCATGACGCGGCTTCCGCTGGCCCATGCGAAAATGCAGTTGGCCCAGCGCGAGCTGGCTGCGGATCCGGCCACGCCGGAGCGCGCCTTGAAGACACTGGATGACGCGGCGGAACAGTTGCGCCAGTTTCTCGAGGTCTGCCCGAATTTCACGGACGCCCATGAACTCCTCGGCCGAATCGCCTCGATGAGCGCCGTCTTTGTCGCCCGCGAAGGTTCCCCCGAGAGCATCGCGCGGGCCGAAGCCTATTGGAGGACGGCGGAGGCGCACTTGCTCCAGGCCACGCGCCATGCCGTCACTAAAGAAAGCGAACAGTACCGGATGCTGGCCAAGGTCCGCATCGCCCTGAACGAGACCGATGCCGCGGAACAAGCGCTGTCTCAGGCCGCGCAGGCCGATCCAAAGGACGTGGAAACCTGGCCCCTGCTCCTCGAGTTCGCAAACAAGCACAAGCGCTTCGACGGCGCTCGCAACACGTTGTATGCCCAAATCCAGCGCCTGAAAGAAACGTCGCCGCCGGAGCCCACTGCGTTGGGCACGCTTTACCTCTGCCTCGCGAATGTGCTCGAAAACGGCTATGCCGACGGGGCAGGCGTGGCGAAAGCCTTTCAGGGCGCATGGGAGAGCATACCGGAACGTCCCGAACTGTGGACAAACCTCGCGCGCTATGCGTTCGAGAAGGACCAGGCCGACCTGCTGAAGGTCGCGGTGGCGCAAAGCTGCGGCAAGGCGGAAGCCGGCGGCGCTCACCCCCCGGCCTATGTGGCGGCGGTGAACACGGTCCTCCAGGGAGGGCCGACGGCCCTTGAGAGCGCCACGACGGTTGTGTTGTCCCATGTGCGCGCGCACCGCCCCGGCCAGGGCCTGACGGCCGCGCAACAATACGGCTGGGCCGCCCGAATGCTCCTGGACGCCGTGAAGGCGGCGCCCTCCGATACGCCGGGCGTCTGCACCGCCTGCATGAATCTCGGGATCATCGAGGCCGGTTGCGACGACGTAACGGCCGCCGACCTGTTGTTCAGCCGGGCCAGGGAGTGCGTGGATGCGGCCCATGAGCCGTTTCTGGCAATCCACTGGGCGGACACGCTGGTTCGGCTGAACCGCGCGGGAGAAGCGCTGACCCTGCTGCTGGACGCAAAGTCGAAGCACGCCGACAATCTGGATGTTCGCTGGGCGCTCGCGCGGACGCTCGTGAAGGAATCCCGCAGGGCCGAAGCCCGCAGCGAGTACGAATCGCTCCTCCAGGAGAAGGATATGACTGCGGAGGGAAAGGCCATGCTCGAGAAGGAGCTGAACGCCCTCTAGCGCGCGGGTCAACGCCGGCGCCGCCTATTCCTTCCTCCGCGCGGCAATCAGCACGTGCGCGCACAAATCCTGAACGCCGAGCGCCTGCAGGACGATCTCATAGAGAGAACTCAAGAGATAGAAAGGCAGAAAGAAGGCGTAGTAGCTCGACTGATAGTAACTCGGGCGCATAACGGTGATTTCAAAGCCGTGACGCTCGAAGAGGCGCCTCAGGGCCGAGGGATAGCATTGATCGTACACGGCCCGGAATCCGCAGATGCCTTTCACCTCCGGCTCGACATAGTAGAGCACTCTCCGGGCGAGGGCGTGCGGCATCATTCGATTGATGACCGCGAAGGGGGCGTACTTCCCCGGGACCCAGTGAATGAACGCCCCGCCGGGCCGCAAGACGCGGGCCGCATCGCGCACAAAGGCTTCCAGATCGTCCAGGTGCTCGAGCACGGACCGCGAGGCGATCACGTCCACACTGGCCTGGCGCAGCGGGAGACCGGCCGTCAGGTCGGCGGCCAGCCGGGCGTCCACGATTCGATTGCCGGCAAGCTCTTCGGCACTGATATCGACCGCGACGATCCTGGCGCCGTCATTGCGTTCGCGCCCCTCGGCAAAGGCGCAGGTCTTGCCTCCGCCCACGTCCAGGACAAGCCGCACGCCCGGTTCGCGAAGGGCGTTGGCCACCGTCTCGGCGTAGAGGCGATACGTGTGCCCGCGCGCGTTGGGCAGCCAACGCTCGAGCCGGGTGCATATTGCCCGGTTTCGGCGAATGAAGGCGCGAAACATGGCGTCCTTTGGCTCAGACGATGCCTGCGAGCAGCGAGCGCAACAGCACGCCGCCCAGGGAGAGGGCAAAACCCATGCATGCCCCGAACATGACGATGAGGCTGCGCAACGGCCGGATCTTGTGATCCGGAAGCACGGCATCCGCCACGATTTTCATATCGGGCATGCTGGCCTCTTCCGATTCCGCAATCTTGGCTTGCTCGAGCTTCTCCGCCAGCAGGTCATAGCTCCGCTTTTGCGGCACCTCCTGCATGTCGAGTTGCTTGTGCTCGAAGGCCTTCGAGGCCACTTCCGAGCGCAATTCCTTCAGCTCTTTGGCGACGGTTTCCATTTCCGATTTCAGGATGCGATTGTATTCGAGCATACCCTCGAGTTCGCCTTCCCGGAGATAGAGCTTCTGCTTCAGGTACCGGTTCGTCTCGTTGAGGACTTCTTCCTCGTATCCGCGCTGCTTTCCGTCACCGGGCGCGGCAGCCTTCCTGTCCGGTTGCCCGATCTTCTCGAGGAAGACGGCCTCCATCGGCGGAGACTTCCACAGGACAAGCTTCTCGGGTTCTTGTTCGAGTTTCGCTTTCAGGTCCGCGATTTCGGCCTTCGCAGTCGCTATCTGCATCTCCGTGTCCAGCACTTTCTCCTCGTACACAAGCATGCGGTTGTGTTTCTTCGTCAGGCGGTCGCGCTCGAGTTCATCGTTCCATTGCAGTTCCATCTCGAGGATCTTCTTCCGCACGCTTGTCAGGCCTTCCATCGCCCCGTCGAAGCGGGCTTGAACGAAGTCCTTCAAGCCGGATTTCCCCTTCTGGTTCAATTTCGTCGCAACCTCCTCCCCCACGACGGCCCACGTCTGCGCAAGATCACGCGCCTGTTCCGGATTTCCCGCTTTCGCCCGCAACACAATCACCGGGGAGCGCACCACGTCCGTGGCGGTCTTCTTCACAATCTCGAGGTCAATTGTCATGCGCTTCCGCAATCCGGAGACATTCTCAAGCTCCCGTATGTCCTTCTCGGGCCATGTGCCCAGAACTTTGATCTTATCGGCCACCTGCTTCAGCGTGCCTTCGCTGCGCAAAAGGATATCGTAATCGGAGATAGTCAAGACGCGCGGAATCAGTTTGCTCACCGCATCCTCGGCCTGTTTAAAGGGCGTGGGAAACAGGACGAGCGTGGCGCTCGACTCGTAGGTTTTCGGCAGCGTGAAAGTGACCCCGCCCGCCACAAATGCACAGAGCAGCGTTCCGGCGAGGATCAGCAGCTTCGCCTTCCAGACGGCTCGGAACATCATCACGTAATTCAGGGGGATAACGAGCGCATCGCCTTTGCTCGGGGCCTTCTCGTCCATGGATTCTGAATCTCCTTTGCTATCGTCCATCGCCGCGCGCCGGCGTGGCCATGGAAGCGCCGGCGCAACGCCGTGCTCCAATGACTTGTTCATATACGTCAAGGGTCTGCCGCGCAAGGGCATCCCAGTTCAGGTCCCGTTCGATCAGCTCGCGGGCGTTTCGCGCGAGCCGGTTCCGCAGTTCCGGATCCGTCGCCAGTTTCGTCAGCGCATCCGCCAAGGCCGCCGGATTGCCCCGTTCAAAGGTCAATCCGTTGTCGTTCGTGAGCGCATAGAAGGAATAAGGGCGGTTGGGAAGCACCAGTGGCACGCCGCAACTTGCACATTCGAGATAAGTAATGCTGGCGTCACCGGGCCAGACCCCGATGTCCGCCGCGGAGTAGAGCGCCGGCAGTTCCTTGTTCGGCATGAAATCGAGCCATCGCACCCGTTGCTCCAACTGATGTCTCTGAATGATGGCTTCGAGTTCCGCGCGGTATTCCTTGGGGGCATTGCCGATCATGATGAGATAGGCGTCCTTGCAGCGCGCGGTCACCTGCCCCATCGCTTCGAGCAACACATCGTTGTCTTTCGAGCGGGTGATCTTCCCGGCATTGACGAGCACCACCGCGTCCTGCGGAATGTTCAGGCGCTCCCGGATGACCCGGCCCGCTTCCGGCAAACGCTGGAAGACTTCGGGCTTCGTGCCCAGGGTGTTGATCGTAACGCCATCGGGGGAAATGCCCAGTTCCTGATTCAGATAATCCCGGACTTCATGGGAAATCGCCAGCACGCGCCCCACGCTGTGCATGAGCACGGGCCGCATCAGGCGCCGGAAGAGGAACTTGTACAGGAACTTCTTGCTGGGGGTATAGGGCTCGATGTTGAAGTAATTGTTGTGATCGTCCACCACGATGGGATAGCGCCGGAAGAAATTGCCCCAGAGGATCTGGAACGTCGAACTCGCGATCACGGCGCAGTGCGTGTGGATGATATCCGGCTCAAACTCGCGCACCGCCCGCCACAACCCCCGCCACACCACCCACCAGTGGGCCGGCCACTCCCACACCACCTTGAGCCGGACCACGTCCAAGCCATCTTCTTCCTTGTGCCCCACCCCGACAATGCGCTGGGACTCGCTCATCTTCATCGTTTCTTTGTAGTCGGGATGCGGG
Organism: Candidatus Hydrogenedentota bacterium; assembly: GCA_903837785.1. Lineage (GTDB taxonomy): Bacteria > Hydrogenedentota > Hydrogenedentia > Hydrogenedentales > CAILVY01 > CAILVY01. The sequence goes on from CAILVY010000397.1 coordinate 9,371, forward strand.
TGATACCGGTCCGATGTTATCAGCCGAACCTGGTGGCCCAAGCGCATTTGTGCCGCCAGCAGGCCGTTCTCCTGATAGCCCATGCCCGGCTGAAAATAGCGCGTAATATGAAGGATTTTCATTGATCGACCGCGTCCAATCTTCCTCGCGTATTTTACCTGCCGCGCCGGGAGGGTTCAATGCGCACCGGAAGGCGACCTATGGCATGAAAAAACTCCTTGACCAATCGGGTTAAACGTGTTATACGATTAGTGCGAAAGTATCTAACTCTATTACAGGAGGAACGTTTTATGTTCAGGAAAGGGAATGGTTTCACGCTGATTGAATTGCTTGTCGTTATCGCCATCATCGGGATTCTTGCGGCAATACTCCTGCCGGCATTGGCGCGGGCGCGCGAAGCAGCGCGCCGCTCCAGTTGCCAGAACAACCTCAAGCAGATGGGCATCATCTTCAAGATGTACTCGGGAGAATCGAAGGGGCAGCGGCTCCCGCGTATGATGGGCTTGTCTTACTACTATTCGGACGGCATAGGAAGGCCGGATCCGGCCACGTACAGCCTCTGCAACATGCAGGATGAACCGGAGTACTCGCCGAATCCCCGGGACATCTATCCCGAATACCTGACGGACTGGAAAGTGATGATGTGTCCTTCGGCGCCCGACGTGGGCGAAGGGCCGGATGGCATGCTGAGCATTATCGCGCAGGGTTGCCCCGCACCCTACAGTCAGTACATCGGCCTCCCGGACAATCCGGCGGACAGCTATGTGTACTTCGGCTGGGTCGTCGATCGGGCGGGTGTTAATGACGACACGACACTGCTGGGCGAGTACAAGGTTCCCACCCAGTTGCTGACGGCTTTCGGCCAACTCATGACGAAAGAGAGTGTGGCTACGCACGTCCCGGCGAATCCCAACGATGCGGCGCAGGCACTGGACAGCGACCTCGATGTGGGCACCCCGAATGGCACCGGCGGCGGGGAAGTCGTCTATCGTTTCCGGGAGGGCATCGAGCGCTTCCTCATTACGGACATCAACAACCCGGCGGCGAGCGCCAAAGCCCAGTCCACGCTGCCGCTGATGTGGGATGTCATCAACCTGAACGTAACGCATGACAGCGGCGCTTCGTTCAATCACATTCCGGGCGGCGGCAATGTGCTGTATCTCGACGGCCATGTCCAGTTCAATCGCTATGACCGGGATGGCGACTTCCCCATGAGCGAGCGGGGCGGCGCCGTTATCGCCTATGTAAACGACAACGTATAAGCGGACACGTCACGACGTACCGCGCGGGGCCGGGCGCTGAACGCCGGCCCCGCGATTTGTTTTCCGGAATCCAAAGTGCCCGCCGCCCGCGCCGCCTCTCCTGCCCTACTTCGCCGACCACCGGAACGTGGAAGTCCCCCCCCAAGAGTCCAAGGGCAGCGTATAGGTGATTTCCCATTCCTTGCGATCCGGCAGATACAGGGCTTGCCACCAGTCATTGCCGGCCGCGGAAGATTGGTTGATCGGCTCGATCGTTCCGTCCTCCTTCACCCGCTGAAGCGCGAAGTCCCGATATCCGGACGCGCCGGCGACAGTCACCGGCGTGTAGCCCACGCCGCCGGTGATGACGAACTCGGCCTGGTTCCCATTCTCGGCGCGAATGCGCAACGGCCACGCTTGCTCCACGGAGCCGGTCTTCGCCTCGACTGACATCTGCGACCGGGCCGCCTCGCGGTGGGTCAGTGCCCAGCACGCTGTGTTCGCCTTCATGGCTTCGAGGAGGCCGGTGTTCGGGCCATAGTAGTCCTCAGGCCGCTGCGGAAGAATGAGCACCTCGACCGCTGCCTCCACGAAATCGCCCGCGCGCAAGTGCTGCACGCCCTCGGGGAGCGCAAGCTCAACTTGGGCATCGTGCCGTCCGTCGGGAAAGCCCGGGCGGCCGCGATAGGCCATTTCAACTGTGGCGAAGACAGAGTAACTGGGAAGGGGTGCGGCCAGGCCATCGAGGCGCGCCTTCCACGAGCGCACGATCATCGCCTTGTCGCCGCGGGCGCCCAGGCGAGGCTCCCCCAGGCTCTCCAGTTGTTCCAGGTCGAGGCCGTAGAGCCCGATCCAGGGCATGACGCCCGGCAGGGGCTGTCCGCGGCGGCTGTAGCCTTCCGCCAGGCCCGCGGCATCCCAAAGTTCATCCAGGCCGGTGGCCGAGCCCCGCGCGATGTGCTGGAACGGAATGTTGTATCGGTCCGCGCCGAGTTGAAAGAAGGCCAGGCGGTCTAACTCCTCGATCGGACGAATCACATCATAACGCAGCGTGTACAGCGCGCGAACGTAATCGTCCGACCGCCAACTCTGGGTGCGAATCCGGGATTGAATCGCGCCGCCGGCCGTTTCGCCGGCATACGTGACATCGCTCAAGACGGGCCCATACGCGCGATACAGCGTCTTCTGACGCGTCAGATAGTCCCGCTTCTTCCCATGCATCAGCGTGAGGAAATCGCAGCCGCCGACGTTGTGCGTCCAGCTCCACTTGATGTTGGGCTCCTTCCCCATTCCCCAAACCATCAGCGGCCGCATGTCGTCGATCAACGAGCGCCCCAGATTGACGTCGGGATCGTACGTGATGCTCTCGCCGAAGGAGCCGATGGCCATTTCATCCCAAAGTTGATTCCCGCCATAGCCCAGGAGGCAAAGCTGCGCATGCGATACGGCGGGCACGCCGCCCCACTGGGCATAGGCGAGATCGAATTCGAATTCGAGCGTCCGGCCGGGCGGCACTTCGAGCATGGCCAGTCCGCTAAACCACGGGGGGGCGCAATGCCAGTTCTTCGAGAGTTGCACGGGCAGCCCGATGGGGAAGCCGTCCAGATCGCGAAGCACCGCCGACATGCCGGTGATGGGAAAGCCGCCGCCTATCTTCGCGAAGTTGAGCCGTGCCGTGGCTGCCTGGGCGCCGGGATTGGAGAGCCGCACCCGCACGCGTTCCATCGTCTGGAGATCACGGTTCTCGCCCAGCCGAATCTCGTGCCATCCGCGCGCCGCATCAGGCTGGACCGGCTGCGGACCTGTGTACGGCGCGATTCCTTCCGCTTCCACCTGAAGGGGCTGCTCCATCGCGCTGAATTGACGCGCGGCCTCCGCACGAACGTCCGCCGAAGGCACAACGACACAGGGAAAGTCCGCCGTCGTCCCGAGTGAGAGCGTCATCGGCGTAGTCTCCACGAGCAAGTGCTGATCGTCCGTGAAGCGGATATGCTGCTGCTTGCCCGGTGCGCACAGCACGGCCATCCCCGCCCCATCCTCATTCCTGAGCAGGGCCGCGCGCGCCGTGGCGCCGCCGGGCTGTGCCGCGCGCCATGCGCCGTCCCCTTCGAGAAACTCCACGATCGGATATGCGGGAGGAATAGCGAGTCTTGCAGCCAGAGCGAAATGATCGAGCGCCTGAAACGGCGCAAGATGGCTGTCATGCGCGGCAGCATGCAACAGAAACGAAAAGCGGTCGCTCCAGCAATACCCCTCGATCCAGGCGTTGATCCCTTCCAGGCCCGCCCCGCTCCCCACGCCCCCGATGCGCGCGGTTTGAATGTCAAAATGCTGGAGATACTTGCCGACCCGATACAAGCGCATCTGGTCGGGAGCGCCCGCACCGGAGACGATGGGGAATTCCGTGCCGTTCCACACGGCGGCAAACGTAAGCGAGGCCTCGGGCAGGCTGCCTATCAAGGCGTTGTCCTGGGCGGCGGCTTCGATGTCCGGCAGAGCCTGAAGCAGCGGGCCGAAGCGCGCCACTTGTCCCGACGAAGCATTGAAGAGAAGGGCGTAGCGGTTGCTCTGCACCGCGAAGTGGATCGGCGCGTCCTCTTTCTTGCGCCGCCACCCGTGCGGATAATAACCGAACGTGTAGTCGGCGGCGTGCGTCAGGCTCTCTTGCGCGATCGGCGGCTCGGGGCAGGCCTCTGCCGCGCAAAGTGTGGAAGCCAGAATCAGGATGCAGCAATGCCATGCCCGGAGCATAGGGTTCACCCTCCTCGCCCGTTCGCGCTTCGCTTAGTGCCGCACGTCCCTCGATATCAGCGACAGAAATTCGTTCCGGGTGATTTCGTCGTCGTGGAAACTGCCCAGCACGGATGAAGTGGTCATCACGGAATTCTGTTTTTCGACGCCGCGCATCATGCTGCACAAGTGGCGGCATTCCATGACCACCCCCACGCCTTCGGCCTTCGTGAAGTCCATGATGGCGCGCGCGATCTGCGCCGTAAGCCGCTCCTGGATCTGCAGGCGACGCGCGTAGAAATCGACCACGCGCGCGATCTTGCTCAAGCCGATCACCTTCTTGCGCGCGATGTAGCCCACGTGGCAGCGGCCGAAGAAGGGCAGCATGTGATGTTCGCACAGGCTGTAGACCTCGATGTCCCGGGAGATGATCATGTTGTTGGATTCGGCGTCGAAGACCGCGTTGTTCACGAGCGTTTCGAGGTTCTGGCTGTAACCGGACAACAGGAATTCATACGCCTTGGCCACGCGCATCGGCGTCTTGTTCAGGCCGTCCCGGTCGGGGTTCTCTCCAAATTCGACCAGCAGTTCCCGCACGAGTTGCGAGATGCGTTCTACGTTCATGACTTCCACCTTTCCTGCATTCTGCGCGTAAAGTCCTCCGCCACCCGCAGTGTCCGGAGAACGGCAACATCCACCTCCTCCGCGAGCCTGCGGCCCGTGTCGGGGAGGATTATATCCGGTTCAAGGTCCAGCAGTGCCGCCGCAAGAAAGGGCCGCGTCCGCACGTCCGGATCCGGGATCTCCAGCGCCGCTTCGCGCAAGACCCGGTTGCCGAAGATCGTGATATCAAGATCCAGGGTCCGCGCCGCGTACTTGTCCGCCGTCCGCGTCCGTCCCAGCGCCCGCTCGATGGGCCGCAAGACCTCGAACTTTAGGGCTTCCGGCGTCCAGTCCCCTTCGATGCGTGCCATGCCGTTCAGATAATCGCCTTGTTCCGGCCGATCGATGGGGGCGGTCACAAAGAAGCGCGAGACACGCTGCAGCCGCGCTGTTTCAGCCAAACGCTCCAGTGCCCGCTCGATATTCCGCTCCGGGTCGATATTTGAGGCCACGGAAACGCACGCCCACTCAGACATCCCGCGGTTCCCGCGAAATCTCGACCGCCACGCTTCGGGCAAAGCGCAAGGCCCCGGGCTTGTCCACCGCCACGTCCACACAGCGCACCGCGGGCGATTCCAGGCACAAATCGGCCACAGCCTGCGCCAGCCGCTCGATCAGATGGAATTGGGACGTCTCAACCATCGCGACGACGCGCTTCTTGATCGCCTTATAGTCTATCGTGTCTTCGATCCGGTCGGAGATGCAGGCGGTCCGGCAGTCCGTGTGAAGCGTGATGTTGATGATGACGTCCTGCTTGGCGCGGCGTTCGTCCTCATAGAGGCCGACGATGCAGCGCAGTGCCAGATCGCGAATGTGGATCCTGTCGAGCTGCCGTTCACCCATACATGTTCCCCCGCATGTGACGCCCCCCGTCCACATAAATCACCTGTCCGGTGACAAAGCCGCTTTTCAGCAAGAACAACACCGCCTCGCAGATGCCGTCGGGACTGCCGTAGCGCTGGAGCGGATTGCTGGCCTTCAACGACTCCAAATAACTCAGATCCTGGCCGTCCGGCGGCAGAATGAGTCCGGGCGCCACGGCGTTCACGCGGATGCGCGGCGCAAAATCTACCGCCATCATGCGCGTCAATGAGAACAGCATCTGCTTGCTCAGGTGATAGGGGACATGGCGCCGGTCGTAGTCGTCGATCATCGTGTCGAGGAAGTTGACGATTGCCCCCGTACGGCCCTGCGCTGCGAAGCGGCGAGAGAGCGTCAAGGGCGCCAGCGTGTTGATGTCGAGGTTATGCTGAAGATCCTCAGCGGTGAAGCCCGCGAGAGACTGCTCGGAGAACACGCTGGCACTGTTGATCAGGAAGTCCACCGGCCCCTGCGCGGCCGCGGCGTCAAACAAGGCTTCCGCCGATTCCGGATTCGAGAGATCGGCGGACAGGACCCGAGCCTCCACCCCACGCTGCCGCGCCTCCGCGGCGACCGCCTCGGCTTCGGGCGCGGAACGCCGGTGGTGAATGAGCACATTGACTCCGGCCCGGGCGAGCGCAAGTGAAACGGCCGCCCCAATGCGCTTGGCTGCGCCCGTAATCAGGGCGGTCCTGGCGCGCAACTCAACAAGGTCGGATGCTTGTGTCATGTTCCAAACCGTGCGTCGGGCACCCCTACTTTAGCACGCCCCGCGTATGGAGCCAGGCGATGCACAACTTGGGCCAGGTCGACAGTACCGGATCCTTCGGCGCAAGGCCGAAACCGTGCGGGCCCGGTTCATAGATATGCATCTCGGCCGGCACTTTCACCGCGCGCAGCGCCTGATAGAAGAGCAGGCTGTTCTCCGGCGGCACGCCCGTGTCCGAGGTCGTATGCACGAGGAACGCCGGGGGCGTATCCTTTGTGACCCGGTTTTCGGCGCACATTTGATGCACGAGTTCGGCCGGCGCATTCGGCCCCAGCAGATTGTTGCACGAACCGCGGTGCGCATAGGGGCCTTCAAAGGTGATCACCGGATAGACGAGCACCAGGAAATCCGGACGTGAACTCAGTGTGTCGATGGGATCGGCGGCGTTGGGATCGCCCGAATCGAACTGCGTGCCGGCCGTGGCGGTGAGGTGGCCTCCCGCCGAGAACCCCAGCATTCCGATGCGTCCCGGATCACACCCCCACTCTGCGGCGTGTGCCCGCACCACGCGCATTGCGCGCTTGGCATCGTTCAGGGGAATGGGGTGACGATATGGGGCATGCCGGTAACGCAACACAAACGCGGCCATCCCCTCACTCAACAACCACCGGGCAACCTGTTCGCCCTCATGATCCATGGCGAGGCCGCCGTAGCCGCCGCCCGGGCATACGACGATGGAGGCACCGGTCGCACGCTCCTTTGCGGGCAGATAACGCGTGATGGCGGGCATGTCGGCGTCCGCCGTGCCGTTGGCGCCGGGGGCGCCGCCCGGCCAAAGCAGCAGCGTCTCGGGCGAAGGATCGTCGGCTGCATAGGCCGGACAGGCCAGGCACAATACTGCGGCCACAGCGATGCTGGCGATGAGAGTCTCGATGCAAGAAGTCATGGATTGCCTCCTGTTGATGCAGGTGTTGCCGGCGCAGCCGCCGGTGCGGACGTCCCGGCCGGGGGTGCCGCGAGTTCCACAGGCCCCGGTGCGGGTACCGCCGCAGGGGCCGGTGCTGGAGCAGGCGTAGGAACCGGAGCAGGGGCCGGTGCTGGGGCAGGCGTAGGAACCGGAGCAGGGGCCGGTGCTGGGGCAGGCGTAGGAACCGGAGCAGGGGTCGGCGCAGGCGTTGTGGCTGCGGGCGGCTCCACTGCCGCGGGTACGGGCGCAGCAGGCGGCGCATAGGGCGGCGCTTGTTTCGCGCCTTCGAGCACATCCCCCGCGGGCAGCAGGATCGTGGCGATATTCTGATCGTTGCTGAACAGGCTGCTGTGCCCGTTCTCGGAATCTTTGACTGTGCGCACGACGAAGACACCCACGATCTTTCCGTCGAGCGTGAAGGCTGGCGTACCCGCCACGCCGTTCGTGGGGAAGTAGATCGTCCGGGGTTTGTCGGCCACGGCCTCTATGCTCGTGAAGGACAGCGCGTAGACGCGATTGGCCACCTTTCCCAGTCGGTTCAGCGTCACGAGCTTGTCGAGCAGCTCCGCGGGGGCGGCATTCGCGAGATCGACGCACACAAAAGGATTGGCGGGCTTCTCGATGGGCCGGATATACGCCAGATCGAGTTCGTTGTCCCGGAGGATGACTTCCGCGGGGACTTCGCTGCCGTCCGCCAACATGATCTTGATGCTGGCGAGTTCCGTCTCCATCTGCATCTGCGAATCCTGGAGCCCGGACATCATGCTCGTGTACACCCGGGCGGGATCCGTTGAGGACAGCGCCATTACTGTGAGCCCTTCCGGCGATATAACCGTGCCCGAAGCTTCGTCCTTGAATTCGTTTTCCTCGGGCGCCCCCCCGGAGAGGCCCAGCTTCTGCTTGATCACCATGCGCACGGTGACGACGGCCTGCCGCTGTTTCTCGAGCACGGCGCGCGCCTTCTGCTCATCCTCCCCCGCGCTGGCGCTCCAGGCAGCAAGGGTCAGAATCGCGGCCAACAGCCCCCCGTATGCACGCGCAACTCCGCTCATTTGGACTCCCACTTCGGTTCAAGTTCGATATAAAGCGTGTGGATGCCGCGCAGGATCTTGAAGACCACCACTTTGGCCTGGGCTTTGGCGAGGGACGTCATAGCGGACTCCATGGCTTCCACGTCGGGAATGTCCTTGCCGTCCACCTCGACGATCAGGTCGGATGGCTGCAGGCGGCCCAGTGCGGCCCAACCGCCGGGCTTGACCTGATCCACGAGCACGCCCCGTTGTTCCTCTTTCCACTGTTCGGAGGCCTTGTCGAAGAAGGCGATGTCGCGCACTGTGAACTCGAAGTCGTCGTCGCGGAATTTCTTCATTTCCCGCGTGATCTTCGGCGCGATCACGAGTTCCACCGGCACGTTCAGCGCTTTGTCGCCGCGGCGTATGCCCAGCTCGACGCTGTTGCCCACCTTATACTGGCGGATCAGCGCCTGAAGCTCCTCGTTATGTTCCGGCGCGGACGCGGTCATCTTCTCGCCGTCGACGCTCAGGATGAGGTCGCCCGGGCGCAGCCCGGCCTTCGCCGCGGTGCTGCCTTCGTACACGCTCGTGATACGGAAGCCTTTGAGGTCCGCGGGGCCAAGCGCCTCCGCGATATCGCGCGTGATGACCTGCGTCTCGACCGGCAGCCACGCCTTGCGCACTTCCAACCCCGGGTCTTTCAGATCGGAGGTGCCCACCTTGACCACGGTTACAAACTGTTCCGTCTTCCGTTCGAACCCGGTGAGGGACGGGACCGGTTCACTCGCTTCTTTCGTAAGGTCGGCCGTCAACGTCCTCAAATCGCGCACGCTGCGCACCGGCTTGCCGCCCACGGAGACGATGACGTCGTCCTTCTGCAATCCGGGTTTGGCTTCGCCCGCGGGACCGCCTGGCCGGACCGAGGTCACCAGCACGCCTTCCGTGCTCTTGCGCTTCATTTCCTTCGCAATCATGAAGGAGAGGTCCCGAACCGTGAGTCCCCACTGCTTCAGTTCGAACTGCTTGGGCTGATACGGTTCACGCTCGCGGGGAGTCGCGCGCAAGCGCTTCTCGCTGCCGTCTCGGGTCAGCACGAGTTCCACGGAACGCCCGATCGCCAATCCGCTGACCAGCCGGTTGAAGTCGGGGAGTTGCTCCGGAAACCGCACGTCCACCCCGGTGCCCGCCACCTTGAGCAGGAGATCGCCGGAACGCACCCCGGCCTCTTCCGCGGGCGAACCCTTCAGCACGCCCCCCACGAGCACCCCGGAGTCGCCCCGGCTGTGCTTGAGGCGCGGCTGCACTTCCAGGCCGAGCCAGGCGCGGCGCACCACCCCCTTCGAAATCAGTTGCAGCGCCACCTCCTTCGCCATGTTGCCCGGAATTGCCCCGCTCAGGCCCAGCTTAATCTCATTAATCCCGATAATCTCGCCTTGAAGGTTCACGAGCGGGCCGCCCGAATTGCCCGGGAAGATCTCCGCATCGTGCCCGATCCAGCGCACGAGCGAGCCCACATCTTCGCCGTCCTGTTCCGGCCCGCCGCCGCGCTGCATCCATTGCGGCATCGTCATCTCCGTGTTGCTGATCACCCCGAGCGTCACGGACTGCGAGAGCGCCAGCGGACAGCCCATGGCCAGCACCTGCTCGCCCACCTGCACCTGGCTGGAATCGCCGAAGGACACGACCGGAAACGTGCGGCCGCGCTCCGCTTTCAGCTTGATGACGGCGATGTCCGTGAGCGGGTCCGTGCCCACCAGTTCCGCCTCCAGCTCGGACTTGTCCGCAAACACGCACTTGAGCTGCTTCGCATGCCCGGCCACGTGGTGATTCGTGATGATATGGCCTTCGGGCGTGATGACGGCGCCGCTCCCCGACGCCTCGAACTTCATCTCGCGTCCCTCGTCATAATAGGTCTCGACCACATGGATGCGCACGAGCGAGGGCCGGACCTTGCCGACGGAAGACTCGATCCGCGCGCGCAGTGTGTCGTTTGGCGGAGCCGCTTCCTCCGCCCAGGCCGCGTTTGCCAATGAAAGAAGAAGCCCCGCGGCGAGGCAGGAAAGAAGCACGGCGGAAGTGGAAGACTGGGAACGGCGATGCATCTTCATGGAGAATCCTTCAAGCGAATGGCCCCCCGCGGGCAGCGCCCCGCCCGGGGAAAACGAGAGCATACTATCATACGAATCGGGGCTGCATAAAGATCGGATCCCCCGAAGATGCGGGCCCGCGTGAGGCGGACGGCGGAGCGGTGGCGTCCTCCCCGCGCCGCAGAAACAGCGCGCAGGGATTGAAGCGGTGGGAACCCTGCTTCTACCTCCCCAGTCCCCCCGTAGCGGGGGCGAAGATTGGAGACACACTCCGTAGCGGTGAGTAACTTGACGGTACTCGTTTGCCCGAAGCTGCCTGGCTGCCGGCTCGGGATTTCTGCTGCAAAGAAGATGGATAGTGCCGGAAGTCGTTACTTGGCGCCGACGGATTTCAGATAGGCTGCTGTTTCAACATGTCCCTTGCCGAGGGCCCGGGCCAGAGGCGTTCGATTCTTCTTATCGGGTTTGTTGACCTGTGCGCTCAGAGCGATCAACGTCTTCACTGTTTCCAGGTGGCCGCGTTCGGCGGCGTAGTGCAATGCCGTGTTGCCGTACTTGTCCTGTCCGTTCACGTCGGCGCCCTTCTCAATAATTGCCCGTGCTACGCCGTTGTGCCCGTTGAGCGCCGCCCAGAGCAGCGGCGTACCCATGTTGAAGTCGCGGGCATTGGGATCGGCGCCATGTGCAATCAGCCATTGGGCGGTTGCCGCGTGCCCTGATCGCGCCGCCCAATGGATGACAGTATTGCCATAGATGTCCTGAGCGTTGATGTCCGCACCATTGGCCAACAACAGGGCCGCCAGTTCAACATTGCCTTTTATGCCGGCGTAGAACAGGGCTCGTCCATGGTTGGCGTCCGGGGCATTGATCCCCGCCCCCTTGGCGATCAGCAGCTTCGCCATCTTGATATCGCCATTCCGGCTGGCGATATGCAACAGCGTGTTGCCATCCGGCGTGTTTTGGCTGGCGCCTTGCACGAGCAGGTCTTCCACTGTGGCGTAGTCCTGCTGGGCCACCGCTTCCACTAGTGCAGGAGAAGCACACGTTGTTTCGGACTTCGGCGGTCTTGCCTGCCCGTGCGGCCTGCGGTCCGGCTGTTGGGTCTCGGATCTGGCCGACCCTGATTGACGTTCGGTGGCGCAGGAGGCAATCGTCAGCACAAGCGCCAACCCCAGCATTCTGAACAAGAAAAGGGGTGTGCCAAGCCTTTTCGTGAACATGATTGACTTGTTTGGACAGTTCATGGCTTCCGTTCCTCTCCAGATTCTGTTGATCCACTATTCAGCATATTTTAGCAGGAGCACGCTCGGAGGTTGATCATAAACATACCCTAACACAACTGCAAAGAGACACACTGTTCTCTTTCGCGGCGTGACTCGCCGGCGATACCGAGGACAAGGCAGGCCAGATGCGTGCTTAGGATTGACAACCGTGCCTTGGGGCAGTGCGGACATTGTGTCAAGCCATGGCTGCCTTACGAGGCTGCTTTGCCCGGCTCGCACTCCCCTGCCACTCCCGAAGACGGAGAAGCGAGGGAGAACCCGCGGCGGCGTTGGAGAAACGTGCGGACGAACTCCGTGGCTGGGTTGGCCAGAATCCCGGCGGGAGTGTCGATCTGATGACAGACGCCATCCTTCAATACGGCGACCCGGCCCGCGAGTTCGAGGGCCTCCTCCTGGTCGTGCGTAACATAGATCGTTGTAATGCCGAGCCGCCGCTGCAGTTCCGCCAGTTGGACGCGGGTGCTGTAGCGCAGTTCCGCGTCCAGGTTGCTCAGGGGCTCGTCGAGCAGCAGGATATCCGGGCGGATCGCGAGCGCCCGGGCGACGGCGACCCGCTGTTGTTGTCCGCCGCTCAGTTCCGTGACGGGCCGCGGCTCCATCCCGTCCAATTGCACATAGCTCAGCGCCTCGGCCACGCGCGCCGCGATCTCCGGGCGGGGCATCTTGCGCGCGCGCAGGCCGAACGCCACGTTCTCGAAGACGTTCATGTGCGGAAACAGGGCATAGCTCTGAAAAACCATGGCGGCATTGCGGCGTTCGGGGGGAAGGCCGGTGACGTCCCGCTCATCAAAGAAGACGCGGCCGGCCTCGGGGGACTCGAGTCCGGCAATGACACGCAGGGTCGTGGTCTTGCCGCAGCCGCTGGGGCCGAGCAAGGCGAAGAACTCCCCGTCCTGAATCGTGCAGGAGAATTCGGACACTCCCCCGCCACTCTCGTAGCGGCGCGTGATTGCCTCCAGCCGAACGCTGCTCATCGGGTGTCGTAGACCTCCTTCTCCCACCGCGCGCACCAGGCCTTCTGCATCCCGGCGAATCGTTCCCAGTCGATGGGCATGGCATCAATCTGAAGTTGCGCCAGCCACGGCGGCAGGGTCGCGGCCTCCAAGTCATTGCGGGCCGGGGGCTTGCCGTAGGCCTTGGCCTGATGCGCCATCGCTTCCTTCGTCGTGACGAATTCATAGAATTGCCGGGCGCGTTCCGCGTGCGGCGCGCCCCGGAGGATGGCAATGCCCTCGGTGATCACGGGCGTCTGCGGCGGCAGAAAGAAATCGAAGGGAAAGCCATTGCGCTCGCGCTGGAGCACGATATCAGGCATCAGCCACACGCTGATCAGGCCTTCCTGTTTCTTGAGGTGGTCGAAGAGGAGGATGGGGTTCTCGGGATAACTCTCCGTGGCGGCATGCAGCCGTTTCAGCCAGGCGATCCCCGCCGCTTCGTCGGGCGCCCGCGCAATCATGGCCGAGATGAAGGTTCGCATCGTCCCCGAGGGCAGCGGTTTCCGCAAAGTAATCCTGCCGGCCCATTTCGGGTCCAGCAACTCGTCCCAGGAGTGCGGCGCTGTCTCGCGCGTGTTGCCGCGCGTGTTGAACATGATGGCGAGCGGCGACAGAAACGTGGCGTACCACCGGTCCTCCGGATCGCGATACTCCGGCAGGATGTGCTCCGCCCAGGTGGGCCGGTACGCTTCGAGCAGGCCGTCCAGCGCCGCCTGATGGAACAGGGTCGAGGGCGCCCCCCACCACACATCGCCCGCGGGCCGGCTGCGCTCCGCGCGCACCCGCGCAAAGGCCTCCTCGGAGCCCATGTCGATCCATTGCACGTCCACGCCGGGATACGCGGCTTCGAAGAGCTTCTCGTAGTCGCCGAGAACCTCCTGGCCGTGCGGACTGTAGATCACGACAACATCGCGCGCGGAACAACCGCAGAGCGCCGCGGCCGCCGCCAGGACAAGGCCGAAGCGGTTCATGGCTGCGCCTCGACACAGGCCGCGAGCGCCTCCATCGTGGGCGGAATGCGGCTCGGCTCGGGAACGCGGCCCGCGAGCCACGCAAGTTCCTTGATGCCGCTGCCGGTGACGACGCAGCACACGCGTGAACTCGCATCCGCATCCGGCAGGAACGGCAGTGCGGCAATGACGACGGCACTGGTCAATTCGCAGAGGAGGCCTTCCTCCCGCGCCAGGGTCTGCTGCGACTCGATAATGGCCTCGTCATCCACGGCGATGACCACGCCGTTCGTTTCCCGGATGGCCGGCAACGCCGTGTGCCCGTCAAAGAGGATGTCGTCCGCAATGCCGCCGGCGACTGTTTTGGGGTCCGGCCAGGGATGCCGTAACGTCTCCAGAAAGGTTTCGCCATGCTCGATGGCCCGTTTCAGCGGGGCGCAGCCCGATGCCTGAACGCCCGCGAGCCGGGGCACGCGGTTGATGAGGCCCAGGCGTTTCAGATCGAGGAATCCGCGCCAAACGCCCCCGAGGAGCCCGCCGCCGCCCACGGGCATCACAACCCAGTCCGGGGGATGGCCGCCGCACTGCTGATAGAGTTCATAGGCCAGGGTCTTGGCACCTTCCACGTTGTACGGTTCATACATGCCCGCGGTGGAGAGGTGGTACCACCCATAGCGTTGACACGCCTCGATGCAGAGTCCGAAGACTTCCTTGGGCGACGGAGATTCGACGCGGATCACCCGCGCGCCGTAGGCGGCCGCCTGCGCCACTTTGCCCGCGCCCGCGTGGGCGTGCATGAACACCACCGCCTGCATTCCCGCGTGCGCCGCATAGGCCGACGTGGCCGCGGCCACGTTGCCCGACGATACCGCCGCCACTGTCCTGGCCCCGCATTCCCGCGCGTGGCTGATCCCCACGGAAACCTGCCGGTCCTTGAAGGATCCGGTCGGGTTCGCCATCTCGTTCTTGACGATGACCTGGCCAAAACCAAAGCGACGGGCGAGACGGGGCGCATCGACGAGCGGCGTAGCCCCCTCGCCAAGCGTGACAATCCGTTTGCGCGAAGTCACGGGCAACAGCCCGAAATAGTGCCACATCGACCGCGGCGGCCGCCGCAGATAGCCGGGCGAGAGCGTGCCCAGCGCCCGCAGACTCATGGGCTCGCCGCAGGCCGCACAGGCGCTCTGACCCCCGAGCGGCCCGCTTGCACCGCAGCCCCGGCACACAAAATCGAATCCGTACTTGCTTTCTTGCGCTCGCATGGGCGCATTGTGGCACAGGCCCTTCGCGCGGGTAAAGCCGGGAACGCCCCGGACCGCATTCCGGACGTGCATTCCGGGAACCGTTGCGACAAACGCCTCCGTCTGTTGTATAGTGAGCAGGAGAACCGGGTCCTCACCCTCTAAGGAACAGGCTATGTACAAGTCCATTTTTCCAATACTGGCACTGGCCGCGCTGCTTTTCGCGAGCGGCTGTCCGAAGAAGGGACCGACCGCGGCGTTCACTTCCGGAGAACGCTTCGGCATGGCGCCGCTCGTGGTGCAGTTCACGGATCAGTCGGAGGCCAACGGCAGTGCGATCACGGCCTGGGCGTGGGACTTCGGCGACGACACGACCAGCACGGAAGCCAACCCGTCGCACACGTACACGGCCAACGGCGAATACACTGTCGCACTGACTGTGACGAACGCCGAGGGGCAGGACTCTCTCGTGGAAACCGATTATGTCAACGTCGGGAATATGTGGTCGGAAACCGTCGCCACCGACGCAGACGATGAGGCGTATGCCGTGTGCACGGTGACGACGACGGGCCATCAAGGCTACGTGATCGCCGGCACGACGGAATCGGGCGGGGGCGATCTGGACGCCTACGTAGCCAAGCTCAACCTGAACGGCAGCTTGGTCTGGGCGTACAGCTACGGCCTGGACAAGGACGACATCGCCGAATCCGTCATCGTCCTGGACGATGGCGACCTGCTCGTGGCCGGCACCACGGCCTCGTACGGCGCCGGGGGCTCGGACCTGTATCTGCTCCGGCTCAACCAGGACGGCGTCGAACAGTGGCACAAGACCTACGGCGGCACCGGCAATGACCGCGGGCTCGCCGTGGCTCTGGCCAAGGATGGCGGCTTCGTCCTGGCGGGCGACACAACCTCCAGCGGGGCGAACGGCCGCGACATGTACCTCGTAAAGACCAAAAACGACGGGACGCAGCAGTGGGCCGCGATGATCCAGGGCTCGGGAGACGAAACCGCCCGCGCCCTGCTCGTCCTGGACGACGGCTATCTGCTTGCCGGCGACACGAAGAAGCTGGGCGTCAGCGGAACGGATGTTTACGTGGCCCGCACAGACGCCTCGGGCGTGGCCACCTGGGACCTCGAGAACGGCGGGACCGGCAACGATCGCGCCTGGGCCGTCACCACGTCGGGCGACGGCGGTTATCTCGTGGCCGGCGAAACGAATACGGGCACGACCGGCGTTGACATGTACGCCCTGAAAGTGACGAAGGACGGAACGTTGACCTGGGCAAAGAATTATGGCGGACTGCAGAATGAGGTGGCCTATGGCGTCGTGCCGATTTCCGGCGGCGCGTTTGCGCTTGCAGGGATGACAACCTCCTTCGACATCGGCGGCGGGGATGTCTATCTCGTGAAGATTGACAGCGCCGGAACGAAGCTCTGGGGCCGGCTCTACGGCGGAACGGAATCGGACGTCGTCTACGCGGCCGCGGCGGCGAAC
>CAILVY010000398.1 GCA_903837785.1 Candidatus Hydrogenedentota bacterium
CCCTCCCCTTCGCCTTCGCCTTCGCCTTCCCCTTCGCCTTCCCCCTCCCCTTCGCCTTCGCCGCCCCCCACGATGTCCAGGCATACGTCATCGAGAAAGAAGACCTTGCCCGGGGTGGTGGAGATGTAGTGGTAGATCCAGAAGGTCACCGTTTGTCCCGTGTGCTCGGCAGGAAGGGGGACAGACACGCGGCGATAGGTATCCCAGAAGTATGAATTGCCTTCGGAAAGCGAGAACAAGGGATACGGAAAGGCCCACACCATGAGGGAATCGGATGATGGCGGTCCGTCGTGCTGAGGGATACCCACGGAGAAGCTCAGAGTGGCCTGGGCATTCGTGGGGACGTAGACCGTGTATTTGAGGGTCCGGGAGCCTCCCGTGAGCGGGTCGGTCACGCCCCCCATCGACATCCAACCCGAGCCGGAGTAAGCCCCCATGCCGTTCAGCTTTCCGCAGGTGCCCAGAGTGCACCAGGGGTCTCCCGCGTTCTCCGTCTCGAGCGTCCAGCCGGAGCCATCCAGGGGCGTTTCAAAGTCGGCACCGCCTGCTGCGGCCGAGGCACAGGCCAAGTCCGTGTGGTACTCCCACTGCAACACGTCCGAGGCCAGGCTGCCGTTGCCGGCCATGTCCTCCGCTGCATCCTCCACCACGCTGACTGAGACCACCCCCTCTGCCTGTGGCGTCACGTCGAAAGAGTAGTCCGCGCCGGACCCTGCGAAGCCGGATACGACGCCATTTTCCAGCACGAGGTCGTCCACGCCGAATCCGGTGACCTCCTCCGTGAAATGAACGGCCACGGGAAGGGGCGTCAGGCTTGTTTGCGGAGGTATTGTGCTGGAGAGAAACGCGAGGGGCGCAGTCTTATTCACCACGCACACCGAGGTCCCCGTGAAGCCCCCATCGTCGGTGCGCACGCCCTCGAGGGGAAGTCCGCCGGTGTCGGTGATCGTATCGCGATCCACCAGCGCCAGCCGCAACGTCCCATCGCCCGTGCCCGTGTCCACCGTGACCGTAATCTGCCGCCCGGTATCGCTCGACACGCCCGTCACCGAGGCATCCACCGGACCCTCGGCAATCACGGTAAAATCGGAAGCCTGGACACCATTCACCACCTCGTCAAAAATCACTTCGAAGATCACCGTCTGTTCATTGGTTGGTCCAAGACATACCGCGTCGATGGCCTCCACGAACGGGGCAACGTCAATCGACCACAGTTCTCGGCCATGAACCCCATCATCCGCTCCAAACAGCAGCCGCCCGTTGCCAAGCGTAAATGGAAATGGCCACGAGTCTCCGGAAGGATTGATGTCCATAATCAAGTGCGTGCCCGAAACGGTCCCGTCGCTTCGCCAAAGCTCCCCGCCATGTTCAGGGTCGGTCGCCATGAAGAATACTGTGCCATTCGTAGCGGACAGGCTATCGGACGTGAAGCCCGTAAGCCGGATTGTTCCAGCTTCGGTTCCATCGCTGCACCAGAGCTCGTAAAAATGACTCTCCACGTTTGCGAGAAAGAAGAGCAGACCTTGTGCATCCGTCAACTGGCTGGGTGATGAGCCCCCCGACAAGAGACCGGCCGGACCTGGATAAATGTCCTTGACCAGAACCGTGCCGTCGGCACTTCCGTCCGTCCGATACAATTCATTCCCCGCCACCGGATCATACGCACTGAAGAACATGAGACTTCCCACGGTGGTCATGAACGATGGCGCGCTCGAGTAGTAGTACTCAGCCTCTCCATTGATGTCCTTGACAAGAGAAGTGCCCTCCGCTGTGCCATCCGTCCTCCAAAGCTCGATTCCGTGAACGCCATCGTCCGCAGCAAAGAAGGCTGTGCTGCCAATACGGCCGTAATCTCCGGGAAGCGCCGCAAAAGGCCTTACAAGTATGGTTCCTTCGTAGGTTCCGTCGCTTCGCCACAGTGCTCCGCCGACTCCCGTTGAACTGGCTCCGAAGAGCGTCACCCCATTAAAATCGTAGAGACTGCGGATGGATGAACTCTCCGGCCCATTCCTGATGTCACGGACCATGTTCGTTCCCGCATTCGTACTGTCGGACAACCACAGTTCTTCACCGCAGTCAGAAGTAGTCGCCCGGAAGAACAGCAGATTGCGCACCGGTGTCATATCTCCCGGGCTTGTGTACTGATAGTCCGTTCCAGGACTGAGCAGAAGGTTCGTTCCAGCGCTCGTTCCATTGCTGCACCACAGCCTCTTGTGTGAACCAGCGGCGTCATCCTTGGCGAGGAAGTAACCCGTACGGCCCAACGCCACGAACACTGCTGGTGAGGAGCTTGATGCGCTGTTCAAGTCTCGTACGAGCACCGTCCCGTCGGCCGTGCCGTCGCTGCACCACAATTCCCGTCCGTGAACGCCGTCATCCGCGGTGAACAGGACACGGTCACCCAGTCCCACCATTTCCACTATCGATGAGCCTGACGGTCCCGGATTGATGTCTTTGACAAGGGAAGGCAGAGCCTGAGAATAAGCAGGGACGCCTGTAAGCACACAGAAGATCCAAGTCAGAACCAGGGTTGCAGTACGAGAAGATTCCCGGACTCGGAGCATCTGTTGCACGCGTGAATGCCGGCTACGGAGGTCATATTGGATAATTGAGAGCAGCTTGTTCACTCCAGGTGCTTCACCCCTCATGGTGCCTTCCTCCTCGCATTCTGACTGCAATTGCTCGTGACTCCGGAAGGTCCGCGACAAGCTTCGAGCCAGACATCAAAATCCGTAGCCGAGTGGTATTTCCGTGTCGTCCCGATTCCAGCCAGCAAATATGACAGAATTCCGATCATATTTGCCAGTCGTTATAGTATTTGCTGGTCTTTGCCATCGGGGGCGCGCCGTTCGGGCCGCCGGACCTGGGCGTCTTTGGCCGCCCAGAGACGAGGCGGCCTGCTCCGCACGTACGGCATGGACCCACGCCAGGCCGCGGGTCGAGCCGCGCGCCGGGGTGTGTTTGCGCGCAGCGCGGCCTATTTTTCGCGGAGGGGATAGGGGAGGAAGATCAGTGCGGCGGCGAGGCATGCGGCGGCGCAGCAGAGGAGCATGATCCGGAGTCCGAGGGCGGGGTCTGGGGCGAGGTAGCGGAGCAGTGCAAAGGTGAGCACGGAGAGTCCGACCGCCGTTTTTTGCGCGACGCCCTGAACGCCGAAGTAAACGGCTTCGCGGCGGCGTCCGGTGCGTTGGGCGTCGTAGTCGATGACGTCGGAGAGGACGGGGTAGGGCAGCACCATGAAGCCGGCCATGGGAATGCCGAGGAGGGCCATGAGCACGGCGCTTTGGGAGAAGGGGGTGCCGCAGGGGAGGTGTCCTGCGAGGGTCAACGCGGCCAGTCCGAGTCCGGTGCCGAGGTAGGTGAAGAGGAGGAGGGGGTGTTTTCCGAGGCGCGGGGCGAGCGCGTTGAAGAGGAAGAAGCAGGCGAGGTTCACGAGCAGGTAGGGCGCCATGATCCACGTGACGTCGCCTTCGTTTCCGCCGAGGTAGCCGACGACCCAGTAGGGAATGAGCAGGAGTACGCCGTTGAGGGCGTAGAAATAGCAGGAGGTGGAGGCGAGCACGAACCAGAAGGGGCGATTGCCCAGCGTGAGGCGGAGGGAGGGCCCGAGCCGCAAGGGAAGGTCCCCGCCCGCGAAGCGGTGTTGTTCCCGGACCCGCGTGCAGACGGGGAGGAAGAACACGGCGATCAGCAGCACCGTGCCGGCCATGGCGGCGGTCCATCCCCAGCGCTTGAGGGACTCGCCCATCGCCGCGAAGACGAAGGTTCCGAGGACAATGAAGACGGCCTGGAAGGTCATCAGTCGAACGCGGTCGTTGGATTCGGGGGCGATTTCCGGGAGCAGCGCCAGATAGGGCGTGAAGACGGCGGTGTAGAGGAAGAAGTAGACTTCCATGAGGAGCAGGGTCCAGAGCAGCAGCAGGGGCTGCGGCAGAGCCTCGGGCGGGTTGAAGAGCAGGAAGAGAATGGCGAGGTACGGGAGAATGCCCAGGCGCAGGAACGGCAGGCGCCTCCCCCAGCGGTGGCGGCAGGTGTCGCTCCAGTGGCCGACGACGGGACAGCTCAGGCCTTCGGTCATGCGGCCGCAGAGGATGAGGAGTCCGAGCCATGCGGCGGGCAAGAGCGCGGGCGCGTTCGGCGGGACATAGCGCGCCATCAGCCACTGCATGATGATGAGGTCGGGCAGGACGGTGCTGAGTCCGCCCATGCCGTAGGCGATTTGGGTGCGGAAGGAGGCCCGGGACACGGCTCAGAACCGGAACGCGTCCCGGAGCGGGAGCGCCTTCTCGACGTGGCCGTCGTATTTGATGAGCCCCTGAAGCACGGCGGACTCGAGGCGCTTTCGGCCGAGCAGGATGGCCGCCCACACGCCGGCCCGCATCTCCAGCGAGAGGTCAGGCTGCGGCGGCAGCGCGTCGGCGAGCACTTCGGCGGCGCCGTCCTTCACCAGGAGTCCGAAACATTGCCGCGGCGTGTTGCCGTCCTCGAGGAGCGTGAGGGCGATGCTGCATTCCCAGCTTCCGGCGGCGGCGGTGTTAAGGCGCCCGGGGATCTCCAGGGTCAATGCGCGGGCTTGCGGCGCAAACCTGGACAGGCGTCCGGCAAACGGATTCCAGGCGCGCCGTTGCGGGCGGACGATGCAGTCCTTGCGCTCGCTGCGCCAGCGCCGCCAGTGGTACCACGCGGGGAAGGGGTGATCGAGTTCATCGAGATAGACTTCGCGGCGCTGCCGCGCGGACTGCATGACGGCCAGGGCGAAGCGGAGGACCTCGCGGCCCTCTTCGCCGGTGAGCAGTGGGCGCTCGCGGCCTTGAATCGCCGCGATGAAGTTCTGGGTGGAGTGGACGAAGCCGGCGCCCCAATCGCCGTCCACCTCGTGGAAATGGGTCCACTGATGTCCGTCAAAGAGGCTGACGGGCGCGCGGTCCATGATGTCACCGGTGCCCCGGTTGATCATGATGATGCCCTTCGAGCCGACAATCTGATAAAGCTCGTCGTTCGAGTAGTATTTGCTCGGGACGTGGAATTCGGGGCAGAACATGAAGTCCGCCACCCCGTAGCGCTTGTTGTTCCGGCCCTTCCACATGATGGTTGCGGGGCCGTCGACCACGCCGTTGAGCGAGTCAATCCAGGCGCTGACGCGTTCGGCCTCGCCGAGCAGGTACCACGCAGTGGCCCACTCGTGATGCCCGTGATCGAAGGTTTCGAGTCCGAGTCCGCGCGACGCGATGCGTACTTGCTGATCGATGGTCTTGGCCTCGACGGGCCATCCGCCGAGCGGCCCGCTGATATAGTTGATGCGAAGCCCGATCAGATCTCCGATGGCGCCCTGATCGATGAGGCGCCTGGCGAACACGATCGGCGGATACGTGACGTAGATTTCCGTAACCTTGAAGAGCTTGGACGAGGCGCGGGCGGCCGCGAGCATGCGGTCCGCACTGGCGAGGCTCGTCGTCATGGGTTTCTGGCACGCCACGTGCTTTCCGGCGCGCAGGGCATCGAGCACGACGGCTTCGTGCGTGTCATAGGGCGTGAGCACTTCGACGGCATCGACGCGGGGATCATCGAGCACGGCGCGATAGTCCGTGTAGGCCTTTTCGACCTTCCACATGGCCTGGCGCGCTTCCCGGCGTTCGTCGTCCGGGTCGCAGATGGCGTAAAGGCGTGCGTCGGGATGATTCGCATAGGCGCGCTGATGCAGGTCGGCGATTCGGCCGCACCCGAGGAAAGCGACGTTGATCATGGGCCTCTCCCCCACGCTCCCGGCTTCAAGGACACGCTGGATTCTGCCCGAGGAGCCACCGCGAGGTCAATACGCGGCGCGCAGGAACGGCTACTCCGCCTCCCGTCCGCTCCGGCCGGCCAGATGCGCGGCCGCATCGGCGAGGCGCTCGTGCGCCCGGATGGCCCGCCAAGCGCACACCATCCAGAAGATCGTGACGAAGCATCCCCAGAGCGCCAGAAAGCGTGTCCATCCGCCCAGCCCCATGCTCAACATTCCCGGCGATATTGCACCCAAGGCGTGTTGTTCCACGTAAAGAGCCGTCCCCCCATTCAGTCGTGATAAGGTGCCATGAGACGCGCTCAGAGCGCCCCGTCCTGCATGTGCTTCTGGCGGGCTTTGCGGAAGGCCACTTTAATCTCGGGGCTGTAGGACGGGTCGCCCGTGCCGCGCCACTCGTCGATGAGCGCCTCGATGCGATAGTCGTAGGCTGGGACGTAGTTGTTGATGAGGTAGGTGACCTCCGCCCGGATCTGCTGGGCGCGGCTGTCGCCGCCCTCGGCGGATTTCTGCATGAGAAGCCGCCGTCCCTGCTCGACCTTCTCGCGGTATTCGCGGCTGCCGGTGACGCCGCCGCTGGGCCCCTTTATTTTGCGCCGGGCTTCATCGCGCATCTGAAGTTTGCGTTCGGACTTCTTCAAAACCATGAGCTGTTCCTCCACGCGCGCGGTGCATCCGCTCTTTCGAGGAAGATTATGGCAAAAGTGCGTTCCGAAGATCACATGCGCGCGGCCGCGGGCGGGTGCGTCCCCGGCGCCGGGACAAAAATTAATGTAGGGGCATGAGGGGGAGGAACATGCCCCTACGCGGTCGGGGGGTATGGGAAGGCTGGAAAAGGACGTTTATCTGAAGCGTGAACTCCTGTTCGCGCCGGAGGCCGGCATGGCGTTGTATTGATCCTGGGACATGTACTGGTTCGAATTCATGCCGTAGTTCATGCCGGAATTCCCATAATTCATGTTGGAATTCCCGTAGTTCATGCCGGAATTGCCGTAGTTCATGCCGGAATTCATGTTCGAGTCCATCCCGATGCCCGATTTCCGATCGCGGTCCTTGCCAAAGCGGCTCTTCCGCTCGCCCAGTTTCCGGCTTGACTTCTTGTCCGACTTCTTGTCCGAATCCTTGTCGTCCCGCTTGTGGCGGCTGGAACGCTCTCTCGTGTCTTTCTTGTCCTTCGAGGAGTGCTTGGAGTGCGGCCGCACCACCTTTCCTTTGGAGGTGCTCCGCGCGCCCGACTTCTCCGCGGGCCGCGCGCCGGGCGCCTGGGCCGCGGCCGGCGCCTGAGCCGCTGCGGGTTTCGGATCGGCGGCCGAACTTGGGAGGCTGAGTCCCATCATGCCGGTGGCGATCGCAAGGCTCAGGAGTGCTCTGTTCACTTTCTTCATCGTTTCTTCCCAGGTTGTCGCTGACCACCTTGTCAGGGGTGGAGCATAATCCGTGCCGAGCAGGAACGGCTTCCCTAAGTCCTTGTGCGCAAAGGGAGCGCCCGGTTTGCAGACCCGGTTACAAAACCGTTTTGGGGCATCATGCGGAAGAATTATACCGCATTTGCGGTGTGCCATGGGGAACAATGTGCCGAGGCCCTGCCCGGGGTTCGGGCAAAAGCCTCCAGGCTACTTGCCTTTGAAATAGCGGAAGAAGCTGAGGAGTCCGTGGGCCTTGGCCTTGACGTCGGCCCAGGAGTTGATGTTGCGGAGCATGCGCGCCATTTGTGCGGGGCGCAGATAGAACTCGCGGAGGCCGATGTCGATGAGTTCGTTGATCTCTTCCTTGCTCAGGGTGGGCAGGCTGATGATGGAAGCCTGCTCATAGTCCGCGGTGACCCAATCGCGCCAGTTCCTGGGCACGAGCACGTCTTCGCGCCGCGCCCAATCGTAGAAGGCTGTTCCGGGGTAGGCGACGACGCCCGCGAACTGGGCCGTATCGATGTTGAGGCGTTTGGCGAGCGCGATGGTTTTGAGGGCGGTTTCGCGGGTTTCGCCGGGTCCGCCGAACATGAAACAGCCGTGAATGCGGATGCGCGCCTTGGCGGCGTTTTCGGCGAAGGTGATCATCTGCTCGATCGTGGTGCCCTTCCGGACGGCGTTGAGCACCTCCTGTTCGCCGAATTCGAATCCGACGCAGAGCATGCGGCAGCCCGAGCGTTTCATCAGTTTCAGGATCTCGAGGTCGTTGAGATCGACGCGGGCGTTCGCGCTCCAGGAGAGTCTGAGGTTGCGCCGGATCATCGCTTCGCAGAGCGCGACCAGGCGGTCGCGCGCGACGCGCATCGTCAGGGTGTCGTCCTCGAACATGATTTCCCGAAGATCGGGGAAGAGTTTCCTGTCGCGTTCCATCTCATCGACCACGTTCTCGACGCTCCGTTGCCGGTATTCGTGGCCGGTCATCACCTGCGGCAGTTGGCAGAAGGAACAGCGGTGCCGGCAGCCGCGGCCGGTGATCAGCGTAAGGAAGGGATAGAGCTTGGCGCCGTCGCGGTAGTCGTAGATGTCGAGATGCTGCCAGGCGGGAAAGGGCAGTTCATCGAGGTTCTCGATGTAGGGGCGGTTGGGATTGGCGGTGTACGCGCCATTGTCCATGTACGAGATGCCCAGGCAGTCGCGGAGCGGCACGCCGTTGGCCAGGTCGCGCAGCGTGTAATCGTATTCGCGGCGGCAGACCGCATCGACCGCGCCGTCCGCGGCCCGGAGGGTGTCTTCTGCCTCAACGCTGACATGCGGCCCGACGAAGACGTGCAGGCCTCCGCCCAGCGCTTCGCGGCAGAAGCGTGCCGCCTCGATATCGCCGTAGATGGACGGGGTGCTCGTTTGATACGCGATCAGTTCGGGGGCAAACTGCCGGAGCCGCGGGAGCACCGCTTCCGTGGGCATATTCTTTGCCTGGCAGTCCATGAAGAAGAGTTCGTGACCGGCGGCTTCGAGGACGGCGGCGGCGGTGGCGAGGTAATCAGGATGCCGCTGGACGCGACCGCGGGATCGCGCAAACCACCGCGCGGACTTCGTGAAGTCCTTTCCGAACATTGGATTCAGGACCGCAACTCGCATGAACTACTCTGTCTCCGGCGTTGCCGGTATTGTACACCGCCCGCGGCCTACTCGTTCCAGATCCGGCCCAGGTAACGGGCGCGATCCGAGAATCCCTCCCGGATGGCCGCAAGGAGGGCCGGGCCAAACGCGGGCCGAAGTTCAAGGTCGGACAGCGTCCCGACGGGTGCAAAGGCCACTTCGGCCAGGCGGGGATCCGTGCCCAGTCGCGGTGCCCCGTCGGCGGCGTCGGCGGTGAAGCACAGATTCACGACGTGCCGCCCGCCGTCCGGCGCAATGCTGTCGCAGGCCAGCACGAGAGCGCGCGGCCGCACCTCGAGGCCGGTTTCCTCGCGCAGCTCGCGGACGAGCGCTGCTTCAAGCGATTCGCCGTACTCCACGCCGCCGCCGGGCAGCATCCAGTAGCTGCGGTCGCCCTTGGCGTGCCGCACGAGCAGAATCATGTCGTCGCGCAAGATGATTGCCGCGACCCGAATGCGCGGTGAAGGAGGCGTCGTTTCCATGCATGCAGAATAGCAGGCGCCAACGCCCAAATGATACTCCTCTCGCGCTTGCGAAGCGGGCGCATGCTTCGATAGAGTGGGCCGGATGTGAAACGTAGCGCCGGATGAGGAGGCACAGTGAGATGAACCGCTTCAGAATCATCGTGTTGACAATGTTGCTGCTGACCGCGCCGATCCAGGCCGCGGAGGACACGGGCATACTCGCGCCCGACGCGTTCCAGAAGCAGGTCGAAGCGAAGGGCGGCCGCTGCGACTTCCTGTTTGGCAACGATCGCCCGTTCAAGCAGTGCCATGCCTCGACCGTACTCGATGCAGGAAACGGCGAACTCTTGTGCGCGTGGTTTGGCGGCACGCAGGAACGGAATCCGGACGTGGCGATCTGGCTGTCCCGCTTCTCGAACGGGGCGTGGTCCGCGCCGCGGTCCGTGGCAAAGATCAGCCCCATGGCGCACTGGAATCCGGTGCTCTTCCGCGACGCGGAGGGGACCGTCTATCTCTTCTTCAAGGTTGGCAAGACCGAACCCGTCTGGAAGACGTATTGGCAGCAATCGAACGACAACGGCGCCACGTGGTCAGCCGCCGTGGAACTCGTGCCGGGCGATACGGGCGGCCGCGGCCCGGTGAAGAACAAGCCCATCATTCTGTCCAACGGCACATGGCTCGCGGGTGCGTCGACCGAATTGCACAAGGATGTGCCTTTCGCCGACTGCTCGACGGACCGGGGCAAGACGTGGACGCGGTCGGAAGACTGGGTGATTGACAAGAAAGCGTTGTGGGGTTCGGGCGCGATCCAGCCGACCGTCTGGGAATCGCCCGCGGGCAAGGTGCACGCGCTGCTGCGGAGCAATGGCGGGCGCATCTGGCGGTCGGACTCGGAGGATTTCGGAAAGACCTGGTCGCCCATCCGCGCCACGGAACTCCCGAACAACAACAGCGGCATCGATCTCCTGCGTCTCGAAGACGGCCGTCTGCTGCTGGTCTACAACCCGATCGGGAAAGATGAGGGCGCGCGCACGCCGCTGGATTTGGCGGTGTCTCCGGATAATGGCGCGACGTGGAAGCCCTTCGCGCATTTGGAAAACGATCCTGATCCGGAAACGGAGTATTCGTATCCGGCGATTGTCCGCACGAAGTCGGGCATCGCGATCTCCTACACGTGGCGGCGCGAACGCATCCGCTGCTGGCAGATTCCGCTGGACGCGCTCTAAGCCGGGCGCTGCCGCTGAAACCCCGCCGTTCCGGCCGTAGTCTCTGATCCATATCCCCAGAGGAGGTCCGGTCATGCTGCGGAAAGCAATCGTTGTACTGCTGTTGGCGCTGTTGGCAACGAGCGGCGTTTGGGCGGAAGGCTTCAAGGCAGGCTTTGCCAAACGGGATATCACGCCGAAAGCGCCGATGCCGATGTGGGGCTATGGCGCGCGGCACGGATCGCCCGCGAAAAGCGCGGCGACGCCCTTGTATGCCAAGGCGCTCGTGATCGAGGCGGGCGGGACGCGGGCGGCGTTTGTGGGCCTGGACCTGGGCCGTTCCCCGACGTACCGCAGCGTGGACGCGATCCAGGCCGCCGTGAAGCAGCAGTCGAACGTGGAATTCGTGATGATGTCGGGTTCACACACCCACCACGGGCCGGCACTCGAACTGAAGAACGAGCCCGGCAAGGGCCAGGGCCGCTATGATGCGGGCGTGGCGTATGCCACGGAACTCGAGCAGAACATCATTGCGGCCATCAACGAGGCGGCCGGTGCCGTGGTGGACGCGAAGATCGGCTGGGGCAGCACAGAAACGGATTTGAACCGCAACCGGCACTCCAAGGTGCAGCCGAAGCCCCGCGACCCGGAACTGGCGGTGGTGCGGGTGGACGATCTTCAGGGCAAGCCCCTGGCGATACTCGTGAACCTGGGCGCGCACGCCACGATCGCCAGCATCATGGATTACCGGTGGAATGCCGAGTGGCCGGGCGCGATGCAGCATGCGGTCGAGGAAGCCGCGGGCACGAACTGCATGTTCATGCAGGGCGCCGAGGGCGACATGTCGCCGAATACGAACGATGAGCGGCGCGGCGTGGAGGGGTTCGGGAAGGCCGTTGCCGCCAAGGTGCTCGAAATTAACCAGGGCATTCAAACGAGGGTACCGGAGCATCCCGGGGTCAAGGGGGTCTACGACACGTTCTCGTGCGAGGGCCGGATTGACCTGAACGACAAGCTCGTGCAGGGCGTGTTCAAGCAGGGTTTCTTCCCGGAGATGATCGCGTTTCTGGACGATTTCCCGAACGGCGTC
The DNA here is from genome assembly GCA_903837785.1 of Candidatus Hydrogenedentota bacterium. GTDB lineage: Bacteria > Hydrogenedentota > Hydrogenedentia > Hydrogenedentales > CAILVY01 > CAILVY01. Next base: position 11,607 of record CAILVY010000398.1, read on the forward strand.
ATCACGGCGCGCCTGGTGACGGTGGTGCTCAACGGGCAACTTGCGCTCGTGGGGGGATCGGGCGAGCTCTTCAGCGACCTGTCCAACCGGCTCAAGAAGTCGTCGAAGGCTGAAAAGACGCTCCTTTTCGGCTGCTGCAACGGCCATTGCATGTATATCCCCACCGAGCGCGCGGTGGAAGAGGGCGGCTACGGCGCGGACCGGGGATTCGCCTGGGTGCAGCCGGAAACCGGCCGTGAAATGATGGATAAGGCCGCGGCCAACATTCAGGCGTTGCTCGGACAGTAGCCCTGCTCCGCACGCCGGGTATGAACGGCCGCGGGCACGCTCAGAGGCGCCCGAAGCGGCCCCCGCCTGTTCTCCTTGCAGACCCGCTTCAATTAGCATGAGGGAATGCCGGCGTGCTATCCTAGGGTGGGGAATGTGTATGAGCACCCGTGGAAACGCCGCCATGAAGTTCATTATTGCACTGGGCGTGCTGGCCTTCTTGTTTCTCCTGTTGAGTTCCGTGCTGATGAAGAAGGCACTGCGCCCGAATGAACGGGAACGGGTAATCATCCGGGAGAAGTATTCGCCGTTCGACCGGGCGCGCGCGTGGCGTGATCTCGAGCACATCGTCGGGCTCGGCCCGCGCACGGCGGGCTCGGAAGAGGCGGGCCGCATGCGCGATTATCTGAAGCGGGAATTGTCGCTGGCCGGGCTGAACACGTTCGAACACACCTTCGATGCGGAAACGCCGAAGGGCAAGCGGACAATGACGAATCTCTGGGCGGAATCCAAGGGATCGAAGCCGGGCATTATCATTTTGTCCAATCATTACGACACGAAGTCCTTTGAGGAGTTCCGCTTCGTAGGGGCGAACGACGGCGGTTCCACCACCGCGTGGCTGCTCGAGATGGCGCGGGTGATCGGACCGCGCCGCGACGGACGCACGATCTGGCTCGTGTGGTTTGACGGCGAGGAATCGTTCGGGAAGTGGTCTGAGACGGACGGGCTCTACGGAAGCCGGGCGTTTGCGCGCCATCTGAAAGAACGCGGCGACCTGGCCGCGGTGAACGCGCTGATCAACGTGGACATGATCGGGGACACGTACCTCAATATCCGGCAGGATACGAATGGCGCGCCGTGGCTTCAGGACATTGTCTGGGACACGGCGCAGCGGCTCGGATACCGGGCGCATTTTAGCCGCTTTCCACGGGACATTCAGGATGACGATGCGCCGTTCCGGCAGGCGGGAATCAGCACGCTGCTCCTGATTGATTTCAGTTACGGCGGTTCCATCGCCGAGCACGTAAAGAACTGGCACACGGCCAAGGACACGCTGGACAAGGTGCGTCCGGAGAGTTTGCAGGCTGTGGCGGACGTTATCTATCATGCCTTGCCCGCCATTGAGGGATACCTGGATACGCCGGGTCACGGCATGGGCAACGGTTGAGGGATTGGATGAGTTCTGCGGAAGAGGACATTCCCCATCTGGAGGCGCACTCCTCCGAGGAGTGGCAGCGTATTGTCAGTGCGCTGTACCGGGTGCATCGCCTCATGGGCGCCATCACGGATTTGGGGACGCTGCTGTCGCGCATCGCGGAAGAAAGCCGCCGCGTGGCGCACGCGGAGGCGTCGTCCGTCATGCTGTTCGATGCGGAGACGAACGAGCTGTACTTCCGGGTGGCCCTGGGTGAATCGGGCGAGCAGGAGGCGTTGAAGCGGTCGGTTCGCCTGAAACTGGGCCAGGGCATCGCCGGGACCACGGCGCAGACGCGATCGTCGATCGTGGTGCAGAACGCGCAAGACGATCCGCGGTTCTTCCCCGGCGCCGACACGGTCATACAGTTCCGCACGCGGAGCCTCCTGGCGGTGCCGATGATTGACCGGGACACGCTGGTGGGCGTGCTCGAGGTCGTGAACAAGATTGGAGAGGACGCCTTCTCCGGGCTGGATCTCCGGGTGATGGAGATTTTCTCGAGCCTTGCGGCCACGGCGGTGACGAACGCCCGGCTGATTGAGGAGCGCATTCAGAACGAGCGTCTCGCCATGGTCGGCCAGGCCGTGACCACCCTTTCGCACCACACGAAGAACATTGTCACGGGGCTGACGAGCAGCGCGGAACTCATCGACATGGGCCTGCAGGGGGGCAACCTCGAGGTCTTGAAGCGCGGGTGGCCGGTCTTCAAGCGGAGCACGAAGCGCATTTCCAACTTCGTGCAGGACATGCTATCGTTCTCCAAGGCGCGCGCGCCGCACCGGGAAGCGTGCGATGTGTGCAGCGTGGTGCGCGAGGCGCAGGAAACCTTCGCGGAGTTGTTCGTGCGAAAGCACGTGGAACTGCGGGTAGACACGAGCGGCGTGCGCGGTCCGGCGTGGCTGGATCCGGAGGCGATGGATCGGGCGCTCTTGAATCTGCTGATCAATGCGGCGGAGGCGGCGCCGGAGGGGGCGGGCCGCATCTCGCTGAAGGCCCGGACCTCGGATGAGGGGGTCCTGGAGATTGACGTCAGCGATAATGGCCCGGGCGTGCCCGAAGACTGCCGGGATAGGATTTTTGAGCCGTTCTTTTCGACCAAGGGGTCGCAAGGCACGGGGCTCGGATTGGCCGTGACGCGGAAGATCGCGCGGGAACACGGCGGCGACGTTACGGTTTTACAGGGTCCGGAAGGCGGGGCGTTGTTCCGCATGGCATTGCCGGCGCGCAAGCCGGTAGAAAAGGACACACTAGAAATATGAAGTGGTTGACGGATTTGGAGTCGGTGGGTTGGGTCTTCTGGCTGGTCTTGTTTGTGTTGCTGGTTTATCCCGGGTATCTGTTCATGGAGGCGATGACGTATAGCTCGGCCACCACCGTAACCCGGATTGGCCTGGGCACCTTCGGCGCGGCGATGGTTTCCGGGCTCCTGTCGGCGGGCATCAACGAGTTGTTGCACCGCTGGAAACTCCGGAAGAACGCGCGGCAGCGGAAAGTGGATCGCAAGGAAAAGCGGAAGCGGCGGAAGTAACGAGGGAAGGCGATTCAGGCATGGCAGAGATGTGGGACATCGCAAAGTACGTCGAGGAGCATCCGGACGACTACGAGCAGCGGTGGCGCCTTGCCAAGAAGCTGTATGCCGCGTGGGAGTACCGGCTCGCGCTCGAGCATCTCCAGGTGCTGCGCAACGAATGGCAGAAGAAGCTGAACGTGGTCCGCTATCTCTCCGCCACGTACTATCGCCTGGGCCGATACGACGAGGCCATGGAGGAGCTTCGGGAAGCGATCGAGACGTGGCCGCAGGAAATCGGACTGCGGGAGCAGCTGGCACGCGTGCTCGAGATCGCCGGCAAGCGCACGGAATCGGCCGATGTATGGAAGAAGATCGCGGAACTTGACCCGCATCACCCGATTGCGAAGAACGCGGTCAAGCGGCTGCTGGAGAACAAGGAACCCACCCCGAGGGAAGAATTGCAGTTGGGCGACAGCGACAGCGGGATCGACCTGAGCCCGGGGCGCGTGTGCCCGAATTGCGGCGCGCAGAACAGCGATGAATTCGACCGGTGCTGGCAATGCCACGCGCAACTGGGTGAAGCGCAGGCCACGCCCCGGCCCACCTCGCCGGAACGAGAGCCCCGGCTGCCGGTGCTGAGTCCCGAAACGCTCAGCATGGGCTTGGGAATCGCGGTGGTGGCGATGCTCGCCTTGTGCATTTATCTGTCGCTGAAGCTGATGCTGCCGGGCAAGGCGGGGGAAGCCGTCTTCGTCAACACGCTCGCGCTGCTCTATCAGCATGAATTGGGGATGAGCCGGGTAATCACGGGCGTGGTGGTGCTGGTGCTCTGGCCGTTCGTGCTCCAGTTGACGTTGAGCCTGATGCGTCTCGAGAAGGCCTCTCCTCCTCCGCTGATCTGGCTCGCGGGCCTCTTGCAGGCGTCGCTGGCATTCCTCTGCACCTGGCTGCCGCTCCACATGGTTTCGCTGATGTTCCTGCTGCCCGCGGTGGTGGGACTGGGCGCCATCGTGGGGCTCTTCGGCTTGGGCCTGCTGCGGGCACTGAACGTGTGGATTCTGCAACTGGTGCTCATGGGCGCGGTGGTGCTGATTTCGTTTACGGCGTGTGAATCGATTCAACTGGGACAGTTTTTCAATCCCTTCTCGGAGATTCCGGCGGTGCTGCACTATGCACAGCAGCAGAAGGTGAATCCGAAGCCCGGCTCCTATCCGTTGCCGGGCACAACCGTGCCGGTGAAGCAGGAGGTCCTCTGGGAATCCACCGGTTCCCCGTGGCTGGACCGCAGAACGGGCAGCCTGCGTTTCACCGTCTTCTCCGAAGCTGAAAACGCCGGCCTGAAGTTCGAGATCAACCAGGGCGAAACCAAGCCGCTGGTTTTCGAAAATGTCACCTCCCGGCAATGGACCTACGAGTACGAGGTGCGTTCGGGCGAAAAGTACTTTGTGAAGGTGGCCGGACCGGAAGGCACGCGGGTCGAGGTGACGACGGAAGGGCTGCTCATTCCGAAGTTCTTGCAGTAATTCCCCACCGGCGCGCGTGTTCCAGCAAGGGGCCGTTCTGGTCCTTCAGGCTCGAGCGATAGAGGCGCATCCAGGCCTCCTCGGACGACGGCCAGCGCTCGAGGCAGGCGCGGTACGCCGCGCGAGCCGTCACCCTGTCTCCCATCGCTTCCGCGGCGCGTCCCAGCAGCCAGTAGGCACGTCCGGTGTCCAGCCCCTCCAGGGCCGCGCCGAGATGTTCACGGGCTTCGACGGGGCGGCCGGCATCGAGCAGGGCCATGGCGGCCTCTTCGTGGCATTGGGCGTTCGGCCAGCCATGTTCGAAGACGCGTCCGTAGAGCGGCAGCGGATCCTGCCCCGCACAATGGGCGGCTTCCGCCCGGCTCTGCAGGCAACTCGGGAAATAGGTGGTCCAACAGGAGGCCGCTGCCAGCGCCGCGGCGACCAGCACGCCGCTCAGTCCGGCGAGCCAGTTTCCGCCCGTGCCGGCCAGCGGGGTCTTCGCTTCGGGATTCAGGAGCATGCCGGCCAGCAAGAGGCCGGCCAGCGCATGCGGCGCGCTGTGCCACGCCGCGTTGAATATCGAGAAGAGCAGGAAGGCCAGAAGTCCCCCCCACGCCTCTCCGCGCCGGCGCAGCAATCGCAGCAGCATCCACGCCATGGCCACCACGCCGATCATGCCCGTTTCCGCGGCGCACTGGAGCGGTTCACAGTGCGCATCGGGCGTGTCAAGCTCGTTGTGCGCGAATTTCTCGCCGCCTGGGGCGTTCAGCGCTTCGGCGAGATACCTGGGACTCCAGTAGCCGAAGTTTCCCAATCCCCAGCCGCACCACGGGGCGTCGCGCAGCATGCGCATCGAGCCGTCCCATATCCAGAGACGAATACGCCCTCCGGTGTCCGACGCCGAGAACGTATTCGAGAGGCGTTCCCAGGGACGCGGCCAGGTCGCCGCGCCCGTCACGAGCAGAGCGGCGGCCGCCACACAGAGTACGAGCGCGCCGCGCCGCGTGAGGCAGTGCCGGAACGGAAAGACAATGAGGCACCCCGCGAACGCGGCAATCCATGCCGAGCGAGAGCCGGAGAGCACGAGTGCGGCGAGTATCAAGCCCAGTGCAAGAAGCTTGGGCATGGCCGACTGGAGCGCCGCACGGGCGCCCGGCCGCGCTTTCCGGCCGAACGCGGAGACGTATAGCGGCAAGGCCAGCGCCAGATAGCCGCCAAAGAGATCCTGATTGCCGAAGACGGAATAGACGGGCTGATCATAGCCCGGAAACACGGGAAACAGGAAGGACAGCCACCCCAGGTACTGCCCGATTCCCAAGGCGGCCGCAAGCGCCGCGGATAGGCGAATGGCCTGCAGGATTCGGCGCCGCCAGTATGGCTGGGCCAGGAGGTCGTATGCCAGCGCAACGCAAAACAACAGCGACACGATGCGGAGCGCCTCTTCAACGGAACGCGACGGCACGTGGGCGGGAGCCAAGAGGAGCGTAAACACCACCGCCCCCCACAATGGCAGAAAGGCCGCCATCCCCTCAAAGACAAACCCGCCCCGAAACCACGCCAGCAGCGCCAGCAGGAGGATCGAGGCACTGAGGGCTGCTTCCTTGGCGTGCAGGAAGGAGGTGAGCTGGAACGAATAGGCCAGTGTCACCGCCGTCAGCGCGGCGCACAGCACCCAGCCCCGCCCAAGGTCGGCGCGGTCGCGCCACGTGATATGTGAACCCAGTACTTCAGCCATTCTCTTCGCGATGCTACCACAGCCTCGCGGAAGGGGGCAACGGCCACCGGAAAAGAGGATTGCCTTCCGGCGGCGATGTGTTATACTCGGCCCGGGAAACGGGAGTAGTCAAGACTCGACGCACAGGAAGGGCGTCCGGCTCCCGGCGGGAAACGGCGAAAAAGGGTCGAAGGGCACATCAGAGGAGGCGCAGTATCCCTGTCCACAAGCGGGGGATCTCGCCCAGGCGTTTCCATCGGGATGGAGGACACGACGCGTGCGTGTAGACAACTGCGCTTCAGTCGTTTCCAGTGCTCGTCTGCTTCACCGCGGAGGGATCCGTGTATGAACCGGATTCGGGGATGGCTCCTCCTGATCTTCGCCGTTCTGGCCTTGAGCGTCGTCGTGGGGGGCGCCGGATTCTATCGTGCCCAGGAGATGCGTGTGCGCCAGGAGGTGACCTCGAACCTCGAGGCTATCGCACACCTGAAGGCGGCGGAGATCGAACGATGGCGGGCGGAATGTCTGGACGAAGCCGGGGAACTCACGGAACGGACGTTGATGGGGGAACTGATCGAACGCTGGCTGGCCGATCCCCGGCCGGAACTTGGCGAAGAAGTCCTGACGCGGTTTCGCAGCCTCCAGAAGTACGAGCATTATGAGAACGTGAGCCTGGTGGATGCCTCCGGGCAAGTGCGCCTGAGCCTGCACGCGGCGCAGAACTCTCTCCATACGGAAGCGCTGCAGGAATTGGCAGATGCGCTCCGGGAAAAACAACCCAAGCTGAGCGACCTTCATGGAGGTCCCGGGGAGATTTCGCCGCACGTCGATGCCATCGCCCCTGTCTGCAGCTCCGGAGATCGGGCTTCGCAGCCCACCGCCGCGCTCGTCTTGCGCAACGATGCCCGGCAGTTTCTGTATCCCCTGATCCAGGAGTGGCCTGTCCCCAGCGAGAGCGCCGAGACGCTGCTGGTCCGCCGGGAAGGCGATTCGGTGCTATTCCTGAATGAATTGCGCCACATTAAAGGGACGGCACTGAATCTGCACATACCGCTGAGCCGTGTGGAGGTGCCTGCGGTGATGGCGGTGCTGGGCAAGACCGGCATTGTGGAAGGCATGGACTACCGGGGTGTGCCGGTGCTTGCGGCGGTGCTGCCCATCGCAAACTCCCCCTGGTTCATGGTATCCAAGATGGACGAAGAAGAGGCGTTCGCCGTGTGGCGCTTCCGAAGCAAGCTCATTCTGGCGGGGGCGCTCGGCCTGCTGCTGGTCATCGCGGCAGCCACCGCCGTGATCTGGCAATGGAACGACAAAGCACATTTCCGCAGGCTGTTCGAGGCCGAAGCGGCACGTCTCCGGAGCGAGGCGCGGTACCGGACCACGCTGCTCAGCGTGGGCGACGGCGTGATCGCGACCGATGCGGAGGGCCGGGTGGAGTTGTTGAATCCGGTGGCGGAATCACTCACCGGCTGGACACAGCAGGAGGGCATGGGAAGACCGCTCGAAGAGATCTTCCCGATCGTGAATGAAGAGACGCGGGAACCGGTCGAGAACCCCGTCCGCCGCGTGGTGCGTGAGGGCCGGGTGGTGGGACTGGCCAATCATACGGTACTGGTGGCCAAAGACGGCGCCGAACACCCGATTGCGGACAGCGGCGCGCCGATACGCAATGCCGAAGACGTGATTACGGGCGTGGTGCTGGTCTTTCGCGACCAGACGGCGGAACGCGCGGCACAGAAGGCGTTGCAGCAGAGTGAAGAGCAGTTTCGGGCGGTTGTGGAGAACGCACCCGAACCCATCTTCATCCAGACGCGGGGCTGTTTTGCCTATCTTAATCCCGCCGCGCTGGCGCTGTTCGGCGCGGCGAACCAGGAACAGTTGCTTGGGCAATCGGTCGTGGAACAATTCACGCCGGAGTTCCGTGCCGGCGTTCGCGAGCGAATCCGCCGGCTCAACGAGGCGCGGGAACCCGTCCCGCCCATTGCAGAAAAGATTCTGCGCTGTGATGGCGGGGAGCCGGTCGAGGTCGAGGTGCTGGCGTCGCCGTTCGTGTACAAGTCCCAGAAGGGCGCGCTGGTGTTCATGCGGGACATCAGCGAGCGCGCGCGGCAGGAGGAAGAGAAGGAGAGGCTTCGGGAGCAGTTGCTTCAGGCACAGAAGATGGAGTCCGTGGGCCGGCTCGCGGGCGGAGTAGCCCATGATTTCAACAACATGCTCGGGGTGATTATCGGCCATATCGAGATGGTCCTGGAACAGGTGGAACCCGGCACCCAAATCCATCACGACCTTGAGGAAGTGCA
>CAILVY010000399.1 GCA_903837785.1 Candidatus Hydrogenedentota bacterium
GTCGAGAAGGCCAGCACCCGCTTGATGTCGTCCTGGGTGATGCCAATGATCGCCGCGAAAAGGCTCGTGAAGCACCCGACATAGCCCACCACGAGCAGGGCGTCGCCGCTGGCCGCAAACGCGGGAAAGAGGCGCGCCACGAGATACACGCCCGCGACAACCATCGTGGCCGCGTGGATCAACGCGGAAACCGGCGTGGGGCCTTCCATCGCGTCGGGGAGCCAGATGTGCAGGGGGAACATGGCGCTCTTGCCCGCCGCGCCCATGAACACGAGCAGCATCGAGACGGTCAGCAGCCCCGCGCCGAGCACGTGGACGTCGACCGCCTTGAAGTGTTCTAGAAATGCCGGGTGGGTCAGATAGAGGAAGTCAAAGGGTTGCAGCGAGTCCACGCCGTGCTCTGCCATCCCCGGTGTGATAGCGGGCGCCAACGTGCCGAATGCGAGATAACCGAAGTAGCCCAGGATGAGCACGCCGATCATGAAGCCCAGATCCGCGAAGCGCGTGACGATGAAGGCTTTTTTGGATGCGGCCACGGCCGAGGGCTTCTGGTAATAGAAGCCGATGAGCAGGAAGCTGCTGACGCCGACCAGCTCCCAGCACACGTACATCTGCACGATGTTCGGCGCGACCACGAGGCCGAGCATGCTGAACGTGAAGAGGTTGAGATACGTGAAGAAGCGGCCATAGCCCTCGTCGCCCTGCATATAGCCGATGCTGTAAAGATGCACCAGCGAACTCACTGTCGTCACGACGATCATCAGGAGCACCGAAATCGGGTCGACGAACACCCCGACGTGGACCGACAGGCCCGGCTGATAGCGCAGCCACTCGAACGCCCACGGGATGATGGCCGGATGTTCATGGCCGGCGGGATAGAGGTGGAAGTATTCCCACGCCACCCAATACGCCATGATGGCCGCGCTGAAGATCGAGGCCGTACCCACGATGCCTGCTAGGCGCTTCGACACGGGCCGGATGAACAGGCCGACGATGGCGAAAGAGAACAAGGGCAGGGCCGGAATCAGCCAGGCGTTTCGCAGTGCAAATCCCACGTGTTCCATAACTACCAGTCGTTAGTTGTTGCTTCGTTGCTGCGTGCGTGTCATGTCGGATTCGGGGAATTACTTCCTCAGGTAGTTCATTTGCGTGACATCGATCGTGGCGCGGTACCGGAACATCGCCACGAAGATCGCCATCCCCACCACAACCTCCGCCGCCGCCACCGCGATTACGAAGATGGCCATCACCTGGCCGTCCACTTCGCCCGGAGAGCGGAAGCGGTTGAAGACCACAAAACTCATCGCCGAGGCGTTGAGCATGAGCTCCGCCGCCATCAGGATGCCGACCGCATTGCGCCGGGTCAGCAGGCCGCAGAGGCCGACTGCGAAGAGCACGGCGGTCAGGATGAGCCATTCCGTAATGCCCGGAGTATGTGACGCGAGGAACGGAATCATCCCTGCATTCCCTTTCGCTTGCTGTCTCTCGCCCGCGGCTTCTGTGGTGCCGGGAGCCGTGAAACCTTGAGGGCGTCCTTCAAGACCCGGTTCTTGGCTCGCACCCGTGCAGTCTCCCCTGAACGCATCATGCCTCCTCCCGCTGGCTGCGTGGCTGGGTGAAATCCGCCTCGCCCGGCAGATCGCCGCCGCTCGTAAAGGGCTGGCTGGGCGCGGGAATCTTGCGCGCAATGACAATGCCGCCGATGGCCGCCGCAAGCAGCAGAAGCGAGATGATCTCGAACGGAAGCACGTATCCCTTCGGCCCGTAGTCCAGTAGCGAGCGCCCGATGGCGACCGTGTCGTCGGTCACCTGCGCGCCGCTCGTGTCCGCCTGGAACGGCGAGGAGAAGAACACCGCGGAGGACATGACGAGGAAGACAAGCCCCACGAACGCGCCGAGCAGCGCCCGGGGAAGGGTGGGTTGATCTTCCAGCAAATCCGAGGACCGCGTCAGCATGATGGCAAAAACAATGAGGACCACGATGCCGCCGACGTACACAAGCACCTGCACGCCCGCGAGGAACTCCGCCCCGAGCAGGATGTAGAGGCCCGCCGTCAGCGCCAGCACGCCCATCAGGGCGATGGCCGCCCGCAGCAGCTTCCGGCTGAACACGACGGACAGCGCCATCACCAGCGCCAGGGCGGCGATGAGGTAGAAGAGAACCGTATGCGTGGCCTGCACTATCATGCGTCGCTTCCTTGTCCCGGACGTGACGCCGGATTCCCCGGGGAATCCACCCGGACGGGCACGATGTTCGGCAGCTCCTCGCCCGCGAGCGGCACCGGGCCGCCATAGGCATCGCGCGGCTCCATCGCCTGCTTGCGTGTCTCCTCGTCGAGCTTCTCCATAACTTCCGCCTGCGGTCCGGCATAGCGGTTGAGATTGTAGATCAGGAGCCGGCGATCGTACACCGCATTCTCGAACTCATGGCCCATTTCGAGCGAACTGCTCGGGCAGGCCAGCACGCAGGCGTTGCAGAACGTGCACGAGTCCATGCGCCAGATGTAGCGGTCGAGTTCGATCTTCCCCGTGATGGGGCTCTTGCGGTTGAGGACCCGGATGGAGGCGTTGGGGCACGCCTTCTCGCACAGCTTGCATCCGCCGCAGAGATGATAGCCCTTCTCATCGTAAACCAGCTTCAGGTTCGCGCGGTAGCGCTCCGGAAACTTCAGCGTTTCACGATTCTCCGGATACTGCCGCGTGACGATGCGGGACGGATGGACGAGATAGCCGAACGTCAGGCGCATGCCTTCCAGCAGGCCCTTGAGCGAGTGCAGGATCCGGCTCAAATAGCCCTGGTTCTTGATGCGCGGCACCACCGCGACAGGAACCGTAACGCCCGCAACGGCCCGTTGCTCCATGCGTATGTCCGTGAAATCCACCAGACTCATAGGATCACTTTCCCGGGAAGAAGTAGAAGTTCGAAAGCACCACCAGCGACGCCGCCATCAGGTTTGCAAAGCCGATGGGCAGCAGGATCTTCCATTCCAGACGCATCAACTGATCCACGCGCAGGCGCGGAAACGTCCACCGGAACCACATGATGACGAAAATGACGAAGAGGTTCTTGCCCGCGAACCACAGCGAGGGCGGAATCAAGCCCATCACGTTGTTGAACGTGGTCCACCCCCCGATGTGGAACGGCATCCAGCCGCCCAGGAACAGCGTGGCCGCCAGCGCCGACACGATGAACATGTTGATGAACTCGGACAGGAAGAAGAAGGAGAAGCGCAGTCCCGAGTATTCCGCGTGGAACCCGGCGGTCAACTCCGACTCGCCCTCGGGGATATCGAAGGGCGTGCGGTTGATTTCCGCCGTGGACGCGATCAAATACACGATGAACGAAATCAGGCCGACGCCGTGCGCCCGCCAAATCCACCAGCCCGCCTCCTGGCTCTCGACGATGCCCCGAAGCGACATCGTCCCCGCGAAAAGCACCACTACGAGCAGCGCGAGCGTGGCCGAAATCTCATACGAAATAATCTGTGCGCCGGAACGCATCGCCCCGATGAGCGACCACTTGTTGTTCGAACTCCACCCGCCGAGCAGGATGCCCATGACGCCGAATCCGCTCACCGCCGTCACGAAGAGCACCCCGATGTTCAGATCGAGGATCTGCATCGTCGGACTGTAGGGCAGCACCGCGATAATCAGCACGGTTGCCCCCATGCACAGGAACGGCGCCAGCAGATGCATCGCCTGATCCGCGCGCGTCGGGATGATATCCTCCTTCAGCAGCAGCTTGAACGTGTCGGCAACCGTCTGCAAGAGGCCATGCGGCCCCACGCGCATCGGCCCGACACGGCACTGGAAACGGCCCGCAATCTTGCGCTCCGCATAGATGAGCACCAGGCCCAGCAGTGTGACAAGCACCACCACGGCCAGCAGCGCCAGGACCATGTAGGCCGCAACCGCCCAAAGACTCGTGTCCAGGCTTTCCGAAGCCCGTTCGGCGACTGTCTTCGCCGCCCACGGCCCCGTGGCGGCCACGAGTATCATTGACATGGCGTTCTGCACTGCTCCACCTCGCGTTGCTTAGCGATCCAACTCCGGAATAACCAAATCCAGGCTCGACAGAATGGCGATCACGTCCGCAATGCGCCAGCCCGGCGCCAGCGCGGTGATCGCCCACAGATTGTTGTAGTTGGGCGAACGGAAGTGCAGGCGGTACGGCCCCGCACCCTTGCCGTCCGACACGATCGTGACCCCGAAGACGCCCCGCGCCGTCTCGGTCTGCCCGTAGAACACGCCCTCGGGCACCTTGATGCGCGCCGCGGGCTTCATCATCATGTGCGGCCCTTCGGGAATCCCGTCGATCAACTGCTCGACGATCCGGATCGATTCGCGCATCTCCTGGA
>CAILVY010000400.1 GCA_903837785.1 Candidatus Hydrogenedentota bacterium
CCATTGTCGACGAGCTAAACAACAGGCCCAGAAAGACCCTCGGATACCGAACTCCCTATGAAGTCTTCCTACTCGACCGACAAAGAGCCCGCCGTGCACTTAGATCTTGAATCCACCCCATCCATGAGTTTCTTGCCAAAGCCGGTCCGTTTTGTTAGATTCTGGAATGAAGGGGCAATTGCGGCACGCTGTCCGGAAAGGACGCAAGCGGGGTCCATCTTAAGGGAATGTCAATCGGTACTTCTGACACAGAAAGCGAGGCGGATGTTTCGTCTTCGATCGAGGCGGAAGGCGGACCGCACCTCACTCTACACAAGGCGATCAGGCCAAGAGTGGTTCGCCTGCTGGGCTTCGGCGTATTTCTGCTGGCGCTGCTGGCCGCCCTCGAGTATGCGGCGCGTATCGCCGCCTATCACAGCCGGAATGTCTCGCTGCAGATCGTGCTGAAGAACTACGAGTTTGTCGCACGGGGCGAGCAACGCGGGTTTCGATTTGTGCCGGACGAGGTGCTGCCCTACCGCCTGCAGCCCGGTTTTGCGCTGCAGTCGCCGGACGGCGTTCAGGATACGCGGCACAACAGCGCAGGGTTCCGGGACGATGTGGAATTCACTCCGAAACCGGAAGGCGTCCTGCGCCTGATCTGCATCGGCGGATCCGTCACGTATGGGGCCGGCGTGCAGCGGAATGCCGAGACGTATCCGTCCTGCCTGGCGCGCTGGATGAATAACGTGTTCGCGCCAAACGGCTGGAAACGCGTCGAGGTCTTCAACCTGGGGGTGGGCGGTTACACCGCGCTGGAGGACGAAGAGAACCTGAGGCGTTTCGGCCTGCCGCTGGCGCCGGATGCGGTGCTGGTTCAATCGGGGGTCAACGACGTTGCGCCGCGTTTCTATCCCGGGTTTCGCTGCGACTACAGCCATTTCCGCAAGCGGATGGAACCGTTGACGGCGGGCCCGCTCATGCGCTGGGCATACCGGTCTCAGCTCTTGCTCGTGACCGGGTGGTGGCTGGGCCTAATTGAAGCGCCGACGCTGTTGTCGCGGACACAAACGCCGCTGCCCGCCGTGGACGATGCCCTCGCCAACCTCGCCCGGAATAATACCGCCTGCTTCTGCGCGCACGTGGAGGAAATCATCACGCTGTGCCGGGAGTCCAGAATTCGCGCGTGGCTGTTGACGACGCCGTACTTGGATGCGCCGGCTTTCCGCGCGCCGGCGGAGGAACTGCGGCGCCTGGATGAAGACGGCTACCGCAAGGGGATGCAGGAGCACAACGCCCTGCTCCGAGAACTGGCGGCGCGTGAGGAGGTGGGGCTGATCGATCTGGAACGTGCCATGCCGCCGGATCGTCGGCTCTTCACGGATCCCATCCATTTCTCGGCGGAAGGGAATGCCCTGGCCGCCAAGTTGATTGCGGAGGCCGTGTCCGGTCCCCTGAGCCGTTAGCGCGGCGCTCGCCATGACCGCGCGTTCCTGAGCGCGGGGGAGACCGCCGCTGCCGGGATGCTACAATGGGCGCCATCGCATTCACAGGAGCCGGAGTCGCGATGGAAAAGCCTGTTGCGCTGTTGTTCGATATGGGCGGCGTGCTGCTGAACGCCGTGGATCGCTGGGACGAGACGCAGTTCGCCGCGTCCTTTCCCGGGGGAGTGCCGGAAGGCGCGCCCTTCGACTGGTTCATCGGCATGTCGCGGGAGATTATGGCAACGTTTCTTGCGTTGCCCGTGCCGAGGCCGGCCCTGGACGTGCGGCCATTCATCGCCGCCTGGCTGGGAAAGCGCCAGATTGAGCCCACGCGGGAGGCGATCGAACGCTGGCACACGATTCTCTGTCACTGGGAGGCTTCGCCCATCTACCCGTTTGTGCGGCCCGCGCTGCAGGCGTTGCGCGATGCCGGATATCGTCTCGGGCTGATCTCCAATACATTGATGCCGGCAACTGTCATTCGGATGCGCTTGGCGGAGGCGGGCGTCCTGCCGCTGTTCGAGATCGCCGTGTTTTCGGCGGAGCTGGGGATCAACAAGCCCGACCCCCGGATCTTCCGGCATGCGCTGGACGCGATGAGCCTCGCGCCTGACCGCGCCTGGTATGTCGGCGACAAGCCCAATCGCGACGTGTGCGGCGCGCACAGTGTGGGCATGAAAGCGGTCCTCGTGGACAGCGCGCATCACAAACACATCGAGGATGCTCCGGAGAACGTCCCCGACTTCAAGATAGGCACTATCGCCGACTTGCCCGCCTTTCTCGCAGGGCGCTAATCTGTCCACGGCGATGTTACGGCGCATCTCGCGCTGAGATGCGCCTGACGAATGAAACGAGAGCCTATGCGAAGAAGCCTCCTGCTTGTGTGGTTCTTGCCCGTCCTCATGACGGCTTGCGAGCCGCCCTTGCCCGATTGCGCCGACGGCCCCCTGTTCAGCGTGCCGCCCATCGATGTGAGCGGCCTCCGTGCGCTGGTTCCCCTCGGCAACCTGAATCCGGGCGGAGGCCATGTCTTCCCCACGGACCACGTCTACTTCTACATTGTGCCGGCGGCGCAGGGCGGGCCCGCCCTGCTCGTGGACGTCTTCGCGCCGGGAGAGATTGTCATCACCTCTGTGGTCGCGCAGGAACACGTCTCTGAAGGCTTCACGGACTATCAGGTGCAGTTCTCCGCCTGCGCGCAGGTCGGCGGTTACTTCTATCACCTGAGCAGCCTGTCGGGCAGGGTGCAGGCGGCCCTTGGCCCATTCGATGACGACCGCTGCGAGAGCTACACGACGGGCGGCCAGGCGTTCCGCAATTGCAGCAAGCCGGCGAATATCGCGCTGGCGCCGGGCGAACTCCTGGGAACCGCCGGCGGTCCCGGACAATACGCACTCGATTTTGGCCTCTTCGACGAGCGTGTGCCACCGCTGGAATACGCCAACCCCGCGCGCATGCAGGGCCGTTATGACCGCTTCGACGCGTTGCACGCCGTCTGTCCGGTGGACTACTTCGCGGACAACGTGCGGGCAGTGCTGGAAGGCCATTTCGGGCGATTCGACGGCTCGGAACTGCGGACAACGCCGCCACGCTGCGGCGAAGTGGAACAGGACGAGCCCGGCACCGCGCAGGGTATTTGGTTTCTCGAGGGAGCCACGGGCGATGGGCCGGAAGACCCGCATCTGGCGCTTGTGCATGACAACGTCGATCCGGCCAGGCCGGTCTTCTCCGTGGGTACTTCCGTGCCCGGATTGCCCCGAGGCCTGTACGCGTTTTCTCCGGAGACTTCGGGACGGAACAACCGCGACTTCTCCGCCATCTCCGACGCCGCCATCTACACGTTCTGCGGATTGGAGCACGCGGAAGGCGTGATCGTTCTGCTGCAGTTGACCTCTGCCGACACGATCAGGATTGAAGCGCAGGCTGCGGCAGACTGCGGCGACGCCCCGGGCGCCTTCACGCAGGCCGCGGTGAACTTCGAGCGCTAGGCGCCGTCAATTCTCTCGGACGGGACAGCGAACGGACGCCTCGTACTCGGACAGGACCTGATCCGCGGCCCAGCTCCGCCGCCCGCTCAGGCAGTTCAAGTACAGTTCATCGCTGAAGCGGGAACGCTCGGCCTTGATTGCGCCGCGATAGGACGCGTTGAGCGGCTGCTTGCCCGTAATAATGATCGCGTCATCAACCCGGATCGTTGCCGCGGTCCCGTCCAGCTTGGCGCCCGACCCCGATCGAACCGTTTGCACCGTGTCGCCGAAGGCTATCCGCCGTTCCCCGCGTTCGTAGACCCAGTGTGGATTATTGAGTATGGCGATCAGGCCGGTGGCCACTTCTTCTGTCTCGAGCGGCTTCAGGGCCAAGAGCTTCTCGGACACATGCCACAGGCCGTCGGGCGTGGACTCGAAACGGAGGAAGGCCCGCACGGCGTTCTCGCCGTGATCGATCTCCAGAGAGATTGTGAACCGGTCCTTCTCCTGGCTGACGGCGACGTTCCTGACGTGCACGGGCAGCGCTTCGGCCTTGCCCGCCAGGCGAATGTGGCCGATGCCGCTCAAGGGCTGCGGCGACGTCATCCGGTCCTGTTCGAGGGGAATGACCTGCCCCATGAGTTGCGCGCCCCAACTGAACGTGTGCACGGACGAGGGCGTCCGGTTCAGGATAATCTTGCCGCCCTCCATGCGAAGCACGCCGAGCCGCTCGAAGGGCCGTTCCGTGATCTTGCCGTGATACCGCAGCGCCAGCCACGATTTGGCCGTGCTCGAGAAGAGATCCGGGAGCGTGGACGGAAAGAAGTACTCTTCGTCCAGAAAGACCGAACCGGACGTGGAGCGCGCCTGCATCCGTTCCTGGGTTTCGAGGCAGGCCTTGGCAAGCCCCCACGCCTCGGGATCGCCGCAATAGGCGGCCATCATCACGTGAACGTAGATCCACTGCGGATCGCGAAAGAGGCCCCAATCCTGGCCGTTGGGATAGACGAAACCGCCGCTCGGAAGCGAAAACCACTTCAGGTTCTCGTACAGCCCCGAGACATTGTGGAAGACCGCCTCGGGCGGCGTTCGGCCGCTCATGGCGCAATCCACGACGCAGCCCATCGAGAGGATGAACGTGCTCATGTAGTCGGGGTGAATCCTGTCGTGATTCTCGAGTGTGAAATCGTCGTAGATGTTGGCGCCGGTGAACTGCTCCGCGACGGAACGGCCATCCACGAGTTCGGTCGAGTGCTCATCCGCCGGACGCAGAAAGGAGGACAGCGCCCGGCGCTGGAAGGCCGTTTCCCACTGCGGGCGCCGGGCGTCCTCGGGCATCAGCAGGACCGCGACGGACAGCACCTGGCTGTTCCACGCGTTCTCTTCCGCCTTTGTGTCGCGCGCCAACTGATGCGGCGGCTCCATGCCGGCAATTCGATCGGCCTCGTGGGCGAGGACCGCGCGCACGGCCTGACGGAGCTCCGCGGGAAGATCGCTCCAGATCCACCACGCGGCGCGCCCGAGCATCTGCGCCCAATGCGCGGATTGCCACTGATCGCCCCAGCGCTTGCCGTCGCTCGTGGCGCGTGTTCCGGTCGCGTGCGTGGCGCAGAGATAGCGCATCATCGGGAGAATCGACTGTTCGAGAAGTTCCTCGCGCGACACGCCCACTTCGGCGGCATCGTAGGGGCCGAAACGCCGGAGAAACGCGAAGCCCAGGACCGTGCCCGTGTTCGGGCGGATCCAGTGCTCGTCGCTCTTGCTTTCCGTGATGAGCTTCATCGTGGCGTCTTCCGCCCACGGATGCACTTTCGCCAGGAGGTGATGCGCCTGCTTCATCGCGGATCGATAGAGCCGTTCCTCCACATTGCCCAAATCCGCGGGCGCGGGCACGTTCGCCGGAGCTTCACTCATCGGCAGCACGGCGGGCGCGCCCTCCAGATCGATGGCGATCACGCGCCAGGCGCCGGGCGCAACCCCCTCCGGCGGCGTGATTGTCTTCGCCGCGTTGTCGAAAGCCACCGGCTCGGACGAACCCAGGATTGCCGCCTTCACGATCCTGTCGTTGAGTCCGGGCAGAATCACGGGGGCGGCCGGGGTGGAATCCAGGAAGAGATAGAGCCGATTCCCCTTCGCCGTGCACTTTCCCACGGGGAGCTTCCCGAACGGCGAGCGCGCCGTGCCATAGATCGACTCGCCGTTGACGGCGAGCCACGCGCCCATACCCCGCAAACGTTCCACGAAGTGCGGGGGAATCTCGCCGTCGGGCGACGGCCCGACATTGAGCAGGAGGTTGCCGCCGCGGCTTACGACATCAATGAGGATGCCGATCAGTTCGTTGACGCTCTTGAACTGCGTGTCCTTCAGCGAGAACTGCCAGAAATCGCCGATCGTCATGCACGCCTCCCAGGGGCGGGGCGCCTGATGCTCGAATCCCATCGCGACATTCACTTCCGAGGGCTGTTCCCGAGTGTAGAAGTCGCACAGCGGCGTCACGCCGCGCTCGCCCTTGCCGAGCCGGTCATTGATGAGGGCGTCCGGCTGCAGCGTCCGGATCATGCGCGCCAGTTCCGGCGAACGCCACGCATCGAGCGGATGATCCCATTCGCCGTCAAACCAGAGGCAATCGATCGGCCCGTAGTTCGTGCACAGCTCGCGAACCTGCCCAAAGAGATACTCCTCCACGAATTTCGGGAGCTGTTGCGTGTAATCCGGATGCTTCCAGTCGAGCATCGAGTAGTAAAAGCCGATGTGGAGCCCGGCGGACCGCGCCGCGGGAATGAGCTCGCGGACATAGTCCCGCCTGGGCGCGCCTTTCATCGAAGTGTAATCCGAGAAGGCGCTGTCGAACATGCAGTAGCCGTCGTGATGCTTCGAAGTGAACACGACATACTTCATGCCGGCCGATTTCGCCACGCCCATCCACGCGGCGGCGTCGAATTTGGACGGGTTGAACTGCGCCGCGTATCGTTCGAAATCCTTGCGGAGCGCCGCGCTTTCCTTCATGGCGAAGTAGTCGTAACTTGCCTTGGGGTCGTTGCCCTGCACCGCGAAGGGCCCCCAGTGGATGAACATGCCGAACTTGGCCTCATTGAACCACGCGGTCCGTTTCATCGCCGCCGCATCCCGGTCCTCGGCGCACGCGGTCCAGCCGGCGGCCACAAACGAAAGAACGACAAGCGCGTGCGCGATTCGGCCGGCAGGTTGATGATTTCTCATGGCTTCCTCTATTTATTTGGGTAGACGTATTTCCCCTGGCGCGCATCAAACACGATCTTGGCCACTCTCTCGGAGAAATGGCTTTCGAGGCACTGCTTCAGCGTTCCTGCGAACAGGGCCACCCGGATGGTTCCCCACGTCTGCTGATCGCCCGTCGCATAGTAGATGTACGTGTTCCCCTCCCATTCAAAGAGGTCCGCGTCCGTGTTGTTGATCCCTTCGCCGTCCACCGGGTCGATCATGGGGTACTCCGTCGGGCTCAATTCCCACAACGCGAGATCCTTCGACCGCGCGACGAACGTCACATACTTCGTCTCCGCGAGCCGGTACTTGTGCCAGGTTCCCGGCCCTTTCCAGCGCCACGCGCCGTAGACGACGTAGTAGTACGGCGCGAAATACCGAATTGTCGGATTGCCGCAGGCCGTTTGCTCCGCCGTGTCGGCGAAGCGGACGCCTTCCACTTCCTGCCACGACGACAGGTCTTTCGATCGCGCGAAACGGAAGGACCACTGCACCGGCTGGTTGGATTCGAAGGCCATGACGTAGCCCTGCTCGTCCTTGCAGACGCTGGCGTTGAAGAGGTGCTCGCCCGGTTGCCGCGCCATCGCCAGCGCCTTGTTCCAGTGCTTCAGGTCCTCCGAGCAGAAGCGGTAGATGTCGTGGGTCCAGTCGTCGTCCGTGTTCTCCGTGGCGAACACATTCAGCGTGTTCCCCTCGACAAACGCGCTTACGAACGAGAACGCATCGCCGAATCGCGTCAGTTCCTCGCCAGTGCGCATGTCCTGCACGAAGAGATAGAAGTCTTTCGCCTTCACATTCGCCGGACGAACGTTCTGCACGAGCAGCGGCCGGCCCTGAAAGACCACCGGCGTGTTCTCCATGCGCGGGCCGGGAAACGCGATCGGCAGCTTCAGCAGCGGCGGGTTGGGCATGGCGTGAGGATTCGGCGCTTCCTCGGCAACCGCGCCCATCCCAAGGCACAGCCCCAGCATCAGCAGACAAGACAAGCACTTTCGCAGCATGAGTCTTCTTTCTCCCTTGGCCACGGGCCTTTGTCCCGACCCGAATTGGACCGGAGCACGCTACGTGCCCCGTGGCCTGACGCACCCGGACATCATAGCAGTCGACGCATCAGGCGTCACTTCGGCCGCACATCCTGGATTCGGTGCGGCGGCGCTGGCCAATCGCGAGGGCACGAAGAAGAACGGATTCATCGCACGAGGCGCAAGAGCCGGCGAGTTCTTGACAGGCCGGCGGAAAGAACAGGGTGACCTACCCCCCTTTGCCCCGCACGCGGGAGCGGGGGATGGAGGGAACGCGGCGAGGACGTCGCGTCTACTTTCTGCGTGATTTCGTCGGCATCGTTGCCTCGTAGAAGCGGCGTCCTCGCCGCTTCCGTCGAGAAGTCTTTGTGTCCGCGCCGTAGCATCTCGGTCCTTTCCGGATTCCGGAAAACCGTCTTCCGGATTCCGGAAACGGAGCCCAAGAGGCCGAGGTTTGTCCCCGCTGCGGCGGCGTCCCGCTCGGGCCTTAGTGCCGCCCCGCCATCCATTTACCTGGGCTTGGCCCCATATGCCGAGGCTCTGGCATGGCGCTTGCTTTCGAAAGTAGAGAAGAAATCGCGGCGCTGTCGGAGGATATGCACCAGCACTGCTAAGAACCATCAGGGGCCGTCTTTCTTGAGCATAGCGGGCGGAAGCGCGATTCCGCGCTCTCGTGAAAGGGGTCTTGTTTGCTTGACGGGGAGACTGGAGGACATAGGGAGACAGGACGTGCCGCTGATCTCAACAGACTACTTAGCCAAATAACGCGTGTGCAATATTTCTGTTGTTTTTTTTTTTTGCTTGCGTGCTATTCTGCGGGTATGTTGAGCGCAACATGGATGTGTTGGACAGGGAACGACAGGGTATAACTTAGAGGGAAGAAGGGAACAGGGGTTATGCATTTCTCGGGGAAATCAATCGTTCTGGCCACAGGTTTGGGGATCGCGCTCGTCCTGGCGGTCGCCGCAGTGAAGGCATCGTCCGCAGGGGAGGATTTCGAGTGGCTGTCCGTGGATGATGGAGGCATCACACTGAATGGGTATGACGACCATCAAGAAGGTGAAGTCGATGAGTTTCCAACCATCCAATTCGATAATCCCGAAGGTGAAGCGGGACTGATAGTCGGAAACGGCGGACTTTCCGTTATCGCCCACGAGGCCAGCGAGCCGAAGACTGCGCTTTTGCTTCGAACAAGCGCAGAAATAGCGCCAGGTACGAATCTTACCGGAGCGCTGGTTTCGTTGACCGGGGACGTGGGGGTGTCCTCGGGGCATTTGGACGGGGATGATTTTGTCCCACACGCGTCGGTGTACTGTACTCATGGCGGGGATGTGGTCGTGCAGTTGGGGTTGCCCGAAGATGCCGAAGGGGAGGGCGAACAGATGATGATGTCCAGC
>CAILVY010000401.1 GCA_903837785.1 Candidatus Hydrogenedentota bacterium
CACCCAGTCTTCCTTGAAGAAGATCTTAACCATGTCCGCCACGGGCTGCAGGAGTCCGAAAGGCCCGACGCGGTTCGGCCCCAGGCGGTCCTGCCACAGCGCGAGCAGACGGCGTTCCAGCCAAATCCAGACGGCGGCGCAGTTCAATACGACGAAGAGCACCCCGCCCACCACGATGAGCGGCCACACGATATCGTTCATGGCGGATGACATGCTTTCCATCACCCTTCCGTACGTTTCGTAATCGTTCCCCAGCCGGGCAACTGCACGGCCGGTATCCCCGCAATACCCGCGGGAACCCCCACCAGGCCCGGCGCCAGCGAGGCCCGCACCTCGACCGGCAGCACCGCCTGGGCGTTGCCCACGGACAACTCCACCACGTCGCCCTGCGACAAGGCCATCGCAGCGGCGTCCGCTTCATTGACGGCAAGATAGGGCTGCGGCGCGCGTTCGGCAACCGGTCCCGAGAGCGCACTCAATTCCTCTGAACCGAAGACGTGCGGCAGCGAGACGATGAGACGTTCTGCGCCGCGGGTCGCCTGTGCGGCCGGGGGCGCGCCCCGGAACTCGGCCCGGGCGCCCTGCGCCGCTGCGATCAGCCGGACACCCGGATCGCCGCCACGCATCGGCCCGCCCACTTCCTCCTGAAACTTATTGAGGCCCTGCACGGAGTTCCAGCCGGGCGCGTAGTACGACGGAACGACCGCCGCGGGCACCGCCCCGCGGAATCCTTCCATTGAGAACGTGAAGGCCGAATCCGGATCGTTCGGAATCTGGGGCTCGTGCACACTGAGATGCGCCTGCATGGCCGTGCGGCCGCTGTAGCGGTGCGGTTGCCGCGGCAGGCGCTGCCCGCCGAAACGCGCGTCCGCCGGGGGCGCAAGCTTGGCCAGTTCCGCGAATCCGGGCAGTACAGCGCCCAGTTGCGCAAGCAGCACGTCGAGATTCTTCCACGGCTTGCCCAGCAGCTCGCCGCACCACCGCCAGCTCTCTTGGATTGCCTCCTGCGGAGGCATCACTTGAATGAAGCGCTGTGCGCGGCCTTCGTTGTTCACGAGCGAGCCATCGCCCTCGGCGAACGTCGCTGCGGGCAAAACCACCGCGGCCTTCTGTGCGGTCGCATGCAGCGTGTGGTCCAGCACGACGACGTTCTTCGCCGCGCCCAGCAGCCTATCCACCGACGCGCGGTCCGCGCGGCGATAGAGATCATTTTCCAGGATGATGAGCGTGTCAACGCCGCCTTCCGCCGCTTGCATCGCGTCGTCCAGGCTGCCCGCGTCCATCAAGGCGAGCCCGATGCTGTTGCATTCGGGAACGACGAAGCTGAGCGCGGCATCCAGGCCGGCGGCACAGAGCGCGGACGCAACGTTCGCCGCAGCCAGGACAATCGCTTCGCTGCCGCAGGAGGGTCCGCTGATGATCAAGGGACGCTTCGCGGCACGCAGGGCCTCGGCGATGCCCGCGGCCAGCGCGGCCACGTCCGCGGCCAGGCCTTCGGGCGCCGGTGCGGCGGCATTCAAGGCATGCGCCACCGCAAAGCCGAGGCGCGCGATCTCATCCGGAGCCGCGTGGCACTTCGTTGCGGCGAACACGTCCATCTTTGTCTCGGCCGGCGTCGCCAGCGCGAGAAATCCGCGCTTGTCCTGGAGCAACTCGCGCACCGGGGCATCGTTCCACGCGGGAATGCCCGCCTTCTCCGCCTCGGGCAGGACGGCCCGATACTGCGCCTGATAGACTTGCAGCGCCATCAGCGGCGCGGTGTTTGTGAGGTCTTCTCCCAGCACGAACACGGCATCGGCCTCCCCCACTTCGCGCAGGGAGGGCACGCGCGCGGGTCCGCCGCGCAGGAGGCTGATCATGCTGGAAAGGAGCTGATGCCCGCGTTTCGGGACGCCCATGAAGAAGCGATCGGCGCCCACGAGTTGACGCAGGGCGAAATTGGATTCGAGCGATGCACGCGGCGACCCGATGCCAATCGCGGCGCCCTGCGGAGCGCGCGCCAGGGCAAGCGCTTCGTCTTTCGGAACCGGCGCGAGTTCGCCCGTGTCTTTGCAGCGCGCCAGAGGCTGCCGTACGCGTCCGGCCCCGTTCACGAACTCGTAGCCGTAGCGGCCGCGATCGCACAGGAAGTAGCCGTTGACCTCGCCGTTGTAGCGGTTGCGGATCCGGCGGAGTGCGCCGTAACGTTCCGACGGCGTGACATTGCAGCCCAAGCCGCAGTGCACACAGACCGACGGCGCGCTCTGGAGGTCCCAAGGCCGCGTGAAGTGTTGTTTGAAGCTCTTGTCCGTGAAGACGCCCGTCGGACAGACTTCGACGAGATTGCCGCTGAACTCGCTCTCGAGCACGCCGTCCTCGTGACGCCCGAAGAACACGTGGTTGTGCGAGGCGAAGGGCGCAAGGTCGCCGCCGTTGGCGTAGTCGCGGTAGAAGCGCACGCAGCGGTAGCACTGGATGCACCGGTTCATCTCGTGATTGATGAACGGGCCGAGGTTCTGGTTGTTGTAGGTCCGCTTCGTGAAGCGGTATTCGCGGTAGGTGTGACCGCTCATGATCGTCATGTCCTGAAGATGGCATTCGCCGCCTTCATCGCACACGGGGCAGTCGTGCGGGTGGTTCGTCATGAGCCACTCGATGACCTGGGCGCGGAAGGCCCGGGACTCCGCATCGTCAATCGTGATACGGGTGCCGTCCGTGGCGGGCGTCATGCACGCCATGACGATCTTGCCGGCGGTATCCTTCTCGTCCCGGTACTGCTTGACCGCGCACTGGCGGCAGGCGCCGACCGACTGGAGGGCGGGGTGCCAGCAGAAATAGGGCACGTTGAAGCCCAGCGACAGGCAGGCCTGCAACAAGTTCTGCCCGTCCTTCACCTCATAAGGCGCATTATCAATATAAATCGTTGCCATCAGATCATTTCCACGGACACCGCTGCTCGCGGATATGCCGTTCGAAGTCTTCCCGGTAGTATTTCAACGCGCTCCCGAGCGGCGCCATGGCGCCCGGCGCCAGTGCGCAGAACGTCATGCCCGGCCCGAGCCATTTCACGTGCTCATCGAGCATGGCCAGGTCGCTCATTTGGCCCTTGCCCGTGTCGATCGCGCCCAGCGTCTTCTCGATCCAGGGCAGCCCGTCGCGGCACGGCGTGCACCAGCCGCAGGACTCTACGGCGAAGAACTGGATCAGGTTGCGAACCATGCCCACGGGACAGGTCTTGTCGTCCATCACGATCATCGTGCCGGTGCCGAGGCGGCTGCCCACCTGCGCCACGGTTTCGTAATCGAGCGCCACGTCCATGTGTTCTTCCGTAAGGAAGTCGGTCGAGGCCCCGCCCGGGATGATGCCGCGCAAGGAGACCCCGTCGCGCATGCCGCCCGCGCATTCCTCGATCACCTCGCGGACGCTTACGCCCAGCGGCAGTTCCCAAAGGCCGGGATTCCTGACTTTGCCACTCACCCCGAAGAGTTTCGTGCCGCCGTTCGGCGTCCGGCTGAGGCCCTTGAACCAGTCCGCGCCTTTCACGAGGATGCCGGGCAGATTGCAGAGCGTCTCGACGTTGTTGACGATGCTCGGCTTGCCCCACAGGCCGCTGATCTGCGGAAAGGGCGGCTTCGTGCGCGGGTTGCCGCGCTTTCCTTCGAGCGCATTGAGCAGCGCGGTTTCTTCGCCGCAGATATAGCGGCCGCCGCTCATGTGCACATACAGTTCGAGGTTGTAGTCCGAACCGAAAATGTGCTTGCCCAGATAGCCACGGGCATAGGCGGCGGCGATGGCCTCTTTCATGCGCCGCTCCGCAAGCAGGTATTCGCCGCGCAGAAAGATGTAGGCAACGTCCGCGCCAATCGCGTAGGACGAGAGAATCACGCCTTCGATCAGAAGGTGCGGGTCGCCTTCGAGGAGCAGGCGATCCTTGAAGGTTCCCGGCTCCATTTCGTCGCCGTTCACCACGAGGTATTTCGGGTGGGGCCCCTCGGGCACGAAACTCCATTTCACGCCCGTGGGAAAGCCCGCGCCGCCGCGGCCGCGCAAGCCCGAATCCTTGACGGCCTGCATGACCTCCTTGGGCGCCATGCCCCCAAGGGCCTTGCGCGCCGCCTGATAGCCGCCGGCCTGCTCATATTCGGACAGCGTCACCGGGGCGCCGTCCGGCCGGATTCGTTCTGTAAGTGGCTTCTCGCTCAAAGCACTGCCCTACTTGTAGTTCGCCAGGATCGCGTCCAGCTTCTCCGGGTCCAGGTCCCGGTGAAGATCATCGTCTATCATGAATGCGGGCGCATGATCGCACGTGCCCAGGCACTGGTTCGGAATCAGCGTGAAGCGGCCGTCCGCCGTGGTCTGGCCCAAGCCGATGCCCAGCGTCTTCTCGAGGTGCGCGAGCATCGGTTCTAGGCCCATCAGCCAGCAACTGACGCTCGTGCAGATTCGGATGACATGCCTGCCCACGGGGCGCCGCAGAATCAGGTTGTAGAACGTGGCGACGCTGTCCACCTCGTCCGGCGTCATCTCGAGGAGCGCGGCAACGTCCTTGACGCTCTGGTCGTCCACCCAGCCGCGTTCGCGCTGCACGATGCGCAGGGCATCGATGCACGCCCCGCTCCGCCGCTCGAACATTGCCGCTTCGTGTTCTATCTCGTGTTTGATCTTGTCCGACAGCATGTTTTCTTCCAGCCTAACGATCCAAATCCGCCAGCACGAAATCGACGCCCGCCACAATCGCCAGCATGTCCGCCACCAGATGCCCGCGGCTGATCAGCGGGACCATCTGCAGGTGCGGGAACGAGCCGGTGCGGATGCGGGTGCGATACGACATCGTGCAGCCGTCACTGACCAGGTAATATCCGTAATAACCCTTGGCGCCCTCGATCGGACAGCACGCCTCGCCCGCGGGAATCACCGGCCCCCAGCTCACACCGAGGAAGTGGTTGATGAGCGTCTCGATGTCGCGCATCGTGTTTTCCTTGGCCGGCGGGCAGGCCAGCGGGTGATCCGACTTGTAGGGGCCTTCGGGCATGTTCTTCAGGCATTGCTCGATGATGCGGACGCTTTGGCGCATCTCTTCGGCGCGCACGCGCGCCCGGTCGTACACGTCGCCGTTGTAGAAGACCGGCACCTCGAAGTCGAAGTTCTCATAGCCGGAGTACGGCCGCGCCTTCCGCGCGTCCCACCCCATGCCCGTGGCGCGGAGCCCCGGCCCGGTGATGCCCCAATCGAGCGCCTCCTCCGTCGAGAATTTGCCAATGCCGATCGTGCGTTTCTTGAGGATCCCGTTGCGCATGACGGCCTTGTCGTAGCTGGCCAGGCGCGCGGGCATGTAGTCGATGAAATCCTTGACGAGCTTCTGCCAGCCGTTTGGCAGGTCATGGGCCACGCCGCCGATGCGGAACCAGCTCGGGTGCATGCGCCCGCCACAGATGGCCTCGATAATCGTAAAGGCTTTTTCGCGGTCGTTGAACAGATAAAGCACCGGGGACATGGCGCCGAGGTCCTGTGCAAAGGTGCCGTACCACACGCAGTGGCTGATGATGCGGAAGACTTCGCTCAGCATCACGCGGATCACCTGCGCGCGCGCGGGCACCTGGATTCCCGCCATCTTCTCGACCGACTGCACATAAGCGAGGTTGTTCAGCACCCCCGCCACATAGTCGATGCGGTCCGTGTAGGGAATGTAACTGTGCCAGGACTGGCGCTCGCCCATCTTCTCCGCGCCGCGGTGGTGATAGCCGATGTCCAGCACGGAATCGACAATCTCCTCGCCGTCGAGCTGCAGCAGGAAGCGGATGATGCCGTGGGTGCCGGGATGATGCGGCCCCAGGTTCAGGAACATGTATTCCGTGTCGCCGCTCTGCCGTTTCATGCCCCACTCTTCCGGCACGAATCGCAGGGCTTCGTGCTCGCGATCCATCTTGTCGTCGGGCAGCGTGTAGGGCGGCATTTCCGTGGCGCGGGCCGGGTGCTCCTTCCGGAGCGGATGCCCCACCCACGTGGGCGGCATGAGAATGCGCCGGAGGCACGGGTGCCCGTCGAAGCGGATGCCGAACATGTCGAAGACTTCGCGTTCGTACCAGTTCGCGTTCGGCCAGACCCCGCACAGCGTCGGGACCGAGGGGTATTCACCTTCGAGGGGAACCTTGATCCGGATGTCCTCGTTCCGCTCAAAGGACATCAGGTGATATACAACCGTAAAATCGCTCTTCGGCTGGCCCGCCCGGTTGATGCGCGTGCGTTCGTCGATGGCGGTCAGATCCCAGAGCATCTTGTACGGCTTGTCGACGCCGTTCTTCAGATGGCCAAGGACATCGATCACCCGGGCCGCGGCGACCCAAAGCGTGGGAATGCCGTCGCAGACCGGTTGCACGGCCAGTACGGCCTCTCCGAACCTCGCTCTCAGCTGATCGACGATGGACATGCTCTGTGTCATACCCGCGATGCTATTCCACTTCGTTCTGCGGACGCAGGTCCGTGACCACGCGCCGCGATTCCACTTTCAGGTCGCGCATGATGGGGGGCTCCCGGCGGACGACGCCTTGCGGCCCCACCACCCAACTCAAGGGACGCCGTTCGTTCGCCACTACGTTTTGCAGCAGCATCAGGCCTTCTTCGAACGCCTCCGGGCGCGGGGGACAACCGGGGATATACACGTCCACCGGCAGGATCTTGTCCACGCCCTGCACGACGCTGTAAATGTCGTACATTCCGCCTGAGTTCGCGCACGAACCCATGCTGATGACATAGCGCGGGGCCATCATCTGCTCGTAGAGTCGCTTCACCGCCGGCGCCATCTTGATGAAGACCGTGCCCGCGACAATCATCACATCCGCCTCACGCGGCGTGCCGCGAATCACTTCGGCCCCAAAGCGGGCGATATCGAACTTGCTCGTGATGCTCGTGGCCAGTTCCACGAAGCAGCAGGAGAGCCCGAAACCGAAGGGCCACAAGGCATTCTTGCGGCCCCAGTTGATGAGGTCGTTCAGCCGGGCCAGGATCACGTTTTGCTTCAGGGCTTCCTCTACGCCGCCCACGGTGTCCTGGAAGGGGATTCTCGGATTCGGCTTGCCCAGCAGTTTCTCGATCACGGCTACAGACTTCCCTTTGAAACGATTGCGGCCTAGGACTCCAGCGCCTTGTCCCGCCACAGGTAGGCCAAGGCCGCCAACAAAACGCCAATAAAGACGCAGATCTCAGCATAGCCCATCCAGCCGAGTTCGCGCACGGAGGTCGCCCACACATAGATGAACGCGGATTCCAGATCGAAGATTACGAAGAAGATCGCCACGATGAAGTACTTGGCGGAAAAGCGCACCCGCGCCGATCCCGTCGACAGCAGGCCCGACTCATAGGGCTCGCCCGTGGCGCGCTCTTTGTGGCGCTCGCCCAGCACGAACGAAACCAGGATCATGCCCACGGGCACGACCACGCTGGCCAGGGCAAACACGGCCAGCGGCCATAACACCGGGGCGTTCGCGGCTGTCTCGGTCACTACGCTCTCCTCCGCTTCTCGTCGTCTACTAGACTATGCGGACCGTAACATGGCTTCACTTCAGTCGAAAAAAAGCGCTGCCCGCCTTTGATTTCCGGTCCTGAGAGGCCCTGATTTCCAGCATTCAATCCGCACCGGGAACTGCGCCCAAGTTCGCCTTCACTCCCGCGCGGACACGCACGTTTCGGGAGGGATTCTACTGATCACAAGCGGTCAATGCAACTTCATTTCGGCCCGCCGCGGGCGGCTCCTATACCTACCGTTCGTTAAATGCTTTTAGCATAATGCTTAGCCCCGTGTCAAGCCCCAAGGGATCCGAACTGTGATTTCAGTGAAAGATTCCGTCGCACGGCCAGGCTCCCCGCGGGGCCACGCGCGCCACGAGGCGTTCCCCAACCTATCCCCTATGCAAACATCTCTTTCTCAAACAACTGCCCGCAATAGAGACATTTTGCATGCCGCGAGTTGTTGATCCGCTTGCAGGTGGGACATGTCACGGCGATCGCGGTCAGCCTGCCATCGGCAATGCCGTCGCGCAGATCAATATCGCGCGCGAGCGTCTCCAGGTCCGCCTCCGTCAAGCTCAAACGCGACTTCAGAAGTTCCCACAGGGCCTGATTCAGCAGGGCCAGGCGGCCGATGCGCTCTTCCAGGTCCTTGACCTTCGACTGCAGTTCGATTTCCTGGCTTATCTGTCCGACACGTGCTTCTCGCACCGCCGCGATGTCGTCCGACACGTTCATCATCCCGGCCATCCATAAACCAGCCATGATTCTGCCTCCTTCGGTCCATGTTCCTACTCCCGAAGCATACCCGCTATTCGCCTTCTTGACAACCCCGAATTCGGCCCGGACTTCCCGAGACCGGACGTGCCGCGAGAAGACGCGGCAGGAGACCCGGAAGTCCGGCCGGCCTGCGAAGCTCCCCTCCTGTGCGTTACAATGCCCCCTAAGAATAGGAACACGAGGGCCGCCATGGAAGACAGACTTCAATCGGATTTGGACCGGCTTCTCAGTCAGGTGCGCGCATGCCGCGCGTGCGAGAAGCACCTGCCGCTGGGACCGCGTCCGGTGCTGCGCTGCCGCGTTTCCGCGCGTCTGTTGATCGTCGGCCAAGCGCCCGGCACGCGCGTGCACGAGACCGGCCTCCCGTGGAACGACCCAAGCGGCGACCGGCTGCGTTCCTGGATGCAGGTGGATCGGGAGACCTTTTACGACGATACCCGCATTGCCATTATCCCGATGGGCTACTGCTACCCGGGCCGGGCTCCCCGGGGCGGGGACCTCCCCCCGCGCCCGGAATGCGCGGAATTGTGGCTGGACCGGCTCCTGGCCCATCTTCCCACGCTCGAACTCACGCTGCTCGTGGGCGGCTACGCGCAGCGCCACTACCTCGGCGCCCAGGTCAAGTCCTCCCTGACAGAAACCGTCCGCGCGTGGCGCGAGTATGCCCCCCGTTTCATCCCCATGCCCCATCCCTCCTTTCGCAACAACTTCTGGTTGCGTCAAAACCCGTGGTTCGAATCGGACGTGGTTCCGTATCTCCGCGAACGCGTGCACGCCCTGCTGTGACCGAGGCAGCCCTGCGCGCCATAGCCCAGATCTCCTACATACCCTCCCAAAATAAGAGAGCTCTTGAAATGAAGGGACGCCGCCCGTATTCTTGACGTAGAGAGCAGGTGGGCGGAGACTTAAGGGATGGCAAGAGCTGTTCGAGACGCGGTGCCGGGTCATCCGCATAGTGTCATGCGACGGAGGGGAGGAATCACCGTGAGGTTACATACGTTCCAGGCTGGCGAGCCATCCCAGAAGACGTGGAGCGAGAATCTGAGAAATAGGGTAGCGTCCCTGTTTTTGCTCAGCACGGCGCTTCTCTTTCCCTTACGAGCGTGCGCTGAGATTCCAACGGCACTGGCCAGTATGGATATGGACAGCGATGACATCGGACTGCAACTGATAGAATGTATTGTTAGTGGAGGGGATGCGGAAGCTGCGGACGCATTATGCACGATCACGTCGCAGGATCAGTTTGTCTATGCTTCTTTCGCCAAGTTGCTTGATCGATTACCTGAATGTGTGGGTTCTCTTGACAGGAACCTATTGGCTGATGAGAAACGACAGCCTCGGTGCTTGCGCCGCATTCGTGCGACCGACTACGCATGCCTCACGACACGGAAGAGCCTTGTCCTTGCACGTCTCGCAGATTACGTTCGAGAGTCGCCGGATTCTCCAATGCGAATCCACAGTCAAGAGCTTCTGCTGAATGCTTTCTGGTCCACATTGATCACTTCTGTTCCCCCGGAGGCGGCCGCTGATTCTGAACTGGTGCGTTTTGCTGTACGATGTGTTCTCTATGATCACCCTATTACGCCGGAGCATGGCGTTGTTCCTCTGTGCAATTTCTTGTGTCAATGTGTCGAAATGTATCCTCGAACAGATCATGATACGAC
This sequence comes from Candidatus Hydrogenedentota bacterium, assembly GCA_903837785.1. GTDB lineage: Bacteria > Hydrogenedentota > Hydrogenedentia > Hydrogenedentales > CAILVY01 > CAILVY01. The sequence continues at coordinate 9,927 of CAILVY010000401.1, forward strand.
CGCGGCAATGCTCGACACACTTGTCAATCTGGCATGGGATGTACCCGATTTGCGGGAATGGGCGTTTTCATTGGCGGAGCGACTTACTCTACCCAGCAGTGATGATTGGGATGTGCGTGAAGCCGTTGAGTGGCGAGTGCAGAAGTATGGCCCGCCGATCTCCGAGCTGGAGTACTGGCGTATTCGTAACACTCCAGTTCCGAACCTCGTGGAACGCTTTGCAGTTGTGGATCCGTGGACGGAGAGAACGGTCCGCAGTGTCATTCTTCAGGAACTTGCCGGGTCTCGAACAGCGCGCTGTGAAAACTGGCGAATCCTGTGGCCGTTCGTGGTGTCAGGGGCACCTCCGGAGGGCCTCCTCTCGCTTCTTGCTACGCCACTCTCCATGGACGCAGATCCGCAAGAAAAGGCAAACGCCCTTGCTCTACTTCAAGCCGTTCGCGACGTATTTCTTGGTCCTAAGTTATTGAACAACAAATACTTGGAAAGATATGGGGCTTGTTTGCAGACCATGGCAGATGCAGCAACTTTGGAGGAGAAGGAAGGCCACGCTCCAGAAGTCTATGGCCGCAACAATGTCATTGATGTGGCGCTGGCTTTGCTTTCAGTCCGGAGGACTCGGGTCTTGCTGGACACTTTGGACTTGCTGGGCTCATTGAGTTGGACAGACGAGCGTGCCGCAGTGAAGATCAGTGCCGGACTGCTGAAATTTCAAGGCGAATTGCCTCAAATGGACTGGCAGCTTCTGGAAGAATCTTACCCACTATCGAAAGAAGCGGTCCTCCGTGACCTGGAAGCAAGCAAGAGAAGCAACAACCGTGCGTTGGAGTTCTTCCGTTCAGGGCAATCACCGTTGTGATTCTTAAAGGAGGGGACGCTACCCGGATTCTTAATTAATGACGGGGGGAGGCCTCCCCGGATTTCCTCGTCTCAGCGGTACCATTGGCTGCGGCAGGAACCCAAGGTTTGAAACTGATCAGGCGCCGAAGCTGGGCGAACGGGATGCAGGCCCTGCCGTGATTCGGCCACCCGTCCGCCGCGTGGCGAAAAGGTTGCGGGAGAATGACTTAGTAAGGTATACTGCCTTCGATTGCACCCATGGTGCGGATTTCGGCGCGCCGGATCCCAGTTGGCGCGAAGGGTGTTGTGTCTCTGCGGGATGCCCCCGTTGCGGCACGGCCCCGGAAAACCATTGGAGCCTGATATGGCACGGAGCATGACCGGTTTCGGCCGGGCGGCATGTGAACTGGACGGGGAACGGATCACTATCGAGGTGAGCACCGTGAACCATCGCTTTCTGGAAAGCAGTTTCCGCCTCCCACCGGTGTGGACCTCGCTTGAACCGTTTCTGCGCGAATCGCTGCGCACGCAGGTGGCGCGGGGAAAAGTGAACGTCTCGGTGCGCCGCGAGCATGGCCCCTTGGGGCGGATGCGGGTCCGCTTTGACGCGGAAGTGGCGCAGCGCTACATTGCGGCCTGCCGCGAACTGAGCGGACTGCTCGGCACCGGCGAGGGCCTTTCGTTGAATACGCTGGCCACGTTGGACGGCGTGTTCTATCCGGAGGAGTCGGAGCAGGACCTCGAGCGTGCAAAGGAAAAACTGACCACATGCCTCACGGACGCGCTGGCGCAGTTGAATGCCGCGCGCTGCGCAGAAGGCACTGCGATGGCGGCGGACATCGAGGCGCGCGTGGCCGCGATGGGCGAAGCCGTCGAGGTGATCGAGGCGAAGGTTCCCGAGCTGGACACGGCGTACGAGGAGAAGCTCCGGGCGCGCCTGGCGGAATTGACGGCGGACACGACGCTGCGCGAAGACCGCGTGGCGATCGAAGTGGCGCTGCTGGCCGACAAGAACGGCATCAACGAAGAAGTGGTGCGCCTGAAGGCGCATTTGAATCATGTCCGCGAAATGCTGGCCTCGAATGAGCCCATCGGCCGTGAGTTGAATTTCCTGGCGCAGGAGATCCAGCGGGAAGCGAACACGCTCGGCTCGAAGCTGCGGGACATCGGCGTCACGCGGGAAGTGCTCCGCATCAAGTCGGAATTGGAGAAGCTGCGCGAACAGGCGCAGAACATCGAGTGAGGACGCCCGTGGCGCAAGACGGCCTGCTGATCGTGATTTCGGCGCCCTCGGGCGCGGGCAAGCGAACTGTGATCGAGCGCTTGCGCGCGCAGGAGCCGCGCCTCGCGCATACGGTTTCCGCAACGACGCGCCCGCCCCGGACGGGCGAAGCCGACGGCCAGGACTACTATTTCCTGAGCCGGGCCGACTTCGAAGCGAAAGTGGCCGCGGGCCAGTTTGCGGAGTGGGCGGAGGTCCACAACAATCTCTACGGGACGTTGACCTCCGAATTGGACCGCTGTCTCGCGGCGGACGGCGAAGTCCTGCTCGAAGTAGACGTGCAGGGCATGCGCAACTTGCGCGGGCTCGGGTACGATCTCGTGAGCATCTTCGTGATGCCGCCGTCCATGGAGGAATTGGAGCGCCGCCTGCGGGCGCGCGGAACAGACAGTAACGACGTGATCGCGGTGCGGCTGGCCAACGCCGAGGGCGAAGTGGCCGCGCGCGGCGAGTTTGATTACATCGTGGTGAATGACAAAGTGGAGCGTGCGGCGGACGACATCGCGGCCATCCTTCGGGCCGAACGATGCCGGTCCTACCGCCAGCAACCGTAGGAGCAAGCAAATGCCGACCCCGTATTGCGTGGATGATTTTGAGGGCAAAGTGGACAGCCTGTACCGGCTGGTGATTCTGGGCGCGCGCCGCGCCAACCAGATCAGCAAGACCGAATCGCACGGCTTCGGCGCCGCACGCGCGCGCAAGACCACGATCACCTCGATGGAAGAAGTGCTCGCCGGAAAAGTGGGCTACTTCACGAGCAAGGAAGAAGAAGAGGATTACCTGGACTAGCGCGTATGCCGGGGCCTTTCTCACAGAAGGAGATCGTGCTCGGAGTCACGGGCTCGATCGCTGCCTATAAGGCGTGCGATATCGCCTCGCGCCTCGTGGAAGCAGGCGCGAACGTGATCCCCGTGCTCACGCGCTCCGCGCAGGAATTCGTGGGGCCCGTCAGCTTCGAGGCGATCACCGGAAACCACGCCATCACCGCCCTCTTCGAGCGGCTCCAGAATCCCGAGATCGAGCATATCGCGGTCGCGCGGCGCGCCCACCTCTTCCTGATCGCGCCCGCCAGTGCGAACATCCTCGCGAAAGCCGCCCACGGCATCGCGGACGACTGGCTCAGCACGACGCTCCTGGCGACGCGCGCCCCCATCCTCTTCGCCCCGGCAATGAACACGCAGATGTATCTGCATCCCGCGACCCAGGCGAATATCGAAATCCTGCGCGCGCGCGGATGTTCCTTCGCCGGGCCGGCGTCCGGCACGCTCGCCTGCGGCGAAGTGGGGCCGGGACGCCTCATCGAAACCTCCGCCATTCTGGAAGCGGCCGGCGTCCTGCTTTCGGAGCAGAAGGACCTCGCGGGAAAGCGCGTGCTGATCACCAGCGGCGCCACGCATGAGCCCCTCGACCCCGTGCGCTTCCTCGGCAACCGCTCCTCCGGCAAGATGGGCCGGGCGCTCGCCCTCGAAGCGCTGCGCCGCGGCGCGGACGTGACCGTCGTTTCCGGTCCCGCGCAGGCCCCGCTCCCCCACGCCGCCGAAGTGGTCCGGGTGAAGACCGCCCTCGACATGCTCGAGGCCGTGCAATCCCGCGTGGATACGGTGGACGTGTTCATTGCGGCCGCGGCCGTCGCCGACTACCGCGTGGATGCGCCCGCGCCCTCCAAGCACAAACACACCGGCGCGTCGCTCCAGCTCACCCTGTCCCCCAATCCCGACATTGCCGCCTGGGTCGGACAGCACAAGCGCCCCGGCCAGGTCTCCGTGGGATTCGCCGCCGAGACCGACGACCTCCTCAACCATGCGGGTGCCAAGCTCGCCGCCAAGAACCTCGACCTCATCGTCGCCAATTCCGTCGGCGGCGCGCATTGCGCCTTCGGCGCGGACTCGGTTCTCGCCTGGCTCCTCACCCCCGGCAATCCCCCCGAGCCCCTAGACCTCATCTCCAAAGAGGATCTCACCCAGCGCATCTTCGACAAGGTCGCCCTCCTGTTGCAGTCTTGAGAAGATCGGACTGCGGCAAACGCCGCCGCCATCAGACATGGCTGCGCATATGCCGGAAGACATCCCCCACCGAATCCGCCTCGGGCGCATAGCCGTGCATGGCAGCGCCCGCGGCCAGAAAGAAGAGGAACACCGCCAGGAAGAGCAGGCCGGTCTTGCGGAAGACCGTGCCGGTCCAGGACTGCGCCTCGATATGCCGCAGACGGCGGTACAATCCCGCGCTCAAGGCGCTATCGAGCAGGATCTCGGCGAGCAGGGACGGCGCAATGACAATGACGTAGGCACAGGCCGCCGCCACGGCCAGACAGGCCGCGCCCAGGATGGCCACGATCAGGCACTCGTCCGCCGCCAGATCGAACAGGTTCCCCGCGTCGGCGCCGTGCCCAGCCCCGCCGTCCCCGGAGGGCCACGGCACGTCGAGGTAGAACAGCGCATCGCTCGCATCGGCGACGCTCTCGCGGGATTCAATCTGGAGATGCCGGAGCGCGAGCCAGGCGCGGATCATGACAAGAAAGGCCCCGTAGGCCGCCAGGACCGCCAGTGGATAGCGCAGCCACATCGGATGCATGCCGAGATGGAGCAGCGCCACGGAACTAAGAAAGCCGGTGCCTCCGGTCGCAAGCACGATCAGCGCCATCTCCGCCCGCGGCCAACTGCGCTGGAGGAGGTACCGCCGAAAGCGCGCGATGGCCCGTTCTCTGGACTGCTCTTTGGACTGCTCTTTCAGCAGCATGCTTGATTTCCCTTCCGCTTCTCCCGCATCGTAACGCAGCTTCGAAGCAACTCCCGAGGAGAATACGGCCGACCCATGAAGTTTATTCGCGTGGCCAACAAGAGCGACTTTGACAGCCGCCGCATGAAGTCCTTTCGGATTCTCGGGCGGCCCGTCGGGGTATTCAAGGCCGAAGACGGTTCCTTCCATGCGATGGAAGCGGGATGCAAGCATCAGCATGCGGATCTCACCACCGGCGAGGTCCGGGGGCACGCGGTGACCTGTCCGCGCCATCAATGGCGTTACGACCTGCGATCCGGCGAGTGCCTGCAAGGCCAGCCGGGAACCCTGCGGCGCCATGGCCTCAAGCTGGAGGGAGAGGACATCTACATCACGCTGCACCCGCTAGAGGAACAGCAGGAACGCCACGAGTTCAATCTCGATGATGAGATGGACCAGGAACGGCAGCAGGACATTTCTCCGGCGCATGGCCCATTGCGTCAGGACCACGGATAGCGCAACCATGCCCAGGGCTTCGAGTCCCGGCTTCTGCAAGTGGTAAACCCCTTCTGAGAACGGCACGAGCAGCCATCCGAAACGCGGCCACACCGCCTGCGCGCGCCGCAACAGAAAGTAGCGATGGATGAATTCCCAGCCCGGGAGCCACGACGCGATCCACGTAATTTGAAGGAAGAAGTACAGTGCCTTCTGCGAAGCGGCAAGGCTTCCCATGCCGTGATACGTGTGGCGTAGCGCGGGAACAACGGGGATGAGGAGGATCGCGGCGAATCCCGCCACCGCCAACCCGCCCATCAGATAGAGGTCCGTTCGTGTCCAGCGTTTGACGCCCAGCGCTCCCCAGTCCATCTTCCGCAGCGAAAAGAGGAGGGGAAGCGCGAACCAGAAGACGCACTTGAAGAGGTCGAACTGCTGCAGGAGACGGCTGTTCATCCACGCGATGAGCGAGTTCGGCACGCCGGCATCCGATGCGAGTGCGTAGAGCGTTCCGGGGCGCCACCGGAACATGCTGAAGTCTAGGGGCTTCCGAAGCCCCATCGCCGCCAGCGTATCCGCCAGCAACACTGCCGCGACATAGGCCAGAACCAAGCCCAGCACCACGCGCGCCGCACCGCCGCCCGATTCCCCAGCGACCACGTTCTTCTCCGTGGCGGGCATGGTCTTTTTCGGCGCGACAGGTTTCCCGGTCCCCGCCGCTTTCTTCGCTTGCGCCATACGTCTCCCTATCCAATGCTTTCTGTCTGCCACTCCGCCAGCCGGCGGGGACTTTCATTTGCCAACAATTGCGCCATGTCACCCGAGATTCCGCCCGCTTGGACATCGGCGGACGGCCAGGCCAAGGAATCTCTGCTGATCCGCCCAAGGCCCACGCACTCCGTACGGCCCGTTCAAACGCGCCGCCGGCTTCCTCGACAGGACTTCTCGCCCCGACGCCAGATCAACCATGAGCCTTCACGACTGGCAAACGGCCACTCCGCAACCATGCTCGAGTCATGCCCGCATCCTCATGTGATCACCGTCGTCATGCCCGTGCAGACGGGCATCCAGCCAGTATGCCGCAGCCCCTGGGACTCTCTTGATTCCCGCCCTGCATGGGAACGGCGCTGAGTTGACCAAGAAGTGCGCGAGACTGTTTCGTGCCATTTCATGACTCAGTTCCGAAATGGCTTCCAGACAATTCCGCTCTTCAATTATCCGCCGTCTTCGCGTATTACCCTTCCTGTCACGGCATCAACAATCTCGACCAAAAGACCACCGCCCTGGCGTGGAACAAGCCAGACAACCCAAGACAGTCGCGGCCTTTCGGTCGTGGGAGAATCGGATCGGCGGCTGGCCCCGAGAGAACGGTTGGGAAACGCTATCATCTTGTCCGGCCCCCCCTCAACCTTGTACCCGCAGTCTGGAAATGACCTGTCTGCTTGAGCGAGGGCTTCCGCAAGAGCTGCCTCTCTACTCACGAGTACCTGCATACTCTCGGGAAGATCCCGGACTGGGTGATTGATGAAGTTGGTGACGGCTCCGCTGTAGGCAGACACTTCAATGAGGACCGCGCAATCGAAAAAGGGAACATCTTGATATTTGTAGCGTTCAGAGAATCGCCAGAAGCAATCCAGCAGATCCTTGTCCCTACCGGTTGCATGATCATAGTAGCTCGAATGCTCTTCCGACAATTCAATGTCTACGCCGACCCTTTCCAGGAAGGAAGATGCCGTCCCCAGCGCCGCGAGTCTGGCTACTGGCTCGCGGCGCCCCAGATACTCGAACGACTGCCAAGGCCAAAAGACAGCCAGCGCGCCTGTGGCCAAGTCGAATTCAACGACGTCACCTCTCTTGGTTTCTATGCGCCGGGTCTGAAAACCAGGCGAAGTCGAGCCGATCACCTCATCCTTCTTCACCTCATGTACAAGGTCCAACTCAAGCAGTTGCCCCCAACGCTCCAAGTCTGCTTCCTGTCTTGAGCCGATATGGGCGCCGGGTTCACTTCTGTTCTGTGGTTCCGCCGCGCACCCGGGATTCCCCTCAGACATTTCCCCCCGGGATGCGGGAGGCTCCTCGGCGCTCTTGCCGGGGGCCTTGCATGCCTCTTGCTCAGCCGGGTCATTCATATGAGCCTTGGGTCGCTCGCCGACGGGCTCTGAAAGGGGCTTTGTGCATTCATTTCCGGTCTTGTGGAATGGCCGCGCACAGGCTGTGGCAAACAAGAGTGCCGTCATGACAGACAACCCCAAGAGTGCGACGGTGTGTGCCGTTCTGCGCCTGGGCATTGCATTTGCTCCGTTTGTCAACAATCCTGGGCCGCACTGCCTGCATATTATGAATGTCGACTATGTGCGCCGGCAACCGGATTCACGCAGCATCATTCAGTCGACGCGAACTGCATCCCTCTTCTTTCGCGTTGGAAACGGGCACAAGTCCGCCATGCAGCATTCCGTGCATTTCGGCGCGCGCGCGGTGCAGGTGGCCCGTCCATGAAAGACCATGAGATGCGAGAACAGGGACCAACGCGCTTCGGGCCAGATCTTCATGAGGTCGCGCTCGACCTTGACCGGATCCTCGTTTGCGCTAAACTCCATCCGCCGGGCGAGGCGTCCGCAATGCGTGTCCACCACGACCCCCTGCTTGCCAAAACAATCGCCCAGCACCACGTTGGCGGTTTTCCGGCCCACGCCGGGCAGTCTGAGCAACTCCTCGATGCTATCGGGCACCTGGCCGCCGTACTGTTCGACCAGCATCCGGCACAGGCCCATGATGTTCTTCGCCTTCATGCGGTAGAAGCCGCAGGTGCGGATATCCTGCTCCAATTCCCCGGCGGGCGTCCGCAGATAGTCCGCCGGTTTCCGGTATTTCTTGAAAAGTGTCTTCGTGACGATGTTCACCCGTGCATCCGTGCACTGCGCTGCGAGTATCGTCGCGACAAGCAGTTCAAAAGCGTTGCTGCGGTTCAGCGAACAGTCCGCATCGGGGTACTGCCGGTGCAGGCGATCGAAAACCGCCTGGGCGCGCTCGCGTTGTGCGGTGATCGTCTTCTTGAAGGTTGCCATGAGCGTGACTCCGCGTCCAAGACGCGGGCATGATACGCCACGCGCAGCAAACAATGCTATTATGCCGCGGGAGAGTTTCAGCAAAGGAGGGTGCCGCCATGACGCGTCTGTTCACTATGTCCGCGTTGCTGCTTTCGTTCGCCGCGGCGGGCGAGCCTGTGTCGCCGTTTCCAGTGGGAGACAAATCCCAGCTCTTCGTGGATCAAGTTCTCGTGCGCGAGGCGCGCAATGTGGCGTTCACGCTGCATCCCGCCCGCAAGCATCCCGAGAACCCGCTCATGAAGGCGGAAAAGCCCTGGGAGGGCTGGCGGCTCGAACTCTACGGCAATGTGATCCGCGATGCCGAGGAAGACTGCTTCAAGATGTGGTACCTGGGCGAAGAGACATCGGCGTTTCCGCATTATGCGGTCTACTACGCCGTGAGCAAGGATGGCGTGCACTGGGAGAAGCCCCTCGTGGGCACCGTGGCCTGCGCCAGGTACGAGAAGCACAACGTCGTCGCCGAGCAGGTCATTCTGCCGTCCGTCATCAAGGACCTCTCCGATCCGGATCCGGCCCGGCGCTACAAGATGATCTGCTGGCTTCAGAAGGACAGCGGATACTACACGATGATCTCGCCGGACGGCCTGAACTGGACCCGCCTCAGTGAGAAGCCCATATCCCCGGGCGGCGACGTGATTACGGGCTATTACGACGAGCAGCGCGCGCAGTACGTGGCCTTTCCCAAGATTGGCCATGTGTTTCGCGGCCTGGACCGCCGCGCCTTCTGGCAGATCACGAGCAAGGACTTCCTCACGTGGACTGAACCGAAGTTGATCATCAGCCCGGATCTGAAAGATGACGCTTCCTCGCTCGCCCGCATCGAGGAGGTGCGCCCCTTGCTCGACGTGCCCGATGATCCCAGCCTCATGCGAACGGAGTTCTACGGGCTCGGCGCCTACCCGGCGGAGTCCTGCACCCTCGGTTTCGTCTGGATGTTCACGATCAACAACAACGCCCGCTTCAGCAATCAGGAGGGCCCGGGCGAACTGCAGCTCGCGGTCACGCGGGACCTCGAGCAATGGGAGCGTCCTTTCCGCACGCCGTGTGTTCCGCGGGGGCGAATCGGCGAGTGGGACTGCGGCTTCTTCTGCTGCCAATCGCGCGCGCTTGAGGTGGGGGACGAGGTCTGGCTCTACTACGGCGGGTCGAACTACACCCACGGAACCCCCTGCCTCTACCGGGCGGAGAACACGGGCCGCCTGACGAAATACACGGGGGCCATCGGACTCGCCATCTGGGACCGCGACCGCTTCGTCTCCGCGGACGCGCCGGCCGAAGGCGGCACGATCACGACCGTGCCGCTGACCTTCTCCGGAAACCGGCTCGCGCTTAATGCGCGGACGCAGTCCGGCGGAAGCATCGTGATAAGCCTCTGCGATGCCGCCGGAACGCCCTTGCCCGGCTTTGAGCACTCCGAACCCATCACGGGCGACAGCCTGCGGCATGCGGTGGCATGGAACGGCAACGGGGATGTGTCGACACTGGCGGGCAAGGTGGTCTCGCTCCGCTTCGAGATGAAGTCGGCGGAACTCTTCGCGTTCGCGTTCCGCAAAGGCGGCTGAGGCGCGGCTTCAGTTGTCGAGGACGCGCCGGAGTTCTGCGGCGAGTTCCGCGGCCCGCACCGGCTTGTGCAGGAAGCCGTGGGCGCCCGCATCGAGCATGCGCTGTATGTCCGGCCCGATGTCGTAGCCGCTCCAGACGATCACCTTGATCCGCGGGCGCAGCTTCATGATGATGCCGAACGCCTCCGCGCCGCCCATGCCGGGCATGGCCATGTCCAGCAGCACCAGATGAATGGGCGGGTTGTGGGCGCGGATAGTCTCGATGGCCTCGGCCCCGTCCCGGGCCACCAAGACGGTGTACCCCATGCGTTCGAGCATTTCCCGCGTGGGGAGCAACAGGCTCTCTTCATCATCCGCGATGAGCACAGTCTCGTGGCCGACCGGCAGATTCTTCGCGCGGCACTCCGGCGCATCCGCATCGAGATCCGACGCGGGAAGCCACACTTCGAACAGGCTGCCGGCGCCCGGCGTGCTGCTGACGAAGATGTGGCCGCCATGATTCTTCACGATGCCATAGGCGGCCGCCAAGCCGAGGCCGCGCCCCTGGAACCGTGTGGTGAAGAAGGGCTCGAAAACGCGGGCACAAATTTCCGGCGGCATCCCATGGCCCGTGTCGCTCACTGCAAAGTGAACATATCGCCCCGGAACGAGTCCTGAGAGCCGCGCCGTGTCCGCCTCCTCTGCAGAGCGGTTCCCGGTCGACAAGGTCACTGTTCCCGCGCCGCTGATGGACTCCACCGCGTTCAGCGTCAGGTTCAGGATGACCTGTCCGAGCTGGGTGCGGTCGGCAAGAGTGCTCCACAACTCCGGAGCGAGATTCCGTTCCACGCGAAGCTCCGGCGGGAAGGAACTCTGTTCCAGGCCGAGCACGTTTTCTATAAGCTCGTTCAGATGCACGGTGGCCGGCTGATACTTCCCCCCCTGTGCGAAGGCGAGCATCTGTTGCGCGAGCTTGCCCGCCTGCACCGCGGCGGTGCAAATCGCATCCAGTTTCCGTGTCAGTTCCGAATCCTTCGGCAACTTCATTTCAATCAATTCCGCATTGCCGAGCACCGCCGCCATCAGATTGTTGAAGTCGTGTGCGATGCCGCCCGCCAGGGTGGCCGTGGCTTCCATGCGAGACGCCGCCCGGAAGGTCTCTTCCGCCTGCTTCGCTTCCGTGATGTCGCGGAGTGTGCCGATGCGCGCGGCCGGCCGCCCCCCGGCGTCCACTGTGAGGGAGGCGCTTTCCGAGAACCACCGGTACACGCCGTCGTTGCGGCGGAGGCGGTACTCGCACGCGGGCGGCGCCGCGCCACGCCGAACGTGATCCAGCAGCACCTGCCCGTACGCTTCGAAGCGGGCACGATCTCCCGGATGCAGCATGGCCAGCACGCGGGCCGGCCCGGACACCTGGAGTTCCTCAGGGGTTATGCCAAGCAGCGCGGCCGTCGACGGGCTCACATAGATGAACCGTCCCGTGCACACGTCCACTTTGTAGGCGATGTCGCGGGATTGTTCGAGGATCTCCCGGAAGCGTTCTTCGCTGGCTGCCAGCGCCTCGAGGGCGCGCCGTTCCTGCGTTACGTCGCGGCTGACGCCGACCATCCCGACCAGAACCCCCAATGCGTCCCGCACCGGAGCCTTGCTTGTGAGTTCCCAAAGCACCTCCCCCGTCCCCTTCCCCACGGACTCGAGGATATTCAGCATGGCCTCGCCCGTCCGCGCCACGTGCAAATCCTGATCGTGAAATCGGGCCGCCGCTTCCGGGGGATAGAAGTCGAAGACCGTCTTGTTCAACACCCCCTCAAGGCAGGTCTTGCCCAGATTACGGACTTTCGCGCGATTGGCCGCCGTATAACGGCCCTCCATGTCCTTGACATACACCGCGTCCGGAAGGTGCTCCATGATCGCTTCCAGGCGCGAACGTTCGTCGCTCAACGCGCGTTCGATGCGTTTCTGTGTCGTTAAGTCCGTGATTACCGCAAAGGCGCCGCAAAACGCCCCGTGATCATCGAAGAGGGGCGACGGCGCAACCAGGGTGTTTACTTCTTCCCCCGATTTCGCCCGCCAGATCATCTCGTAGTGCTGCCGGTCTCCGGTGCGGCGGAGGCGCATCTGTTCTGCGAAGTGTTCGCGGTGCGTTTCGGCCACAAAATCGAGCGGGCTGCGGCCCAGCACTTCGGCCTGCGTGTAACCCAGCATATCCAGCAAGACGTGATTGGCGTAGCTCAGGCGATCCGCCTCGTCTTGAATGGCCAGGCCACTCGTTCATCGACGTCACGAGCATCTCGTAGAACTGCGCGTCCTGCCGATGCAACGCTGCGTGCGCCGTCGCCCGTTGGCGGAGTCCCTCGATCTCCGCACGCAACAGTTCCACTTCCGCCTGCAATGCTGCAGGCTTCTTTTCCTTTTCACCCATCCTGCATGCTCTGGTAATGCGCCTGATGCTCTCTTTATAGTACACATTCTCAACAGCAAAGTAAAACGATGGCGGGAAGGGGCTACTTGATGTAGCCGAGGCTCTCCAGTGCCTGCAGGTCGTCCTGGCTGAGCGCGTTCTCGGATTCGCGGGAATTCTCGACCGTGGTGTCCCACTGGGCGATGATCGATCGCAACTGTTCCACGCGGGCCGGCTCGGCCTCGGCGAGGTTATGCAGTTCGCCGGGATCCTGGCCCAGCTGAAACAACTCACTCTTCCGCCCGTCCTGAATGAGTTTCCATCCTTCCAGCAGGACGCCCTGGCGCATGGGCCGCCGCCCGGCCATCATGGCCTTGGCGCCCGGAAGCCGCGGCACCGCTCCCCCATAGGTTTCCACGACCCGGGCCCGGTTCATCGCCACGTTGGAATGCAGCAGGTCCACGCCGAGCATGCCATTGGCCGGCGGCAGGCCCGCCAGGCCCAGCAGCGTTGGGCCAAGGTCCACCCCTCGCGCGGGGATCCGCGTGCGGCCCGGCGCAACGCCGGCCGCGCGGATAATGAGGGGGATCTGAAGCCCGGGTTGGTAGATGCGCCGGCCGTGGCCGAGATAATCGTGCTCGTACAGGGATTCGCCGTGGTCCGCGACAAAGACCACCGCCGTATTCGCGGGAAGCACCGCCAGCAGCCGTCCAAGCTCCGCGTCCGCGAACGCGATTTCCGAATCGTAGCGCGCGCGGACGCGTTCTTTCTTCTTCAGGTGCCAGGTCTTCACCCCCGCGGGATTGTGTTCCCAGTGCTTGCGATAGGGGGCGTGCGGGTCGGAATAGTGCACCCAGCCGAAGAACGGTTTGGCCGGGTCGCGGCTCGAAAAGAGTTCCTGCGCCACGCGTGTCACCGCATCCGCATAACGCTCCGGCTTGATAAACCCCCAGCGCTTTGTGTGGAAGTCGTCTTCATAAACGTCAAAGCCCCGGTCCAGGCCGCACAACTTTGCCTTGAGCGTCCAGTTGCTCTGCACGCAAAACGTATAGTAGCCCGCCTCCCGAAACAGCTCCGCCACGAGCGGCACCTCCGGCGGCATCCGCAACCCGTTGCGACGCGTGCCCGTCATCCGCGGAAACCGGGAACTCATCATTGCGCCGAGGGAGGGGGAAGTCAGCGGCACCTCGCATACGCAGTCTTCAAAAAGGAGAGCTTCCGCCGCAAGCCGGTCCAGATTCGGCGAGGTGGATCGGCCATATCCGTAAGAGCCCAGGTGATCCGGGCGCAACGTGTCGATGGAAATGAGCAGAATATTGGGGGGAACCGCCAGGCCCATCAGGAGGGCCAGCCAGACGCCGGAGAGCATGCAGCACCTCCGCGGTTACTGCGGTGCGGCGTAGCGAATAACCAAGGGGAGCGTAGCGGTGAGCGGGATGACGTGCCCCTGCTTGTCTCGGATCGGCACCGGCGTGCCATCCTTGCGGTAGGCCGTGAACTCCAGCATGAAATCCCCGGGCGGCGCCGTGAGCGGCACGTCCACCCACAACGACCAAACGCCGTCGTTCGCCTTCGCGTCCTTCTGCTCGCCGTCATCGCGGAGCTTGAAGGTGATCCGCGGCTCTTCCTTCACCACCCCTTGAACCGCATCTACAAGGCGGTGCCGGTCCTTGACTTCAACGCTGATCAACGCAGAGTCCCCCGGCTTCAATTCGGGCGGCGTGATCGCCGCCTGAACAATCCGCGGCGCCCCGGAAAAGGTTTGGCAGCCCGAGACAGCGGCCACCGCCGCGAGGGCCAGCACAAGATATGCGTGACGTTTCATTGCCTTCACTCTCCGCCTGTGTTTAGCTAAACGGCACACCGGCCGCTTGTGTTGACATGTCCCATGGCCACAGCCTAGCCCACCCCCCCGAGACGTGTCAAACTCCGCGCGCAGTTGATTTCCGCGCGGGGCTCCGACACACTATGCGAAGTGCGTCACGCTTTCGCTCTTACACGGCGCACCGGAGGAAGATACATGAACGGCATCAACAGACGTGGATTCTTGCACCTCGCCTCGGCGGCGGGGCTGGGCATGGGCATGGGACTGGAACTGGGCGGCGCCCTCCCTTCCGCGCAGGCGGCGGCAGACCCCCCCGAGAGGAAATCCGGCATGAAACTTGGCCTCGTGACGTACAACATGGGCAAGGATATGGACTGCCCGAAACTCATTGCCTTCTGCAAGGAAACCGGCCTCGAAGGCGTGGAATTGCGCACCACCCACGCTCACGGCGTCGAGGTATCGCTCAGCAAAGCACAGCGCGCCGACGTCAAGAAGCTCTTTGCGGACAGCCCCATCGCCATTGCCGGACTCGGCTCGACCTTTGAATTCCACGCCAAGGATCCCGCGGAAGTGCAGAAGAACGTCGAAGGCGCCAAAGAGTACGCCCAACTCGCCGCCGACGTCGGTTCGCCCGCCATCAAGGTGCGCCCCAATGGACTGCACAAAGACGAGCCGGTCGAAACCACCTGCGAGCGCATCGGGAAGGCCTGGGCGGAAGTCGCCGCCTTTGCCGCCGGACTCGGCGTCGAAGTCCGCATGGAAGTCCACGGCGGCACCGGGTCCGCCCTCCCGGTCAACGTGCGGAAGATGCTGGATGCGGCCAACCACCCCAACGCCAAGGTCTGCTGGAACTCCAACAGCAGTGATCAGGACGCCAACGGCAGCATCAAAGCCAGTTTCGACCTGCTCAAACATGCCATCGGACAAGTCCATATCACCGAGATCGGCGTCTATCAGTATCCCTGGCAGGAGCTGTTTAATGAACTCAAGGCGGTCAACTTCAGCGGATTCTGCCTTGCCGAAATCGCGTACAACCCCGAACCCGAACGTTTCATGAAGTTCTATCGCACCCTCTTCGACCTCTACACGGGACAATACAGGTACCCGAGAGCATAAGAGGTTCCGGAGAAGCCTTGCTGACGTCGGGCGTATCGCCCGTCAAACCCATCCGCTTACAAGGCCCGCACAATGCCCTGAGTCGATTGTGCGGGCCGTTCTTTTCTCAAGCGGACCTGCGCGCTCCCGGACTCCGGGTCGCGGGCTGTAAGCGTTGTTGAGAGCGGTAGTTGCGTGGATTCTCTTGGGGGGCTTCCCGCCCTTGACATGCCGGGGGGAATATGCTATTCTTCGCCTGTTAGCACTCACTTCAAAGGAGTGCTAACACCGGAAGCCAAGCGCGGTTGTCGCGGCGCCGGCCAGGCAGAAACAACGAAAACGCTGAAGCAGAATGAAGGAGACGAAACCATGGCCAAGCAATTGCTCTTTGGTCAGGAAGCCCGGGTGGCCCTGGTGAAGGGTGTGGATCAACTGGCGGACGCCGTCAAGGCGACGCTCGGGCCCAAGGGGCGGAATGTCTTGTTGGAGAAGTCCTTCGGCGCCCCGAAGAGCACCAAGGACGGCGTAACCGTCGCCAAGGAAATCGACCTGGAAGAGCCTTACGAGGCGATGGGCGCGCGCATGATTCGTGTTGCCGCGAGCAAGACGGGCGATGATGCGGGCGACGGCACCACGACGGCGACGGTGCTTGCCCAGGCGATGATTCGCGAAGGGCTCCGGCACGTCACGGCCGGTGCGAACCCGATGGCGTTGAAGCGCGGAATGGACAAGGCGCTGGCCGCGGGCATGGACGGCGTGGCTGCGCTGGCGAAGAAGGTGAAGAATCCCGAAGAGATCAAGCAGGTGGCCACGGTCTCCGCGAACGGCGACGAGACGATCGGCCAGTTCATCGCGGATGCCATCGAGAAGGTCGGCGAGGACGGCGTCATCACGATTGAAGAAGGCAAGAGCCTTCAGACGGAAGTCGAAACCGTCGACGGCATGCGCTTCGACCGCGGCTATCTCTCTCCCTACTTCGTGACGGATTCCGAAAGCATGAAAGCCGTGCTTGAAGACCCGTACATCCTCTGCCACGAGAAGAAGATCAGCAGCATCAAGGACATGCTTCCGCTCCTGCAGAAACTGGCGCAAACGGGCAAGCCCATGCTGATTATCGCTGAGGAGCTCGAAGGCGAAGCCCTGGCCACGCTCGTGGTCAACCGCCTGCGCGGCATTCTCAAGGTCGTGGCGGTCAAGGCCCCCGCGTTCGGCGATCGTCGCAAGGATATCCTCCGTGACATCGCCATTCTCACCGGCGGCACGTACATTTCTGAAGATCTGGGCATGACGCTGGAGAAGGTCGAGCTCAGCCAGATGGGCCGCGCCAAGCGCGTCGAGATCTCCAAGGACGACACCACGATCATCGAGGGTGCGGGCAAGAAGAAGGACATCATGGGCCGCTGCGAACAGATCCGCAAGGCCATCGAAGCCACCACGTCCGACTACGACCGCGAGAAACTCCAGGAACGCCTGGCCAAGCTCGCGGGCGGCGTTGCGGTCATCCGGATCGGCGCGGCCACGGAAGCCGAACTCAAAGAGAAGAAGGATCGCGCGGACGACGCCCTGAATGCGACCCGTGCGGCCATCGAAGAAGGCTTCGTTGCCGGCGGCGGCGTGGCCCTGCTGCGTGCACGCAAGAAAGTGGACGCGCTCAAGCTCGAAGGCGATGAGGCCATCGGCGCGCAGATCGTCTCGAGGGCCATGGGCGCCCCGCTCGCTCAGATTGCCAGCAATGCCGGCCTTGAAGGTTCGCTCATTGTCGAGCACGTGCTTGCGGAATCCGGCAATGTCGGCCTCAACGCCAACAGCGGCAAGATGGAAGACCTCGTGAAGGGCGGCATCATCGACCCGGCCAAGGTCATCCGCTGCGCCCTCCAGAATGCGGTCAGCGCGGCCAGCATGGTCATCACCACCGAATGCCTGATTACGGACGCCCCCAAGAAAGACGAGAAGGAAGCGCCCCACGCGCATCCGCACCACTAACGCTTGATTCACTCTTCAGACGCCGGTCTCCTCCAGACCGGCGTTTGCTTTTCGCAGCTTTCGGAGAAGTATTTGCGGCGGACTGTGTATTCTGCTACACTCACTCCCGATGCCGAGCAGGACCGGAAGGGGAAATGCTTGACACAAACCATGAAGTATGGTTAAATGCGCATCAGGCGGGAGTTTGGACCCCACAAGAAGGAGAAAACATCATGAGGAAGTTGTTGGTGATCACCCTGATTGCCGCGTTGGTGGGCCTGTGTGTCCCGGCCTCCGCAGCGAAGCACTGGGACGATATGTCGTGGTGGGGCAAGACGGGCGCCACTCCGGATCCAGTGAAGGACTCCAAGAAGCGCGCGGGTTCGTGGTGGTGGCCGAAGAAGCCCGCATCGAACAAGGAAGACAACGAGCTGTGGGGCAACCGCGGCATCGTTTATCACATCATGGCCGAAGCGAAGAAAGAAACGCCTCCTCCTGCGCCGCCCGCGCCGACCCCCACTCCGCCTCCGGCGGCGCCCAAAGTGGCACGCACGAAGATCATTTTGAACAACGTCTTGTTCGACTTTGACAAGTCCGTGCTGAAGCCGCAGGGCA
>CAILVY010000402.1 GCA_903837785.1 Candidatus Hydrogenedentota bacterium
ACGCCAAGCGCGAGTACAAGCAGGGCGATATCGTCACCTCCGTCGTGCGGACGCAGAAGGGCAGGACGATCGTCATCAATTACGACATGCAGCTCCCGAGGCCATACGACAACCGCTGGATGATTCAGGGGCTGCTCGGGCTTTACGACGAAGACCGCAGCGTGGTTTACATCACGGACAAGAGCCCGAAGTATCATGAATGGGAACCGTTCGAGCCCTATCAAAAGCAGTACGACCACGCGTGGTGGAAGGAACTGGACGCGGAAGCCGGCGAACACGGCCACGGCGGCACGGATTATCTGGAACTGAAGATGTTCCTGAAAGCCGTGCGCGAGAAGACGCAAACGCCGATCGACGTGTATGATTCCGCGACGATGAGCAGCATCATTCCGCTGTCGGAGAAATCCATCGCGGAAGGCGGCAAACCGGTCGAGTGTCCGGACTACACCCGGGGCGCCTGGAAGACCCGCAAGCCCGGCTTTGCCATGGCGTGAGCCGGACCCGGCATGGCAATCCAGATGTGTTCAACCGGCGGCAAAATGCGGCAGAGCCGCTCCCGTGAGATGCAGTCAGCATGAAGAAGTTCCTTCAGGTTTCCTTTCTGGTCCTCAGCGCGGGCGTGCCGCTTGTCCTCGTAATGGCCGTGGTGGTCTTGCGCATCGCCGGCGTTTCCCTGACCGGGCCCTATGACTTCCGGGGCGACGCGTACTGGAAGCTGAATTTCGTCCAGGGCCTTCCGGACGTCCTTCCTGCGTCGGACAACGAGGGATTCGGGATGCACGATGTCCATCCCACACGCGGCTGGACGCCGAAAGCAAACCGCACCCGGCCGGGTTCCACGCTGCGCCTCACGAACAACAAGGGGCATCGCTCCATTCAGGATTACTCGTACGAACCCGGCAAGTTCATCGTCATGATTGTCGGCGATTCGCTGAGCTACGGTTTGGAGGACGACAACGAGGGAGTTTGGCCGATTGTTCTGCAGCAACTGGATGCCCGGCTCTCGGTCGTGAATCTGGCGGTCTCCGGATACGGGGCGGACCAGATGTACATCACGCTCCGGGAAAGCATCGAGGAGTACAAACCGCACCTGGTCATCTTCCCCCCTATTTCCGATGATCTTAACCGCTCCCTGCTCACGTTCCGGGAGTATCAGAAGCCGCGTTTCATTCTCGACGGCGCGGGTGAACTGCAACTGACGAACGTGCCGGTCGGGGCGTATCCGGCCACGGCCGCCCGCATCCGCGATGAATACGGAGGGCTTCGCGGCCGGCTCCGGCTTGCCTTCGAGGACCGGGCGTTCCGGCAGCGCATGGAGGGCGGCGAGGTGAAGCGGGAATGGGCTGCCTTGAACACGCGCATCGTCGAGGAAGCCATCGCGTGCACGCGGCAGCATGGCGCGGAGTTCCTGCTGGTTCACCTTGCATGCAACCTGGAGATTTCCGGCCCCGCTGCGAAGAAAGAGGACACCAACCAGACCGAGGATCTGCTGCGGAAGATTGCGGATGAAAAGCATGTCGCATTCTTGCCGACCCGCCCGGCGTTTGTGGATCTTGGAACGGACTGGACCCCCGGTCATTACTCGCCCAGAGAAGCCCAGTTCGTGGCGAAGCTCGTCTACGAACGGATCCAGCAGCAGCCGTCCTGGAAGGCGTTCTGCGCGAAGTAGGCGTTCGGACTGTTCACGGCGCGTGGAACGGCTGCACCTCGATAAAGTTCACCGCGAGTTCCTGCCCTGGCGGGCACGCCGCATCCGACAAGCTTAGTTCGGCGTGCTTCGCAGTGGCCCGGAAGACTTTCCGGTACAACGTGAACCAGGCTGGATGTTCGCGCGTGTAGGGTCCGCTTTCATGTGAGTAGCAACTGGGGTAAGCATACGCAATGTCGTAGTCGCTCAGCAGTTCCACCCCGGTGAGCTCCAGGTTCAACGCGACGGCCTGTTCTTTCGCAAGGTCGCGCAAGTCCGCGGCAATGGCCTTGACGGAGTAAAGGCGTCCCGGCTCAAGGGCATGAACCGTCTGTTGCACGCGGTTGGGACCCTTGTCCAATCGCTTCATCCGGCAGAAGGAATCCCCCTGCTTCATCTTGGGATAGCGTCCCTGCAACCAACTGAAATCTTTAATGCTGCCCGCCGCTACGGCCCCCGCTTCGGCGGCTTCCACGTGCCACTTCTTCAGCCCCTCGCGGAAATCCGGATTCTTCAGGTGGGGCAGGACGTACGGATCGTCCGTGAATCGCTCGCGCTTCCCCTCGATGCAGTAGTGCCGGATCAGTTTATGGGCAAAGCGCAACGACTCCTCGTCGGCATAGCTGGCGGAGTATTCCATGAGCCCGTAGAGATTCGCGAAGATAGGGTTGTTGGCAAGCTGCTGAAACTGGAGATCCAGATAGACCTGATAGTCTGTGCCCGGGTCCACATTGAGGCTTTCCGGCGGCGCACAAAGATAGCCCAGCGTCAGCATCATGCGTTGTTCGACGCCGGGCACGGCCTTCCGCCATTGCGTGAAGTCGCGGCAGAGGTCGTGATCAATCCGGCGTTCGGCGGCCTTGAGCGTGGCATCCTCGCGCAGATACGCCTCCCATGCGAAGCGCTGGCCCCGGTCCATGATCGTGCGGCAGAATTCCATGCCCTGCTTCTGTTCGAAGATCGTGCCGGACCAGGCGTAGAAGGTCCGCCCCTGGAATCCCGGCGCCGCGAGCACGCGTTGCAGGGCCTCGGTCCACGCGCGATAGTGTTCCGGGCTGGCATCCAGGAACTCATCCACGATCATGCCGCCGAAACCCGGCTTCGTGAGCCCCGGGTTCTTCGCCCACGCGGCGAAGACTTCGTCGGCGCACGGCGCGGCGGCACTGCTGAGCCCCGGCAGACTGGCGTTCGCAATCCATTGGCGGCCTTCGCGGCGCCACTGCTCGAACTCCTCCGCGGAGGCGCCGCCTCCGGAGATCAGCGTGTTCACGTGGGGAAGCACATGGCGCGTGACGAAGTTCCAGTCGTAGGGGCCGAAGGGGGCGATGTGCGGATTGGCGGGATAATAGCAGTAGGCCAGTTCCGGAACCGTGCGCACGGAGAGCGCCAGCGCTGCTGCGGGTTCCAGGCGCAGCCGGTGATCGCCCTCGGCAAGAAAGCGCATGGCCTCGTAAGCGCGGGCCGCCGGGTTTGCCCGCCAGATAAGAGACGCCGCGTCCGCGTCGAGAAACACGCGGGGTTCCGTGGGGCTTTCCGCGCTGAAGAAGACCCAGCCCGCCCGCGGATTGGAGAAGGTCACTTCCTTCTCCGGGGCCGCGTTCAGGCAGGCCAGTTCCGTCACGAAGTTGTTGCGCACCTTGAGCGGAGCACCGCTTCCTGAGGCGGCATCTGGTTCCGCATTCCCGGCCTGCGCGAGTACCACGGAAACCGTCAACAGAATCGCCAGATGCATCGCCGGACCTCCCTCATGTCATGTTTGAAGCGCTTCGACCACTTTGTCGCCAAACGCAGCGGTCGAAATGACCTGGCGCTTGCCGTCGGGATCGCCGAGATCGGCGGTCGTGTTGCCCTCGCCGAAGACCTTCCGCATCGCGTCCCAAATCCGGCGCGATGCTTCTTTCATGCCGAAGGACATTTCGAGCATCATGGCCACGGAGCCGACCATGCTGTAGGGATTGGCGATGCCCTTGCCCGCAATGTCCGGCGCGGAGCCATGCGACGGCTCGTAATACGACTTCTCCGTGCCGACGCAGGCGGAGGGCATCAGGCCAAGCGAGCCCAGAATGCCCCCGGCCAGATCGCTGAGGATGTCCCCGAACATGTTCTCCATAACCATCACGTCGAACTGGCGCGGATTGAGCACGAGGGCGGTGGCCGCTGCGTCCACGATGATGTGCTTGAGTTCGACGTCCGGGTAGTCCTTGGCGACTTCAAAGACAACCTCGTTCCACAGCACGCTCGACATGAGGACATTGCTCTTGTGCACGCTGTGGAGCAGGCGGCGGCGCCCGCGCGCGACCTCGAAGCCCACTTTGACAATGCGGCGGATTTCCGCTTCATCGTATTCAAGGGCTTCCTTGACGTAGCGAAGGCCCTCGGATGTCGTGCCGCGTTCCTTCGAACCGAAGTAGAGGCCCCCGACCAGTTCGCGGATCATCATCATGTCGATGCCGCCGGCGATGCGCTC
>CAILVY010000403.1 GCA_903837785.1 Candidatus Hydrogenedentota bacterium
ACCGCATCCACAAAGAAGCGCCCCTGCTGCCCGTCATCCGCGAACAACTCCACCACCGCCAGCGGCGCCGTTGTCCCCGAGAGCGGCGCGATCATCGAGATCACCGGCGCGGCCATGCCGCCGTTCCCGCCCTCCGACAATACAATCCCGCCCCCGAGATTCCCGAAAATGCTGTTCCGCGAGATCGTGTTCCCCGACGCCGCCGCACCCGACACCTCCACCCCCGCCAAGCCATTGTACGCAATCACATTCCCCGACCCCGGCTCCACACCGCCCACCAGCGTGTTCACGCCGCTAATCAAGACGCCCTGACCACCGTTCGGAATCGGCGTCACTCCATCCGCACCAAGTCCGATCCTGTTACTCTGAATTATGGTGCTGACCGTCGTTGCATCGCGAATGGCGACACCGACACCAAGGTTCCCAGCAATCACGTTGCCCATACCCGGTGCACCAACTATTGTTGATATGGGCCCACCCAAAGGGTTCGAATACCCGTGTGGCGAACCGTCCAGGAGAATCCCCGTCCCGTTTGGAAGGGGATCAACACCCAAACTCGACACTCCAATGTAATTCCCCAAGATCTCAACGCCCTGGGGCGGGGGACCATCAACGAATAATCTGACGGCGACGCCAGCGGTGTTATTCCCAGAAATGATATTGCGTTCACTGGCACTGGAACCGCCAACCAGACACCCCGTCACGTCAAGCCAGACGTCAACGCCGACGTCATTGGGTAGCGGGTTGTTTCCCGCGGCATCCGTACCAATCAAGTTTCCCTGGATCGTCACGTCGGTACTGCCATACACACGAATACCCCGATCACACCCGGCGATAACGTTAGCAGCACCAGGGTCCGCACCTCCTATTTGTGTATTTCCACCATACACAGAGATTCCATCGGCACCATGAATTAACGCAACAGTTCCAGTGACATCAGTACCGATGTAATTGCCTTGAACCGTCACAGAAACTGGCGCGCTTCCATCGCGGAAGTCCCGGGTTATCCAGACGCCCCACTCGCCCGCGACCACCACATTGCCCTGTCCTTCCTCGCTTCCCCCTATTGCGGCAGAGCCACCCTGTATCTCGATTCCTTGAGAGGTAATGCCTACGCATTCCGCACCCGAAACATCCGTGCCTATGAAGTTGCCTTGAACCGTGTTTCCAAGCCCGGACAATCGCACAGCGGAGCCAAGACCCGAAATGATATTTCTCTCTCCCGGTGCGCCGCCGCCTATCGCGGTATCCGTAGCATCCACAACAGACACCCCCCTTCCCCGTCCGTCAAGGAATACCGGAAAACTTCCGGTGGAATCAAGGCCAATGATGTTCCCGATCACTTCATTTCGCGAGCTTGCAGCATCCTTGACCGTGACACACCATGCGGTGCCGCAAATTACATTTCCTTCGTCCTCTGCAACTCCGCCGACGATGTTGTGTGAGGCGCCCGCCTCAATTCGTACGCCCTCAAGGTTAATGTATGTCCCAGGAGTATCTAGAACAGTATCCAGACCGATTTGACAACTGCGCACGACATTATGTGTCGCCTCCGGCCCTGTGATTACAATGGCGCATCCTGAGACCGCGCGATGCACTTCGAGATAGAAACCGGCGAAAGTCAGACCCTCTATGACGTTCGCTGTCGATTGGATGACAACACCGTCAGCCGATTTGGCCGTGCCCGTTTCGGACGTCCCGGACAACGCAATATCGCCGCCGCCGTGCACGGCGGTGCCCCCTGTCATATCTATCAAGGCCGGAAGGAGCGACTCCAAGTAGATTGTACCTGCCACGGAAAAGAACACGTCGTCCGCGCCCGGCGTGTTGTTCGCCGCCGTAATCGCCTCCCGTAGCGAAATCAAGCTGTCCGGGCCAGGAGTCGCGGTTAGTTCCGCAATGGAGGAGGTGTCGCCATCGAGCACGTCGTTGAGCGTATCCACTGTCACGGTTGCCGCCGGCGCCGCGGCGGCGCACATCCAGAAAATCGAGAGGATCAAGAACAACCCAATCGATTCGGTTCCCTTCCGGTGTATGGATGCCATCTCCGTTCTCCTCTATGCTGCACCGTGTTATCCCCTGTCCAACATAGCCCACACGCAGGGAGCATGAATGCACAATAGCACAACTTAAAAAAAAAACAACAGCATTATTTTCCCCGTGTAGCACGCTTCATGGCGGGGATAGCTTTCTAGAACGTGCTGTCTCCCCCGCTTCGGGCGGCCATGATCTCCGAAAACTGCCTTCCAAGCCGTTACCCGGTCCGTGGCTCACAGCACAGCGCTCGGAAGGTCCCATCCTCTTCCGCTTCCTGCGCCTCCTCCTCCTCCGTACTCTCCGTGCTCTCCGTGCGCTTGTCCGCCTACGGCGTGGCTTGTCCGCCTACGGCGTGGCTTGTCCGCCTACTGCGTGGCTTGTCCGCCTACGGCGTGGCTCCGCGGTGAAATCTCTCCTTCTCCCGTTTCTCTCGTTACCAAGTTGCACTTGGTAACGCCCCTCTCTTCGAAGCGGTCCTTCACCTCGGCCATGGCCGGAAAGCCCACGAACGAAGCGCAGCTTCCGGGACAACTCCGTTGCCAAGTCCAACTTGGCAACGAGAGGGTGAATCCTCTCTGCGCGTCTGCGCCCCTGCGCCGCTGTGTGAGGCGCTCCCCTGGCCGGGTCGAGGCCGACCACGGTCTACCCCGCGCCTTTCACCCGTAGACGCAGCGTCCTCGCCGCGTAACAGAAGGAAGTCGCCGGGACGCAAGCGGCGGGGACGCCGCTTCTACGAGGCAACGAGGCCGCCGGCATCGGGCAGAAGTTGACGCAGCGTCCCCGCGCGCCCTTACTCCATCCCGTACTCGCGCATTTTGCGCCACAGGGTCGAGCGCGAGATCCCGAGTTTCTTTGCCGCGAGGCTTTGGTTGCCGTTGAGTTTCTCGAGCGCGTTCCGGATGTGGTGCTCTTCGGCTTCCGCCAGGGGCACGCTGCCCGATTCCGCCGTGTAGGGCAACGCCAGCCGCGGCTTCACGCCAAACTGGACCGGTTCGGGGAGATCGCGCGCGCGGATCAGTTCGCCGTCGGCCATGATGACCGCGTGGGCGATGAGGCTCTCCAGTTCGCGCACATTCCCCGGAAACTCGTAATGACGCAAGAGGCTCATCGCATGATCGTCCAGGCCGCGCACCTGTTTCCCGAAACGCGTGTTCGACCGCGCCAGGAAATGGCTGATCAGCACCGGCAACGCCTCCATCCGCTCGCGCAACGGCGGAATCCGGATCTGGACCACGTTCAGGCGGAAATAGAGGTCCTCGCGAAAGGCATTCCGCGCCACCGCCTCGACCAGGTCCCGATTCGTCGCCGCGACGATGCGCACGTTCACGCGCTGCGCCATCGTCGAGCCCACGCGCCGGATCTCGCCGTTCTGCAGCACGCGCAACAGCTTCGCCTGGGTGATCGGCGACATATCGCCGATCTCATCGAGGAAAATCGTCCCGCCTTCGGCCTCCTCAAAGAGCCCGGCCTTGTCGCGATCGGCGCCCGTGAACGCCCCCTGGACGTGCCCGAAGAGTTCGCTTTCCAACAGCGCCTCCGGCAGCGCCGCGCAATTCACCGCCACAAACGGCATGTCCTTGCGCCGGCTCAAGCGGTGAATCGTGTTCGCCACCACTTCCTTTCCCGTACCGCTCTCCCCCAGCAACAGAACCGTGCTGTCCGTCGGCGAAACCTTGTGAATCAACTCCACCACCCGCTGCATCGCCGGCGTTTGCCCGACCAGTTCCTCAAAAATCGTCCGCTCATAATCGTCCGCCGCCGCCTCCGTGTCCCGATAGCGCAGCGCCTTCTCCACCACGAGCACCAGGTCCGAGGGCGGACTGCTCTTCGGCAGATAGAAGTACGCGCCCTGACGGATGCCGTCAATCGCCTTGTCGATGAGTTCGATGTCAAAGAGCAGCACCAGCCGCGTGGCCGGGGATTTCTGGCGGATATAGGACACCAGCGCGATGTCCCCCTCGTTTCCCAAGTCCAGGTCCAGCACCAGCACGTCAAAGGTGCGGCGTCCCGCCAGGCGCAAGACGCCCGCCGCATCATGGCACCGTTCCACCGTAAACCCTTGCCGTGCAAGGAAGTTAGCGACCGTCGCCCCGTAGGCCATCTCGGGCGTGGCAATCAGGATATCCGCTTTTGCCGTCTTTCCCTTGCTTCGCATCGCAACACCATCCCATTTCCATCTCCCTTATTGTACCAAATCGATACAGGCCGCGCCAGAGGCAGCAATACTCCCCCGGAGAATCTCCTGGAGGGCGAGAGGTAACTCACGTGGCGTAAACGCTCAGAACCCGATACAATAGCCCTCATCACGGAAGCGAGGAGGAACCGGCCATGAACCTTGGACTCTTGCTGCTTTGCGCCCTGTCGGCCGCCACAGCCACCGACGCGGAAACATCCCCGCCGAACCACGGCATGTACTCGCCCGTGGAAGAGGGCTGGTCCATTGCGCTGCCCTCCGGCTACGAGACGAGCCGTCCATCGCCCGGCGTCACCATCGGCGTCACCACAGACAACGCGCGCCAACATCGCCGCCCCTTGTACCCCCCCGCGGACAAGGCGCTTATCTGGTCAGCAGAAGAACTCGCCAAACTCGATCGCTGCGGCTTTCGCCCGTTGGTTCTCGCGTACAACGAACCGCGCTTCCTCTTCGATTTCCACTCCGCGGGCGGCTTGCTCGGCCATCTCTATCTCGGACTCCTCCAGGGCGACGCGACGAAATGGTTCCATCGCTGGGACAACCTGATCAGCGTCTGCTACACGGGCGGCCGCATGGAATACAAACTCCGTGACCCCGCATTTCCCGGCGCGACCGTCCGCCTCTCGGCCAGCGCGCTGGCGCATTCCGCCGGGCTCATCGTCAAGATCAACGTCGAGGGATTAAGTTCGCCCGCGACGCTCGTGTGGGCCTACGGCGGGGCGTCGGCCTTCTTCACGAACTACAACATGGGCGCGGCCGAATTCACGTTCGCTCCCGAACACTGCGCCAAAGACACGATCCTGCTGGACAACGGACGCTTCTCGCTCCGGCGCGCTTTCGACAAGACCGATGTGTGCGTCAATGAGGTCTTCTCCGTGACCCGGCGCCTGCCGGAGTGGAAGGCGCTCGTCCAGGGCGGCAGTTCCTGGGCCGCCCGCCTGGGCTTCGGCGCGCCCGCGTCCTTTGCCGAGTCGCCGGCGGCCTTGCGCGGCAACACGCAATGGATGGACGACACGAACCGCCGCGAGAGGCAAAACGCCACGGCGGTGCAGGAAATCGCGTTGACCCCGGGCCAGACGGATGGATATGTCGTCATCGGCATGGGCGGCGACATCCAGGAGGCCATCGCCGCTCCCGCGAAGGCCTGGGAGGATGCCCTGGCGCGCAACCGGAGCATCTCCGAGCGCGTCGTAGTCCACACGCAGGATCCCCCCCTCGACGCCGCGGTGCGGATGATGGCCTTCGCCACGGAAGGCACCTGGGGCGATTCGGCCATCCTCCACGGCGCGTGGTCGTGGCGCTTCGCTTATCTCGGCTGGCGCGGGTGGTACGGCTCAGCCTGTTACGGCTGGCTCGATCGCGTGAAACAATCCATCCAGCACCACACAACGCTCGGCCGTGTTGCCCAGGGCGACGATCAGGGCGCGCTCGGCTCGCTGCTCGAATACGATCCCGGCGTCTTCTACAACATGAACGAGGTCTTCTTCGATCAGACGCGCCAGTATTTCGATTACACGAACGACCTCGAACTCATGCGCGAAATCTATCCCGTGCTCGAGGGGATCGCCGCCTGGGAAGACCGCCGCCTCCAGCCCGGCAATGCCCACCTCTATGAGAACGCCCTCAACACGTGGATCAGCGATTCTCACTGGTACATCGGCGGACAGTGCACCCAGGCCTCCGCCTACATGCTGCGCGCATACACGTTCCTCGCCGAACTCGCCCAGCGCCTCGGCTATGACGCCGCGCCGCATCAGACAAAGGCTGCGGCCATTCGCCAGGCCATGCAGGATCGCCTGTGGATGCCCGATCAGGGCGTCTTTGCGGAATACCGCGATACCCGCGGCGCCATGCTCCTGCATCCCGAGCCCGAGCTTCCGACGATCTATCACAGTGCCGAGTTTGGCGCGGCGGACAACGGTCAGATCCACCGCATGCTCCTCTGGGCGGACAGCCACCTCCGCCGGGACCCCACGCCGGGCGACGGCCGCCTGGTCTGGAGTTCGAACTGGTTCCCGAACCGCGGCCGCACCTACACGCACAGCACGTATGAACTCGCCTATGGCGAGAACCTGAACTACGCCCTCACAAACTGGCTCGCGGGCCGTTCGGACATTGCCTACGCCCTCCTGCGCGCCAGCCTCTGCGGCATCTTCAACGGCCCCACGCCCGGCGGCCTCGCCTGCCACAGCAATTCCAACGGCACCCAGCGGGCGAACGACGAATTCACGGACGCCATCAGCATGTGGGGCCGGGCAGTCGTCGAAGGGCTCTTCGGCATCGTGCCCAAACTGCAGGACAAGCGCATCCTCCTCTCGCCGCAGTTTCCGCTGGGTTGGGAGAAGGCCTCCATTTCCACGCCCCTGCTCTCGTACAATTGGCGCCGGCACAACGGCACGATTGCCATCGAGTGGACCGCGCCGCAACCGATCTCGATTCATCTCCACATGCCCCTCCTGGCCACCGGGATTCATTCGATCACCGGCGTCGGCGGCGACACGAACGACCCGGTCGGCATGGAGCCCACGGAAACCGGCTTTGACGGACTCCTCTGGGCGAACGCCGTCTCGCCCGAAGCCACCCACGGCCGTTTCCTGATCCGCTACACCCCCGGCCCCATCGTTGCACAGCAAGCGGCCTGTCAGGAGACCGCGCCGGCCCGCGTCTGGAAGCATCTCGACAACCCGACGCACGACCTGAGCCGCTGGGCTTTGACGGATCTCGGCGGGGTCTTCAACAGTCCCCTCACGGAAGTGCTCCCCCGCGTCACGAAAGAGGCCAAGCCGCCTGCCCCGCCCGCGAGCCAGGTCGGCTTCGGCTACTGGCGGGATCATCTGCTCCAGTACCACGGCAGCCGCAACGATCCCGTCAGCGACGCCGCGTGGCGCGCGAAAGTGGACGTGGACGGCGTCGCCTGGACAAGCGAGGGAATCCCCTTCAAGAGCGCCAGGGAAGGCGCAAATATCGCCGTCGTGACACGCGCGGGCGGCTTCCCCGAGCAACTCGCCTTCCCGGTCAACGCCACGGGCACAACCCTCTACCTGATGTTGAGCGGCATGACGTTTCCCGCGCAAAGCCATGTCCCCAATCTTCGCGTCTCCCTGCAGTACAGCGACGGAACGGCGGAAGTGAAGGATCTCGTGAATCCCTTCGACATCGGCGACTGCTGGGGCACGTGGTGCGGACGCTTTCATGATGTCGCCGCCAACGGCTTCGAGAATATCGGCGGCCGCAAGGGCCCGGCGGGTTCCGCCGAAGTGGCCGATCTCACGAAGCCGGTGGACATGGACACGGAGGCGCAGTTGCTGGCCTTCGATCTTCGCCCCGGCGGCACGCTCGAGAAAGTCTCCCTCGAAGCTATCGCCAACGATGCCGTTTTCGGCATAATGGGCGCCACAATCCTGAAGTAAGCGAGACATGCCGCCTGGGCGAGGGAACTTCGGACACATGAGTAGTGATACCGCGGGGAGCAGCGCGCCGAAGCGCGCGCTTTCCTTTCAGACTATCCAGACGGCCTCCGTATTCCTCCTGCTCGTCGGACTCTGCATCATGTCGTCCCTGCAAACCGACACGTTCTTCACGTGGCGCAATCTCGCGGACAACCTCCTCACGAACGCCGCGGCCACCGGCGTGATCGCGTGCGGCATGACGCTCGTCATGATTACCGGCGGCTTCGATCTGTCCGTGGCCTCCATCACCGCCGTGTGCGGCGTCTGCGCCATACTCATGCTCCAGGCCTGCGCGGCGCTCGGCGCCTGGGGGGCCGTTCCTTTGGCCATCGCCGCCACGCTCGCCGTGGGCACGGTTCTCGGCGCGGTGAACGGCGGACTCGTGGCCTACGTGGGCGTGAACCCCTTCGTCGTCACCCTCAGCACGATGCTGATCTTCCGCGGCATCGCCCTCGTCATCACCCAGGGCGGACAGACCATCATGGCCCCGCTAGACCTCGCCAAGTCCTTCCGCCTGATCTACTGGGGACGCATCGATGTGCTCGGGGACGGCGTCCACCGCGTCAGTGTCCCGGTCCTCATCTTCCTCGTCCTCTTCGCCGTCCTGCTCGTGGTGCTGCGGCGCACCCGCTATGGACACTATGTCTACGCCGTCGGCGGCAACGAAACCGCCTCCTGGCTCGCGGGCATCAACACGGCCCGCGTCAAAACCATCGCCTACACCCTCTGTGGATTCACCTGCGCCATCGCCGCGCTCATCTCCACCGGCATGTCTAATACCGCCCAGGCCGCCAGCTATCAGGGGCTCGAAATGATCGTCATCGCCAGCGTCATCGTCGGCGGCACGCCGCTTGGCGGCGGCAGCGGCAGCCTGTGGTACACGCTCAACGGACTCCTGCTCCTCTCCGTGATCGAAAACCTCCTCAGCCAGTTCGGCATCAACGAGGAGTACCGGAATATCGTCCGCGGTGTTATTATCTTGATCGTCGTGACGATAGACGTGTTGATGCGCCGGCGGAACGCGCGGCACGCAAAGTAGTCGGGCCAAACGCCGCCGGAGATGGAGGAAGCCGCAAATGCGGTGGCGAGTAGTGCTGGAGCAAGACAAAGCCTCGGGCGATTGGGCCGTGTGGTGCCCGGAATTGCCGGGGTGCGCGTCTGCAGGGGAGACTCAGGACGAGGCGCTGGAAAACATCCGCGAGGCCATTGCCCTCTACTTGCAGCCCGACCCTATTGAGCTGCCGCCGGCGGCCGTTGCGCGGGAAGTCAACGTCTGATGGGCGAGCGCATCCGGCGAATGTGCGCCCGCGATGTGGAGCACCTGCTTCGTTCGCACGGCTTTGTGCTCGTCTCGCAAAAAGGCTGTCACCGGAAGTGGAGAAGAGGCCGGGTTCAAGTAATCGTGCCCGATCATCGTGGACGTGATTTGCCCACGGGAACGCTTTATCAGATCCTGAGCGAAGCAGGCATTACAGAAGAAGAATGGAGAGATTAGCATGTTGCCGCGAGAACTCCTGCGTTACACGTCGCTTCTGTTGCTGGCATCCGGCGTTCTGATGGGCTGCGGCAATCCCGGCCAGGCGAAGGCCCCGCAGATCGGCTTCCTCATGACGCTCGATGATCCGTATTGGCAGAACATGCGCCTGGGCGCCCTGGACGAGGGCAAGAAGCTCGGGGCCGAGGTCACCATCACGAATGCCAAGGAAGACCCCGTCCTGCAGATCCAGCAGATCCAGGAGATGATCGGCAAGCAGGTGAACGCGGTCTGCCTCGTGCCCATGAAGCGCGAGCCGCTCGTGGCGGGTCTGCAGGCGCTGAGCCAAGCCGGGATTCCGGTCATACTCGTGAATCGCACGGTGGCCGACGGCTGCGAATTCGTCTCCTACACCGGCACCGACACGTATCAGGGCGGCGTCACTTCCGCGAAGATTCTCATGGAGGCCATCGGCGGGCAGGGCGGCATCGTCGAATTGCATCAGCACGTGGGCACCGCGCCCGAGATTGCACGCTCGCAAGCCTTGCGCGATGTGATGAAAGATTTCCCCGGCGTCACGGTGCTGGCGCGGGTGCCCCACGACGGCGACCGGGGCAAGGCCGTGACGGAAATGCAGACCCTGCTCGCGAAGTTCCCGGACCTCAAAGGGGTCTACGTTCACGGGGATCCGCAGGCCATCGCCGCCGCGGAGGCCTGCCGGGACGCCGGCCGCAGCAACATCGCCATCGTGGGCATGGGCGGCAGCGAAGAAGCCATCGCGGCCATCAAAGAAGGCAAGATCACCGGAACCAGCTTCCAGCAGCCCGAAGAAGAGGGCCGGAACGCGGTGCGTCTGGCGCTCAAGCACCTCAAGGGCGAGCCGCTCGACAAGGAATACCTGATCCCGTGTCCGCCCATCACAAAGGCCAACGCGGATCAGTTCAAGGGTCAGTTCTGAGTGTAAAGGCTATACGGGGGCGAGCCGCAATGACCTCCGAATCGTTCCGCTTGTTGAAGACATAACCGGGAGAGGCTTATGAAAAACATTCATCTCGCAGTAGTGGCCGGCTGCTTTTGTGCGGCGATGCTCCTGAACGGATGCTGCACCACCGGCAAGTGCAACGCCGCCAAAGTCGAACGATACGGCATGGTTATCGGCCTCAAGGCCGAGAAGCTCGACGAATACAAGAAGCTGCACGCGGCGGTCTGGCCGGACGTCCTCAAGATGATCGCCGACTGCCATATCCGCAACTACTCGATCTATCTCTTCCACGCCCGGGAAAACCGCTACTTCCTCTTCAGCTACTTCGAGTACACCGGCGACAACTTCAAGGCGGACATGGACAAGATGGCCGCGGACCCCACGACGCAGCGTTGGTGGGCCCTCTGCAAGCCCTGCCAGGAACCCGTGCGGCTCCGCCAGGCGGACGAGTGGTGGGCCAACATGGAGGAGGTATTCCACTGCGAATGACAACGCGATACTCGAGACGCGCCGTTCTCAAGCGGGGCGCGGCCGCCGTGGCCGCCGCCGCCGGCTTCCCCTATCTCATTCCGGGCTCTGCACTCGGCCTGAACGGCGCCGTTGCGCCCAGCAACCGGATCACGGTTGCCACGATCGGCACGGGCCCGCAGGGATGCGGCGTGATGAACGTCTTCCTCGGGCAACCCGAAGCCCGGGTCATCGCGGTGTGCGATGTGAACGACCTGCGCCGCGCGGAAGCGAAGAAGCTCGTTGACAAGCACTACGGAGATCACGGCTGCGCCTCCTGCCGCGACTTCCGAGAACTGCTGGCGCGCACGGATCTCGACGCGGTGCACATCGCCGCACCGGATCACTGGCATGTGCCGATCTCGCTCGCCGCCGCGCGCGCGGGCAAAGACATGTACACGGAGAAGCCGCTCGGACTGAGCGTTGCCGCGAATCTCGCCCTGCGCAAGGCCATCCGCGCCCACGGCAACGTGTTTCAGTTCGGCACCCAGCACCGCTCCGAACGCAATTTCCGCTACGGCTGCGAACTCGTCCGGAACGGCGCCGTCGGCAGGCTCCACACGATCCGCGTCGGCTCGCTGCCCAGCATCGAATCCGAGAACCTCGCGCCGGAACCGGTCCCCGATTGGATTGATTACGAACTCTGGCTCGGACCCGCGCCCTGGGCGCCCTTCAACCAAAAGCGCATCATCGATCAGTACTGGTGGCACAACTACGATTACTCGCTCGGTTTCGTCGCGGGCTACGGCGTCCACTACGTGGACATCGCCCAATGGGGCAATGACACGGAACGCAGCGGCCCCATCGAGATCGAGGGCCGCGGCACCTTCCCGAAAGACGGCATGCGCGACTGCGCCATCGCGTGGGACGTGCAGATGACGTATGCCAACGGCGTCCGGCTCATCTACACGGACACGCAGAAAACCGCCGAAGGCATCACGTTTGAGGGCGATGAGGGCAAAGTCTATGTCACGCTCGGCCGCACGGAATCCGATCCCCCGTCCCTCGTCCAGCGGAACCTCGGCCCCCGCGACCTCCGCCTCTACGAGAGCGACAACCACGTCCGGAACTTCCTGGACTGCGTGAAGTCCCGCGCGGAAACCATCTGCCCCATCGACGTCGCCGTCCGTTCGGACACGCTCTGTCACCTCAGCGACATCGCCATGCGGCTCCCCCGCAAGCTCCGCTGGGATCCCGAACGGGAGCAGTTCCTGGACGACGCGGATGCGAACCGCATGCTCTCCGCCCGCCCCATGAGAGAACCCTGGACTATCGCGTGAGCCCCCGTCATCTCACGGCGGGCATTTCGCGCAAACCGACCGGAACAGCATCGTACTCAGATAGCGATCCCCGCGGTCGGGCAGGAGCACCACAATCGTGCCCGAGTCCATGCGTTCGGCCACGTCCAGCGCCGCCGCGACTGCCGCGCCGCTCGACATCCCCGCGAAAATCCCCTCCTCCACCGCCAGCCTCCGGGTCACATCGAAGGCCGGCCCGTCTTCCATCAGGATGACCTCATCCAGGCGCGACCGGTCATAGATCTGCGGAACCATCGACTCGGTCATGTTCTTCAATCCCTGAATCGTATGGCACTGCACCGGCTCGACACCCACGATGCGGATCTCCGCACACTGCTCTTTCAAGTACTGCGACACGCCCATGAGCGTTCCGGTCGTCCCCATCCCTGCCACAAACACGTCCACTTCCCCGTTCGTTTGTGCGTAGATCTCCGGGCCGGTGCTCTCGTAGTGCGCGAGGATGTTGCTCGGGTTCGCGAACTGATTCGGCATGTAGTACTGTTCCGGCGCGGCGGCAAGGATGCGATGCGCCTCGCGAATCGCCCCGTCGGTCCCTTCCCGCGCCGGCGTCATGATCGCCTCCGCGCCGAACGCCTCCAGAATGTGCTTGCGCTCCGAGCTTACGCATCCCGGCAGCGTCAGCTTCACCCGGTAGCCCTTCGCCGCGCCGATCATGGCGATGGCGATCCCCGTGTTGCCCGAGGTCGGTTCCAGCAGCACCTTCTCCCGCGTCAACTCCCCGGACTCTTCCGCCATCCGGATCATCCAGAGCGCCGTCCGGTCCTTCACGGAGCCGCCCGGATTGTTCCCCTCGAGCTTCGCCAGGATCCGCACCCGGGGATTCCTGTTCAGCCGCCGCAACTCCACCACCGGAGTGTTGCCTACCGCTTCCAGCACACTCATCGTCCCGCTACTCCTCGACGTTGACGCGCGCAACATTCAGAACAGCCACAAACGACTACTGTACGGGAAAGCCTCCCCGCACCGCAATTCCCCCCGGTTGAAAAGAAGAACGGGCCGCCAAACGGCGGCCCGCCTGCCTCGATTGAGGCTACCACGACAAAGAGAACTTATCAGCCAGCGGTGAGCACACCCACCAACGTGGCCATCGGCTTGTTGGCCGGGGGTTGTTCGCACTCGCCGTACTTCAGGAATTGGACGTGACCGTCCATGAACAGGACATTCGCGCCGCCCGGAATGTGGTTGAAGGCGGAGACGGTCGTGGCAAGCTGGTCGAACATGATCCAGATGGTGCTCTGGGCTTTCGCCGAGGCCGCCGGATTGTTGATGTCGGTGATCAGGAAGCGCTCGATGCCTTCACGAAGACGATAGATCGTCGTGCCGCCGCCGTTACCGATGTTCGCGGCCGTGTAGCTGGACGCATCAACGTCATTGTCCACTGTCGGCAGAACGCCCTCCGGCGGGGTGCCGGTAAGGTACGGAAGAGCGCCTTCCACCAACTTGTCCAGGGCAAACGCGAACTGCGCGGGAACTGTGTTGTTCAGCACGTCCGCCGGAAGACCAGCCGAGGAGGCCAGAATGCCCAGGTACGTGAAAGAGGTCAAATTGGATTGCGGGCTGGTGCAATCCGCCAGGTCAAGCACCCAACCAAGGTAACCATAGCTCGCGTCGATGGCACGGCCGCATTCGCCGCCGCCGTTGGCCGCGTAACCAAAGCACCACTGGCCGTTCAGCTTCGCTTTATCAATGGAGGTTCCCAGCTCGGCATCCGACGGGCAGAACGCAATCATCGGGTCCGAAAGGTATTCGGGGTAAAGCGTAAAGACGCAGGGACCCGCGTCAACGCAGCCTTCGATGGCGCCATTGACATCCTTGAACCCACCCACCTGCATCGGAGGGAAGCGTTCGCCCTTGGATTCGCCCGAATACATCTTGTACACCAGACCCCATTGCTTGAGGTTGTTCTGGCAGCTCGAACGCCGCGCGGCTTCTCGGGCGCGCGCGAGTGCGGGCAGGAGGATCGCCGCAAGAATACCGATGATGGCGATCACGACCAACAATTCGATCAGCGTAAACCCTTTCCGT
>CAILVY010000404.1 GCA_903837785.1 Candidatus Hydrogenedentota bacterium
CGCCCTGCGCCGTGCCATCCGCGCCAGAGGTGCAGGGCGAGGCCATCGCCTTCGACGTGGACGAAGCGAGCTACTTCACGACGAGCGAGCGCTCCATCCTCGGACCGCAACCCCTCTACCGCTATGCCTTCGTGCCCCCCGAGATTCCCTGTGAGAATGCCCTCGGCGGGCTCCTCGAGGCCGGCCAGGACTTCTGCCTGCGCGTGCCCGATCCCGTCGCCCCGGATTCCATGTTCCAGTGGTCCAAGGATGGCCTCGAACTAGAAGAAAACGAACGCCTCCAAGGGGTCCATGCCCGAACGCTCGCCCTCTCCCCGCTCGAAGTCTCCGACAGCCGCGACTACACCTGCCGCTATGACGATGGCGCCAAAGCACCCGCCATCTTCGGCCCCGTGAGTATCACGGTTGCGGACACGATCCCCGCCACGAACTGTGCCGGATTGCTCCTGTTCGCTTTGCTTCTGAGCCTCCTCGCGGTCTCCAAACTCCACCAACACCGCGCCAAATAAGGGAAGTATGCATGCGGATGAGTTCTTGTGTGGTGATTTGTATCTTTTTGTGTGTTGTTGCGTCAGGTGCC
Source organism: Candidatus Hydrogenedentota bacterium (assembly GCA_903837785.1). Taxonomy (GTDB): domain Bacteria; phylum Hydrogenedentota; class Hydrogenedentia; order Hydrogenedentales; family CAILVY01; genus CAILVY01. Next base: position 581 of record CAILVY010000404.1, read on the forward strand.
GCACAGGAGCTCCCCCAGGGTCTCGCGGCATGGCCCGAAGAAGGCCGGGGCAATCATCGCGTCCTGCTCCGGGTCGATCAACCGGCGGACGCGGTCCGTGCCCATATTCCCTGGCGGCGCCGTGACCTCGAGCCCGAGAAGAAGGCCATTCTCGTCTTCGACGCAGCTACCGGCCAGCGCGTGGCCAACGTGGTTCCGATTCGTGTCGAGCGGGAGTCGGGCGACCTCGCATTTCAGCCCGGAACCGTCCCCGGCGCCTATGAGTTCTATTATCTTCCCTACAGCCCCGGCAAGGGGAACTTCGATGATGCGGGCACGTACGTTGCCCCGGAATCCACGAGCGACGCGGCGTGGCTGGAGCGGAACCGCCTGCGCCCGGAAGACCTCGCCTCGGCCGCCTGGAAATCGCTGCCGGAAGCCTCGGTTACGGAACTCCAGGCGCGCGGCGATTTCCATCGAATGGACCCCATGGAGAAGATTGCCACGCGCGAAGAAACCCAGTCGCTCTTGTACGCCCACCCGGACAAACCCTATCTGCTCTTTCCGGAAGACCGGCGCTTTCCCGTGCGCATGTTCGAAGACCTGCCCCAGAAATGGATCGCGTCAGGCCCCGGAGATATCTTCCAGGGGACCGCGCAGCCCGGAGAGTACTACACTCTCCAAATCGCGGTCTGGGCCGCCCGTCAGGCCATCGACAATCTCTCCATTACGATCCATCCCTTCGTCACTGGCACAGGCAATCCGATTCCGCAGGAGGACATCACCTGCTTCAATGCCGGCGGAACGGATTGGCTGGGGCATCCCTTCTCGAAGCAGATCGAAGTGGGGGAGGGGCAGGTCCGTCCCCTCTGGTTCGGCGTCCAAATTCCCCGTGACGCCCAAGGCGTTTGCCGCGGCGAAGTCGTTCTCACGCCGGCGAATCTCCCGCCCGCTTCCGTCCGTGTCGAACTACGCGTCGCCGGAGGTCCGCTCGAAGACGGCGGCGTGAATGACCTCGCCCGGATGTCCCGCCTGAAGTGGCTCAACTCCACTCTCGGCCTCGATGAGGACGTGGTCCCGCCCTTCACTCCGCTCGAATCCAGCGGAAACCGAGCGAAATGCCTCGGCCGCGAGGTCCTCTTCGACGCAGGCGGCCTCCCGCAACAGATCCGCTGTCTGGACAAAGACCTGCTCGCCGCACCCGTCGCCTTCGAAGTCGAAACGCCTGAGGGCTTCGTGCCCTTCTCGCCTCGGGAAACAAAGACCCTCCGCAACGCCCCCGGCCTTTTAGAGCGCATGTACGAATCCACTTCGTCCGGCATGCAGCGCTCCGTACAGTGCATCATGGAAGCCGACGGATGTCTCGCGTACACGGCCGTCCTCAAGGCCGAGTCCCCACTGTTGCTCAAAGACATCCGGCTCGCCATTCCGCTGAAACGCGCCAGGGCCGCCTATCTCATGGGCTTCGGACAACGCGGAGGCTTCCGCAAAGAGGACCTCCACTGGAAATGGAACGTGGACCACGCCGACAATCAGCTATGGATCGGCGACCCCGAGGGTGGACTCCAATTGACCCTTCGCAGCGACAAGAACACATGGGACGTCGTGACGCTCCATGATGCCGGCCTGCCGGACGGGTGGGCGAACCGCGGCAAAGGCGGTTGCGACGTGCTGGAGCAAGGGGACACAGTCCTCGTGCGCGCCTACTCCGGCGAACGAACGATGCAGCCCGGCGATGAACTCCGCTTTCAGTTCCGACTCCTTATCACCCCGTTCAAGCCCATCGATCCGAGGCACTGGAACTGGCGCTACGGCGACGTCGGAGCGGACGCCAACATCCTCCACATTCATCACGCCACGCCGGAGAATCCGTATATCAATTACCCGTTTCTAACGGCGGATAAGCTCAAAGAAACCATCCGCCAAACGAAAGCCCTCGTCAAACACACGGACCTCGGCAAACTCGAGTACCCCGCGTCCGGGAACATTCGTCTCGATCAGGGCAGCCTCGATCTTTGGGTGCGCCTCAACTTTGATCCCCAGGCCGGCGAACCCCGCAACGCCCGCTACAATCAGAACCTCTTCAATCTGGATTTCCCGAACGGCGATTCGCTGGTCTTGTACTGGAACGTCGATGTGCGCGGCATGCGCGCCTATACGCGGAAAGGCGCGCCGGAACAGAATCAATACCCCAGCATGACGGACGCGTCCGCTCCGGAATGGAAACAGGGCGAGCGCCATCAGATTACGCTGTCCTGGGGAGAGCGTCTCGCCATCCTCATTGACGGACAGCCCCTCGGCGAAACGCCCTGTCGCGGCCTCCCCGAGGGCGCCCTGAGCGACGCCAAACTGGCGTTCTCCGGAGAAGGCTTTGCCTTGGAAGGCCTGAAGATCTCCAGCATTCCGCGCTACGACGCCGGACAGGCACGCCTGGCGGCGGACGACAACACACTTCTGCTGGAGACGTTCCGAAACACTTCCGCCGCCGCCACACAGCCCGAGAAGTGCGCCGGCCCTGGCCTGCTCTCGGGGACTGTCCGGCTGCAGCAAACGCCCAATGGACCGGAACTGATACTCTCCTCGAAGGAGATTCACGGCGAGGCAAACGGCGTCAACCTCTATTACACTGTGCGCGAATTGAGCAACCACGTCGCCGAGATGTGGCCGCTGCGCAGCCTGGGCAGCGAGGTCTTCACCGGCTCGGAAACCTTCATCTACTCCGTCGAGAAGACGATGTTCGGCAAGGCGGGCGGCGGCTATCCCTGGCTCCAGGAACACCTCGTGTCCGGCTACGTTCCCGCGTGGCGGCAACCCCTCCCGGACGGCGAAACCGATGCGGCCATCGGCACCCAAGGCCTTTCGCGCTGGCACAACTACTATGTCGAAGGCATGCAATGGCTCATGCAAAACACCGGGCTCGACGGGCTCTATCTCGACGGCATCGGCTACGACCGCGAGATCATGAAACGCATCGCAAAAGTCATGTGCCGCAACAATCCCGGCTATCGCATCAACTTCCACAGCGGCAACAACTACGATTTCATGAACTGGCATACGAGCCCGGCCAACTCCTACATGGAGCACTTTCCCTATCTCTCCAACCTCTGGTTCGGCGAAATGTACGACTACAATCTCGGGCCCGATTACTGGCTTGTCGAGATCTCCGGCATCCCCTTTGGACTCACGAGCGAGATGCTCAATTACGAGAATGGAGGCAATCCCTATCGCGGCATGCTCTACGGCATGACTGGACGCCTCCATGCGTCGGCCTCCGCCATGTGGCGATGCTGGGACACTTTCGGCATTCAGGACGCCGAATGGCTCGGCTACTGGAACCCGAAATGTCCCGTGAAAACCGATCGCCCGGATGTCCTGGCCTCCGTCTATCGGAAACCCGGCGCCGCGCTGATTGCTCTCGCCCACTGGCCCGCGCCCGGGAGCGAGGAGAAAACCATCCCCGTTCGCCTGTCGATTGATTGGGCGTCCTTGGGATTGGATCCGGCCCGCGCCAGCCTTGAAGCACCCCGCATCGATCGCTTTCAGGACGCCGCAACGTTCACCCCAAGCGGCGAGATAGGCGTTCCCGCATCCAAGGGTTGGTTGTTGCTGCTGCGCGACGAAAGGAGATGAAAGATGTCTGCAAGTTGCCGGAAGTGCTGCTTGACGCTCTTCTTTGTGGCCGCTCTGGCCGCGGCCACGGCGGCGAATGCCGGCGCCATCTTCTATGTATCGAGTGAAGGCGAGGACAGCCACGACGGGAAGAGTCCCGAAACAGCATGGAAGACCCTCGAGAAGGTTAACGCAGCCCCGCTCCTCCCGGGGGATAGCGTCTTGTTCCGAAGAGGAGACTTCTGGCGCGGTTCTCTCCGGCCGCACAACGGGGAAGAGGGCGCCTGCATCCTGTATGGCGCCTTCGGCTCGGGCGAGAAACCGGGCCTCCTGGGTTCCATCCCCATGGATACGCCGGATCTTTGGCAAGACACCGGCCATCAGATCTGGGAATCAAGGCCGCCAGGCGCGGACAAGGCTGGCACGCTGTTTCCGTGCGACGTTGGAAACATCATCTTCGATCAAGGCAGGTCCTGCGGCGTCAAAGTATGGGAAGACCGGGATCTCGATCGCCAGGGCAAGTTCCGTTACGACCCGGAACGCCATTGCGTGATGCTGTTCTCCTCCAAGAACCCCGCCCTCCAGTACGCCAGCATCGAATGCGCATTGCGGGAACACGTGATTGCGCAGAACAACGCGCACCACGTCGTTTACGAAGACCTGGCCGTGCGCTACGGCGCCGCGCATGGCATCGGCGGGGCCAACACGCACCACATCACTGTGCGGCGTTGCGATTTCTCCTTCATCGGCGGCGGTGATCAGAGCGGCGGCGGAAAGCGGGTGCGCTTCGGCAACGGCGTCGAGTTCTGGGCCAATGCCCACGACAATCTCGTCGAGCAATGCCGCCTCTGGGAGATCTACGACGCGGCATTGACAAATCAGAACTCCGGCGAGCGTGTGCAGCAGTTCAACCTCGTCTATCGCTACAACGTGATCTGGAACTGCGAATACTCCTTCGAGTATTGGAATCGCCCCGAGAATTCCCTCACGCATGACGTCTGCTTCGAGAACAACACGTGCGTCAACGCCGGCGCCGGCTGGGGGCACGCGCAACGTCCCGATCCCAGCGGACGCCATCTCTGCTTCTACGACAGCCCCGCTCCCGCGCAGAACATTGTCATCCGGAACAACATCTTCTTTGAAGCCGCCGGAAATGCCCTGTACGCGCCCACGTGGTCCGAGAAGGAATTGAAGGCCCTTGTCATGGATTACAACTGCTGGTTTCAGCATTCCGGCGTAATGGCGTTGTTGAAGCCACGCAACTACACGATGCCGGAATTCCCCGCCTATCAGTCCGAGCGCTGCCAGGAACAGCATTCAATCACGGCCGATCCCCTGTTTGCGGATGCGGCATTTCACCTCCCTGAGAACTCCCCGTGCGTGGACAAAGGACTCGGCCTCGGACCCGGCTTGGACATCGAGGGACGCCCCGTACCCCAAGGCCCCGCCGCCGATATCGGCGCGCTCGAGTTCAGTCTGCACAAACCCTGACTTGCAGGCATCGCCCGGAGACTACGTGCTATTATGGCCGCGTCGCGACGGAAGAATGGCAAAACGGCCGAGTTCAGGCCCAGAGGAAGGAGAAGTTCCGTGAAATTGTCCCTCGCCGCAGCATTGTTAGTCTGCCTTGCATGCACCCTATGCGCGCACGCGCAGGACGACGCCGGGTGGATAAGCCTCTTCGACGGAAAAACCTTGGATCAGTGGGAGCAGAAGGGCGGCGCCGCGCTCTACAAAATTGAAGACGGCGCGATCGTCGGAACCTGCGTGCCCAACACGGACAACTCATTTCTCTGCACGAAGAAGACTTTCGGCGACTTTGTCTTCGAATGCGAATTCAAGGGGCATCCCGCGCTCAATTCCGGCATCCAGATCCGCGGACTCAGCTTGCCCGGCTACAAGAACGGACGTGTTCACGGCTATCAATGTGAACTTGAAGATGAGGGACAGGATCGCGATTGGAGCGGCGGCATCTACGACGAGGCCCGACGAGGCTGGCTCTTCCCCACGAAGGAAGACAAGGAATGGGGCAAGAAATTCGGAGATCAAGGCAAGAAGGTCTGGAAGAACGGCGAATGGAACCAGGTCCGCGTCGAGTGCAAAGGCGACAGCATCAAGACCTGGATTAATGGCGAACTCCGTGCGGATCTCAAGGACAACATGACGCCTGCCGGTTTCCTCGCGCTCCAGGTGCACAGCGTCGGCAAGAAGACGGAAGCCATGTCCGTGAGCTGGCGCAACCTCCGCATCAAGGAACTCAAGTAGCGCGACAGACCGGACACACACATCGCCGAAGCTCCGGCGTCCATATCGTCCATCTTGTCCATAAGGTCCATTCAGAAATGACCGCGCCCGGCTCATCACCGGGCGCGGATAGCTTTCTGGCTTCAGTTACTGCTGCGAAGCGGCCAGCGCCTGATCCAGATCCTCAATGATGTCCGCCACGTCTTCGAGCCCCACGGAAACCCGGATGAAATCCGGCGTCACGCCGGCCGCCGCCTGCTCTTCGGCCGAGAGCTGTTGATGCGTCGTGGTCGAGGGGTGGATGACCAGCGTTTTCGCGTCGAGGATATTGGCCAGGTGCGAGGCAAGCTTCACGTTGTTGATGAACTTCGTCGCCGCTGCACTGCCGCCCTTGATGCCAAAGCCCAGTATCGCGCCCTGGCCCTTCGGCAAATACTGCTTCGCCCGCGCGTAATCCGGGTGGCTCTCCAGGCCGGGATAATTCACCCAGGACACCGCCTTGTGTCCCTCGAGATGTTTCGCAACCTTCAACGCATTCTCGCTGTGCCGGGGCACGCGCAGATGAATCGTCTCGAGCCCCTGAAGCAGCAGGAACGCGTTAAACGGCGAGAGCGCCGGACCCATGTCGCGCAACAGCGTCACGCGCGCCTTGATGATATAGGCGATGTTGCCCATTGGCTTCAGCGCCTCGTAGAGGTTTGCCCCATGATAGCTCGGATTCGGGCCGTCGATCTCCGGGAACTTCCCGTTGCTCCAATCGAAGTTCCCGCTGTCCACAATCACCCCGCCAATCGATGTGCCGTGTCCGCCGATAACTTTCGTCGCGGAATGCACCACGATGTCCGCCCCATGATCAAACGGGCGGAAGAGCAGGGGAGAGGTCACTGTGTTGTCCACAATCAGCGGGATGCCGTGCTTGTGGGCGATCGCCGCAATGGCCTCGATATCTACCACGTCGTTCGCGGGATTGCCGATGCTCTCGATATAAAGGAATCGCGTCTGTGCGTCGATCTTCTGCTCGAAATTCGCGGGATTGCCCGCGTCCACGAACCGGGCTTCTATTCCCAAATCCTTAAACGTGTGCGCAAAGAGGTTGTATGTCCCGCCATAAAGCGTTTGCGACGACACGAAGTTCTGGCCGCTCTTCGTGATGTTCAACACGGCCAGCGTGATGGCCGCCGACCCCGAGGCCACCGCCAGCGCCCCGACGCCGCCTTCGAGCGCGGCCACCCGCTTCTCGAAGACGTCCGTCGTCGGATTCATGATCCGCGTGTAAATGTTCCCGAATTCCTGCAGCGCAAACAGGCGCGCCGCGTGTTCCTCGTCATGAAATACATACGAGGTCGTCTGATAAATCGGCACCGCGCGCGCCCCCGTCGTCGGGTCGGGCGTCTGGCCGGCGTGAAGTGCAAGTGTACCCAGTCCTGGCTCTGACATGGCTGAACCCTTTCTCCCTTTAAGAAACCGTCAATCCGTTGCTGTGAAAGAGTGGTGTCGACAGATACCGTTCGCCGGAATCCGGAAGGATCACCACGATGAGTTTGTCCTTGTATTCTTCCTGCGCCGCCAGCCGCAGCGCCACCGCCGCAGCGGCGCCGCAACTGATCCCGGAAATGATGCCTTCTTCCTTGGCAAGGCGCCGCGCCGTCTCGAACGCTTCTTCGTCCGAAACCTGGGCGACCTTGTCCACGAGGCTCAGATCGAGCACGTCCGGCTTGAAGCCCGCGCCGATTCCCTGGATCTTGTGCGGACCCGGCTTCCCGCCGGAGAGCACCGGCGAGTTCAGGGGCTCCACGGCAACGCTCTCGATCGCCTTGAACTGCTTGATGTAGCGGCTGATCCCCGTGATCGTGCCGCCCGTCCCGACGCCGCTCACGAGCACGTCAATCGCCCCCTCCGTGTCTTCCCAGATCTCCGGCCCCGTCGTCTTGAAGTGGATCGCCGGGTTGGCCGGATTCTTGAACTGTTGCGGCAGATAATACTCGGGATTCTCTGCGGCAATGCGCTCCGCCTCCAGGATCGCCCCGGGCATGCCCTTCGTCCCCGGTGTCAAAATGAGCTCCGCGCCATACGCCTTCAACATCGCGCGCCGCTCGATACTCATCGTCTCCGGCATCGTCAGGATCAACCGATAGCCGCGCGCCGCCGCAACAAAGGCCAGCGCAATCCCCGTGTTGCCCGATGTCGGCTCCACGATCGTGCCGCCCGGCCGCAATACGCCCCGCGACTCCGCATCCCAAATCATGCTCGCGCCGATCCGGCACTTCACGGAATACCCGGGGTTCCGGCCCTCCACTTTCCCGTAGACTCGCTCCGTCTTCAGACCCTGAGCCAATTTCGAAAGTCGCACGAGCGGCGTCCGCCCGATGCTGAAACTGTTGTCTTCATATACCCGCATTAACTCGCTCCTTCATGTGCATGCCGGCCGATGCGCCGTTGTTTCTTCCTGGATTGAGGTGTTTGAAACCCATTGCTGCCCCCGACGTCTTCCTGACTCGCTTCAGGACCGCGTACACGGCCACAACAGACACCGCACATTCATCCATGCCCTTCCCATGGCTCCACCCTCCAGTGAAATCCTATCAACTTACTCTATTATACACAACACCCCAATCAATTGCACCTATTCCCGAAGCTGCGCCGGACGAAGGTGTGACCGCTCCGCCCTTTGTGATACACTTACGCCCCTTGAACTTGCGGTCTGAGTCTGCCGCTCCCGGAGTCCTGAACGATGGGCCTGCTCTGTTTGCTGTGCTGCCTTGCCTCCGAGCCCGTGATCCTCGAAAATGGGACCATTCGGGTGGAAGTGGATCCGGCCGTATTTGCTATCCGCTTTGTGGGGTTAACCGGCGAGCGGAACTGGGTTGACCCCGGTTTCGTCTCCGAAGCCGAGCGGAACAGTGCGGGTCCGCTCGACCCCGGCGGCTTGTTCACCGGCCTGGTTCCCGATATCCCGCAGGACGCCGCCCTGCTTCGCGGTCCCGCCACGATCATCTCCCAGGACGCCCATGGCCTCGTTCTCTTGGGGCCGGAGTCGCCCCAGACTCAACTTCAGATCAAGAAGGAGATTCGCCTCGCCGATACGGGCGGCCGCGCCCAGTTCTCCGTAACCGTCCTGTCCTCTTCGAATCAAAGCCGTAAACTGGCCATTCGGAACAGCGTTCGGATTCCCCAAGGCATGACCCTGTGCCTGAATCGAAGCGATGGCGATCTCCGCGTGCTCTCCGGAACGGGAACCATCTTCGACATCGCCAAGAAATCCCTCGAATACTGGCTGATCGCCGTCCCCACAAGCGGCCGTTCCTTCAACGTCACCCTGGGAGCGCCCAGCCTTCAGATGTCCTTGCAGGCGAATCAACGCGTCTGGTCACGGCGCCTCGCCGTAACGGGCGTGCCGGCCGATCAGTTTCCGGATAAGTGCGCTTTCACGTGCGCGTTGGATGATGCCAGCCGCGCCTATACGGCTTCCCTCCAGGGCCCCATGCGCGAGGTGAGCGCAGGCTCGCCCCTGGTTCTGACGGAAGATTGGGACTTTGACCGGCACGGGAAATAGTCAAGGAGAAGTGATGACGGGTAAATCACGCTTCGGCATAGTCGCTTCGCCGTTCAGCCGCGCGCTCATCGCGCTCGTGGCGATCGTGGCCCTGGGCTTCGTCTTTCACGCGGACGGCGCTTTCTACAAGTGGAGCACGCATCGAGACATGCTCCGACAGGTTTCCGTCTATGGCATCCTCGCCTGCGGCATGACGGTTGTCATTATCTCCGGAGGCATCGACCTCTCCGTCGGCAGCCTCCTGGGCATGATTGCGGTCGTCTTCTCCATCCTCTCCATCCACCGCGGTTGGAGTCCCTGGCTCGCCGTGCCGCTCTGCCTCTTGCTGGGCGCGGGATGCGGCGCCGTCTCTGGGGGGCTTGTGGCGCGCTTCGGCATGCAGCCCTTCATCGCAACCCTCGCCATGATGGTTTTTGCGCGCGGCCTCGCCAAGTACCTCTCCGGCGGTCAGAAGATCTCCAACTACATGCAATTGCCCGACGGCTCCTTCCAGAACATGGAATTGCCGGCCTTCTACAACCTGCTCGATACCCGCCTGCTCGGGGACAATGTGGCCGCCGTAACCCTCGTCTTCCTCATGTGCCTTTTCATTTGCTGGGTCATCCTCTCCAAACTCCGTGTGGGGCGCTACGTCTTCGCCATCGGCGGCGGCGAAAACGCGGCCCTCCTCTCCGGAGTCCCCGTGATGCGCGTAAAATTGCTCGCCTACGGCCTCTGCGGGCTCTTCTCGGCCGTCGCCGGCATCTGCCAGGCCGCCCAGGAGTATCAGGGCGACCCCGAATCGGGCGGAGGCTACGAACTCTCCGCCATCGCCATCGTGGTCATCGGCGGCACAAGCCTCGCCGGCGGGCGCGGCGGCATTCTCCTCACCTTGCTGGGAACCCTCACAATCGGCTATCTTGAGAAAATCTTGAGCATCAACGCCGTCGGCGAAGCCAGCCGGCTGATGCTAACAGGCGCCATTGTCGTCACGGCCGTGATGCTGCAACGCGGTAAACAAAGCTGAAGGGAGTCATGATCATGAGAACACTCCAGGTCCTGCTGGCGCTGAGCCTTCTCGCCACTCCGGCCCTCGCCAAGGGCAAGGGCACCCAGGACAGCCCCTGGGTCATCGGCATGAGCCAGTGCAACCTCGGCGAACCGTGGCGCGTTCAGATGAACGCCGACATCAAGAAGGCCGCAGAAGCACACAACAATCTCAACGTCATCTTCAAAGACGCCCAGAACGACACGCTCAAGCAACGCGCGCACATCGAGGAGTTCGTCAGCCAGGGTGTCGACCTCCTCATCGTCAGCCCGAAAGAGGCCGCCCCGCTCACGCCGCCCGTGGCCAAAGCCTTCAAGGCGGGCATCCCCGTCATCGTCCTTGACCGGCGCGTCCTCGGCGGCGACTACACGGTTTTCATCGGCGCCGACAACAAGCGCATCGGCGAGGCCGCCGGCAAGTGGATCGCCGCGAAACTCGGCGGCGCCGGCAATGTCGTGGAACTCAAGGGACTCATGACCAGCACGCCCGGACAGGACCGCAACAGCGGTTTCCGCAAGGGCATCGAAGGCTCGGGGCTCAAGGTGATTTTCGAAACCGACATGCAGTGGCTCGAGCCGAACGCGCGCAAGGAAATGGAATCCGCCCTGTCGCGATTCGACAAGATCGACCTCGTCTACGCCCACAACGATCCTGCCGCCCACGGCGCATGGCTGGCCGCAAAAGCCGCCGGCCGTGAGAAGAACATCCTTTTCGTGGGCATCGACGGATTGCCGCAGGAAGGCCAGGCCTACGTGAACCAAGGCATTCTCGCCGCCTGCTTCGAGTACCCCACCGGCGGCAAAGAAGCCATCGAAACCGCCCTCAGCATCCTCGGCGGCGGACAGGTTCCCAAGGAAATCGTCGTGCCGTCCCGCGTCTTCACCCCGGAGAACATAAAGAATGGGGGAGAGGCCCTGAAGTGATTGGCTTCGCCGCCACTTTCCGCCCTGTCCCGGCGCGACAGACTATCGTCGCTGGGCTGCTTTCCCTGCTCCTGCTCGGATGCGGCGCGAGCCTGCACGATCTTGTTGCCGCCGGCGACGTCCCGCGCGCGGAAGCCCTGCTGAAGAAAGATCCATCGGCAGCCCATTCCGTAAACAAGCTCGGCAAGACCCCCCTCCATTACGCCGTAAGCTACAAGCAGGTGCCCTGCATGGAGCTTCTGCTCAAGCACGGCGCCGATATCAACGCCCAGGATCGCACCGGCATGACGCCCCTGCACGTCGCCGCGATGTTGGGACGGAAACAGGAAGCCATCTGGCTGCTCGAGCACGGCGCCGCCCTTGAGCCCCGCGATGAATTCGGCGACACCCCCGCCCACACCGCCGCCCTCTTCGGACAAGGCCATCTCGTCAAACTCTTTCTGGACCGCGGTGCGGATCTCGCCGCGCGAAACCTCAAACAAAAGACACCGCTCGATTTGGCGCGCGACAATCGGCAGGAGAAGGCTGCACGCTACATCGAGAACCTCCTGGCACCGCAAGCCCCGGCCGGCAACGGCCCCTGAGAATCCCTGCATCCCATGACAAGCACCGAAAAAACGACCGGCGACGACATCGTGAACATCTACACGGACGGCGGATGCGATCCCAATCCCGGCGCCGGCGGATGGGCCGCCATCCTCCTCTACAAAGGCCATGTCAAGGAATTGAGCGGAGGCGAAGCCGATACAACGAACAACCGCATGGAACTCATTGCGGCCATCCGCGCCCTCGAAGCGCTCACGCGCCGATGCCGCGTCTGCATCCATACGGACTCCCAGTATCTCCAGAGGGGCATCACGGAATGGCTTCCGGGATGGAAACGCCGCCACTGGATGCGCAAGAGCGGCGCCGTGAAGAACGAAGACCTGTGGCGGCGCCTGGATGCCCTTGCGGCGAAATTCGACATCACCTGGCGCTGGGTTCCCGGCCACGCCGGCGTGGAATACAATGAGCGCTGCGACGTGCTCGCGCGCGAGGCGCGGGACCGCCACAAGAGCGCCCTCCGATAACCCCGCTCTTGGATTCCCCGCCCCCTGCATGCCATACTTCCGGCAGCCAGGAAGCAGTTCGAACCATGAGCCAACAGACGCGCACATCCCGGCGGCTCGCCTTCTATCTGATCACGCCCATTCTCATCGGACTGGGCGGCATTGTCTTTTCCCAGCAATGGGAAAATCTCTACGTGCGCACCCTCGTCCTCCTCGTCTCCGTGGCCATCCCCCTCTTCGCCGGCGGAAGCCTGTGGGTGCGCTATCGCTCCAGTCTTTTCGAGCGCATTGTGCTCCTCGGCGGCATCTGCCTGCTCATTGTGGGCGCCGCCATGAGCGTCTCCAACGTCTCCTCCAGCCTGCATCAATTCGACGTCCTCTCCGATTACTTCAGCGACACGGTCCGCACGATCGGTTCTTTCAGCCTGCTCCTCGGGCTCTTCGTCATCGTTTACACCGTCGTCCGCGCGGGGGAAGACGTCGGCGAGGTCGGCGAACGCTTCCGGCACCTCGCCGAACTCATTTCCGAGGGATTCATCATGAGCGGCGCCGATGGCAACGTCGTGCTCGTCAACGATCAGTTCCTGGACATGTTCGCCCTCGCGCGCGCCGATGTGCTCGGACACAACACCAGCGATTTGGCCACCCGCCTCGATGCCATTCCCGTGCATCAACACATCGAGCAGCGAACCAAGGGCATCTCCTCCGAATATGAACTAAGCTGGCGCGTCCGCGGCGAGGAACGGCGCTTCTGGTTCAACGGCCGCCCCATCTTCGACCGCCAGGGCCGCCACACCGCAACCATCGCCACGGTGCGCGACGTCACCGAACTGCACCGGCTCTCCCAACGCGTCGAGCGCTACGCTCAAGGGCTTCAGAAACTTGTCGAGGAACAGACCCAGAAACTGCAGGACTCGGAAGAACGTTTCCGGCAACTCCTGCTCTCCATGAACGAGGGCTTTCTCACTATAGACACGGCGAACCGGATTCGCTTCGTCAATGATCGCATCTGCCGCATGCTTCATGCCGCCCCGGAAACCCTGCTTGACCGCGATCTCTTCGAATTCATCGATCCCCTCAGCCGCGGGCGCATGATGAACCTCCTCGTGCAAGGCGCCGGGCCGCAGCCCATCGAACTGCGCCAGGAACTCACGTTGACCGGCACGGACGGCGCCCAAGTCCCCGTCATGGCCGCCGTCGCCTATTTGCGCGGAAGAACCGGGCAGGAACCCGTCTTCTCGATGGTTGTCACCAGCCTCGCCGAACAGAAGGAAATGCACCGGAAACTCGAAGGCCGCGCACGGGAACTCGAACGCGCCAACGAAGAACTTCGCCTGCATGGCCGCGCGAAGGATACGTTCCTCTCCAACGTCAGCCACGAACTGCGCACGCCCCTGAGCACGATCCAGGGCTACATGGAAATGCTCGGCTCCGGAAACATGGGGCCCCTCGCCGGACCCCAGGCCGGGGCCATCAAAGTCATGGGCCGAAACGTCGACCGGCTCATCGGACTCATCAATGAGATGATCGAATTCAGCCGCATGGAAATCCGCGGCGTCCGGATCAACGCCGATATCTTCGCCCCGGGACGGCTCGCCTACGAGTCGGCCGCCTCTATCCATCCCCATGCCACCGCCAAGGACATCAGCGTCAACGTCTTTGTCGAGGAGAACCTGCCGTATGCCTGGGGAGACCCGGAAAAACTCGGCCAGGTCCTCGGCATTCTCCTGAACAACGCCGTCAAATTCACGGATGAAGGCGGCATGATCAATGTCCGCGTCGAATCCCGCCCCGGGCACACCCTCGTCATCGCCGTCTCCGACACCGGCATTGGCATCGCGCCGGAGTATCAGGAGAAGATCTTCGAGAAATTCTTCCAGGTGGACAGTTCCAAGACCCGCCGCTATGAAGGCGCCGGCATCGGCCTCTCCATCGCCAAGAGCGTTGTTGAAGCACACCGGGGCGCCATCGAAGTGAGCAGCGAATCGGGCCGCGGCAGCACCTTCACCCTCCTTCTCCCCGACGCCCTGTTCAATGTCGATGCCAGGCCCGAAGACCTCGAGGGTTTGTCCGGCCTGCGCGTCCTGCTCGTCAATCCCGGCCAGGAGTTCCATGCGGCCATTGCCGGCTTCCTCCAGCAGGCGGGATGCCTCGTCCAGAGCGCGCCCAACGGATACGAAGGCCTTCGCCTGGCCTCCGAACAGCCGAAAGACCTCCTGATTATCAACGACTCCGCCGCGGATCTCGTCGGCCTGGGCACGCTCAGCCTCATGAAGCAGAATCCCGCCACCGAAAGCGTTCCCGCCATTGTCTTCTCCGGCGAAACCGCCGCCCGACTGAAAGAGGCCAGCGACCTCTGGCGCGACGTCCTCTTTGTGCGCCGCCCCTTCACGATGCACACCCTCGTCGATCAGATTCGCGCCGTTCACCTCGCCGAATCCATCATGGGGCGCGACCAGGCCGCCGAAGCCGCCGCGGACGCTTTCGAAGCGCGGCCCTATGTCATGATCATCGACAGCGACCCCGGAATGCTCGAATGGGTCGAACTCGGACTCACCCGCCGGCAAATCCCCTGTTGCTGCACCCAGAGTATTCCGGAAGCGCTGCGCATGGCCGAACAACAGGCGCCCGACATTCTGCTGCTGGATATCGACGTTCCAGGAGTGCAAATCAACGAATACATTCAGGCGTTGCGTGCGTCTCAGCACTTGCGCAAAGCGCCGTTATATGCTATGACCGGTCTGCCGCGGCGGCAAGAAACCGAGGAAGGCATCGCGGGCGTCCTCCGCAAGCCCTTCTCCATGGATGAATTGACACGTGTGGTTCATCAAGCCGTCCGCTCTAAAGGCAAAGCCGTGGAACGCGCCGCCCTCTGATGGGATACACTCCCAAGAACCGCAGCGCAATACCGGAGGAAAACATGCGCCAAAAGATCCGTTGGGCAATTGCTTGCCTGCTTGCTTGCTCGCTCGTCGCCGCCCTTAGTTTCCCCGCGGAAGCCAAGGCCCCTGCCAAAGCCAAGACCCCCGCCGCCAGGAAGGCCGCCCCAAAGGCCAAGAAGAGCGCCCCTCAGAAGAAAGCCGCCCCTGCGCCGCTGCCGCCCATCAGTTCAATCTGCGTCGAAGCCGAAACCGGAATGCTTCTCCACGAAGAGAACGCCGACATGCAGCGGCCCCCCGCCAGCATGGTCAAGCTTATGATCATGTTGCTCGTGCAGGAGGGCCTCGAATCCGGAAAATGGAAGCTCGATCAGACGATTGTCGTCTCCCAGCATGCCGAGAAGATGGGGGGGTCCCAAGTCTACGTTAAAATGAACGACCAGTGGCCGCTCGAAACCCTCATGAAGGCCATCGCCGTCGCCTCCGCCAACGACGCCTCCATGGCCGTCGCCGAAGGCCTCTGGGGCAGCGCCGAAAAGTGCCTCGAAGCCATGAACGCCCGCGCAAAAGAGCTCGGCATGAATAACACGATCTACAACAGTGTCCATGGCCTCCCGCCCGGACCGGGACAGCAAGCCGATGTCACCACCGCGCGGGACATGAGCGTGCTCGGCCGCGAATGCGTGAAACACCCCGCCATCTTCAACTGGACCGCCCTCAAGGAATTCCAGTTGCGCCCCGAAGAAGCCCCGCATCCCAGCACGAACAAGCTCATGCTCTCCATGCCCGATTGCGACGGACTCAAGACCGGTTTCATCCGCCTTGCCGGCTTCTGCATCACCGCCACCGCGAAGCGCAACGACGTCCGCGTGATCGCCGTCGTCATGGGCGACGACAGCAAGTACGAGCGCTTCCGCATTGCCCAGCAGCTCATGGAAGAAGGCCTCAAGGCCGTCAAACGCGTCAAAGTCGTCGCCAAGGGCGATCCCGTGGGCGAACCCGTCCCCGTCGAGAACTGCATGACCCCCAACGTCCGCCTCATCGCCGACTCGGACCTCTCCGTCGTTGTGAAGGCCGACGATGCCCCGAAAGTCGAACTCGTGGCGGATCGTCCCGCGAAACTCACGCCCCCCGTCGCCGCCGGCATCGCCGTCGGAG
>CAILVY010000405.1 GCA_903837785.1 Candidatus Hydrogenedentota bacterium
AGAGTTTCGCCATCCACGAGCGCATGGGCACCTGCCTCGGCGGGGTCCACTTCGAACTCTCGGGAGAACCGGTAACGGAATGCATCGGCGCCTTCGGCGACGTGACGGAGGCCGACCTCGCCCGCTGCTACGAAACGGCCTGCGATCCCCGCTTGAATGGCGCGCAAGCCCTCGAAATGGCCTTCCTCATCGCCGGATTGCTGCGATAGCCTCGCCCGGCCCCCCAGCCATCAATGGACCGCACAAGCCCGGTTCGTGAATAGGGGTAGCGGGGTTTTCGTCTGGTTCTTTTGACCGGTCGTGCTGCGCGGATAGAATCCTGTAAGCCGTTTCGCTGGTCTAAATTGAAGCCGATATCGGGTATTCCGAGACTTTATTGATTTTCAGAGTGCGGCGTGGTACACTCCCGCGCACTTCGTTCTGAGGCAGCTCATGCGGGTTCTTCTTCTTCTCATAGCGGCGCTTCCCTGTGTTGCGCTGGCGGCCGATGACACCAAACCGGTGACGGTGCGTCACGCGGCGATGGGGACGGAGTACCGCATCACGTTGTATCCTCCTTCCAAGGAAATGTTCGAGGAGGAGGTTACACACCTCACAGATGAAGCCTTCGCAGCGATCGACTCCCTGGAGAAGAAGATCAGCACCTGGATTCCGGAGAGTCAGATCAGCAAAGTGAACGAGCATGCAGGGGAAGCGCCGTACAAGACCTCGGACGAAATAATCAATCTGCTGCAGACCTGCAAGGAGTATTACCGGGATTCGGACGGCGGCTTTGACGTAACGGTTGGGCCGTTGTTGAGCCTGTGGGGCTTCTATCGCAACCAGGGACATCTTCCCAAGGATGCGGAACTGCAGGAAGCGCTGGCAAAAGTGGGTTTTGACAAGATCGAGATTGACCCGGCCGCGCAAACCGTGCACTTCAAAGCGCCGGGCATGCGGATTGATTTCGGGGGCATCGGCAAGGGCTTGGCGCTGGACCGCGCCGCGGCGGTGCTGACCTCGCTCGACGTGAAATCCGCCCTTCTGGATTCGGGCACGAGCACCGTCGTGGCCGTCGGCACGCCGCCGGGCAAGGACGGTTGGACAGTGCGTATCCGATCCCCGTATAATAAAGATGAGTCAATCGATGAAGTGCTGATTCGCAATGAATCCCTCTCCACATCGTCGGATGCGGAGAACTTCGTCGAGTTGGATGGCAAGAAGTACGGCCATATCTTCGACCCCCGAACAGGGAAGCCGGTCGAGGGCATGCTGAGCACCACCGCCATTGCCCCTCTGGGCATCGACAGTGATGCGCTCAGCACGGCGTTTTTCGTGATGGGTTTGGACAAAATCAGGGCGTATTGTAAAGCGCACCCCCGGGTTCGGGCCATCGTGGTGGTTTCGGACGGCGGTGTGTTGAAACCGGTGCGGATCAACTTTCCAGCCAAATGAGGAGCAATCATGAGCGACAAGGTCAACCGAAGGAAATTCATGAAGACGGCGGGTTTGGCAACCGGTGTGATGATTGCCGCCGGCCGCATGCCGTTCTCCTATGCGCAGAATGAGAAAGTGCGCGTAGGCTGCGTCGGCACGGGAGGCCAGGGCAGCTTCCACGTGCGCGAAGGCCTGTGCGGCGCCACGAATGTCGATATTGTCGCCGTGTGCGACTGCTACGGGCCGCATCAGAAGCTCGGCGGACAGTTGGCGCAGATTTCCAACGCGGGCATCTACCTCGAGCCCGGCGCCGCCCTCACCGACGCCCAGAAACAGAAGGCCCGCGTCGCCTTGAAGCCGAAGGGCTACTATGACTACCGCGAGATGCTCGAGAAGGAGCAACTGGATGCGGTGGTCGTGTCCACGCCCCTGCACACGCACTACCAGATTACGATGGACGCCCTGGACGCCGGCAAGTACGTCTTCTGCGAAAAGACGATGTGCTACGACATCGAGCAGGCCCGCGACATCGTCAAGAAGTGCAACGAGAAGAAGCTCTTCGTCCAGGTCGGCCACCAGCGCCGCTACAATCCCCTGTACAACAAAGCCGTCGGCATGATCCGCCAGGAAGGCGTCATTGGCCGCATGACGCACATCGACGCCCAATGGCACCGGAACAACGATTGGCGCCGTCCCATCAACAAGGACCACGTCATCACGCCGGAAGAGGCGCCGTTCATCCAGGACCTCGAGCACCACATGAACTGGCGCATGTACGCCGCAACGTCCCGCGGGCTCATGACCGAGCTGGCCACGCACCAGCTCGACATCGCGGCCTGGTTCCTCGACACGATGCCGACCCGGGTCTATGGCAGCGGCGGGCTGGACTACTGGCGGGACGGCCGCGAGGTGGATGACAACGTCAATCTCATCTATGAATTCGACATTACGCCGGAGAAGCGGAGCTTCTACGCGATCAATGCGCGCAGCAACAGTCAGGACAAAGTGGCCATCAACCAGCCCTACACCGTGCGCGTCGTCTATTCAAGCATTACGGCGAACGCCAAGCGGGGTTGCTCCGAACTCATTCAGGGCGACGAAGGCACGCTCGAACTGACCGAAGAAGGCAGCTTCTACTATCAGGAGCCGACCGCGAAAGTGCAGTGGGGCGGCCAGGGCAGCGGCGCGCCGTCGGCCGAGCAGGCGGCCACCGTCGTCACTTCCGGCGGCACGCTGAAGCTGAGCAACAAGGCCCAGCAGGAAGGCAAGCCGATTGTCGTGGACAACGACAAGTCGCCGGACATGATCCAGTTCACGCAGTTTGGCAATGACATCAAGGAAGGCGGCACGCCCAAGGCCAATCAGATGGTCGGTTTGCAGGCCACGATCATGGCGTTGTCCGGCTGGACGGCGATTGCGGAGAAGCGCGTGGTGGAAATCGACCCGTCCCTGTACACCTTCGATTTCCAGACGCCCGATCCCGGTGTGGTGAGCTGAGCTCTGACGCGTTCCGTGACGCGGGCGGCGCTCGCCCGCGTCACGTTTACCTGAAACCACCAGTACGGAAGAGAGACTATCATCTCATGCGAAAAACGCTAGCCGTTTTCACGTTGCTCGTTGCCGTGCTTGGCGTTGCGATGGCGGTCCAGGCGGATGTGGAGAAAATCGCCCAGCCCGCCATCGAGAACTACCAGCGGTTCATCGGCCGGGAAGCCGTCACCGAGCACCGCGCCATCAACGCCGGCCTGCATCGGCCACTGCCGCTCTCTTGTCCTCCCTTCGCCCTCCGCGACAAGAATGGCGACATTATTGACCCGACGAAAGACAAGGACGGCAAACCGATCGATCTGACCGTGCCGCCGCAGCAGCAGGGAATTCCCCGGCCCGTGAGCCTCAAGCAGACGTGCAGCCCCTGCCATGACTACAACAAGATCACGCACGGCTATCACTTCCAGATGGGCCGTGACGAACTCTACATGCCCACCAAACCGGTCGACCGCGGTCCCGGCCTCTTCGGCAAGTGGCAGTTGCTCTATCAGCGGCAGTTGACGCCCAAGCAGTTCGAGAACCCCGAAGACGTCGATATGACACCCTTCGAGTGGATCACGAGTTGCGGCGTCTGCCATCCCGGCGGCGGCCCGGCCGAGTATGACCGCAGCCACCGGCGCTATGATCAGGCCATCAAGGGCGACTACGGCGGACTGACGATGTTCGGCGACGGCGACTACCATGACTCCGCCTGGAAAACCACCGGCGTCGTCGAAGCCGACTGCTTCATCTGCCACCTCGAGGGCTACGAGTATTCGCTGCGCGCCCAGCAGTTGAAGAAACTGAACTTCGAATATGCCGCCACCGCCGGCGCCAACCTCGGCTTCGTCTGGGGCTCGAACGCGGACGGCCAGTCGCCCAAGGTCTATTACAACAAGAGCCTCTGGCGCTCCGACGGCACGGTCCTCCTGCACATCCGCCGGCCGACCGACCGCCAGTGCACCCTATGCCACGATATGTCCAACGCGCAGAAACGCGGCGGCGCATGGCACAACGACTACGTCCAGGACGTCCACAGCGAGCAGTCCCTCACGTGCACCGACTGCCACTCCGGCGACATCCGGCACAACTTCGCGAAGGGCCATTCTTCGAGCCAGACGGTTCAGGAAGACCTGGACTACACGAACCTCTCGTGCAAGAGTTGCCATGAGCGCGGCGAGCACGGCGCCCCGACGCCGGAGCACCGCTGGCTGCCTTCGCTGCATCTCGAGCGCATCGGCTGCGAAGCCTGCCATATCACGCATCGTCCCTTCGTGCCCACCGGCACTGTGGATACGATCACCGGTAAGGCCGTCCAACTCCCCGCGCAAATCGATGAGAAGGCCTACGACAACTACCTTTTCGGCGCCATGTGGGGCAAACTCACCGGCTTCGACAAGGAAAACCTGATCGACCCCTACTCCCAGGACGAACTGCAGAAGGCCGCCTCCCTTGTGATCGATGCCGGCTCGTCGCTGCGCGAGTTCTTCAAGCTCGCCGACGGCACGTCCACAATCCCCGCCGAAACCTTCAGCGTCCGCGATTTCGTGGAGCGCAACGGCGGCATCGGCAATGAGAACGCCCGCGCGCTCGTCCTCCTGGCGCTCTCGCAGGCGACCGGCGGCGGCGATTCCACGAGTCCCGTCTGTGTCTTCCGCGGCAAGGCGAGCAAGATCGAGTCGGGAAACATCCGCGAGATCACCGCCAAACTGCAGCCCAAGCGGCCCGCCGCGACCATCGCCGAAACCCCCTACGCCTACGGCAAGAGCAAGGGCGACGGGATCATCTATCCTGAGAGCTATCAGTTGGGTGCGTTCTGGGCCTACGTCGAGAACGGCGAGGCCAAGCCCGTCTTCCTGAAAGACATGCAGGCGGGTTGGGACCTCCTGCACTCCGACGAGTACAAGTTCGCCCGCTTCCCGGCCATCCCCTCCAGCGGAAAGGCCTCCCCGGGACTCCCGCGCGACGGCGAAGCCGGCGAACAGGAAACCGCGGCTGCGGCAGTGCCGGCCGAGGCAGCCCCTGCGCCTGCGGAAACGCCCGCTGCGGCCCCGGCTGAGGCAGCCCCCGCACCTGCGGAAACGCCCGCTGCGGCCCCGGCTGAGGCAGCCCCCGCACCTGTGGAAACACCCGCTGCGCCTCCGGCCGAGGCAGCCCCTGCGCCTGTGGAAGCACCCGCTGCGGCCCCGGCTGAGGCAGCCCCCGCGCCCGCGGAAACGCCCGCTGCGGCTCCGGCCGAGGCAGCCCCCGCGCCCGCGGAAGCACCCGCTGCGGCCCCGGCTGAGGCAGCCCCCGCGCCTGCGGAAGCCGCACCGGCGCCCGAAGCGGCCCCCGAGAAGACTCCCGAGATGCTCGCCGAGGAAATCAAGGCGGCCGTCGCGGCGAAACTCGAGCCCTACACTGCCGGCGACAAGAAGGCGCTGGAAGTCTTCGACGACAACAATGACTCCTTCCCCGAGGCGAACACGGACGACGAGATCGCGCTGGTTGGCTGGGCCTTGAAACAAGCTTCGCCCCGCCTGAAGAATCGCGAGCTCTTCTATGTGAAGGGCATGAACGCCTGGAAAGTGTCCGTGGAAGACTGGACGAATCCCTATACCCGGGAATTCGCCCAGATGGACCGCATCGGCGAGAACGAGGAATTCCTCGCCGTCGAGCGCCGTGAACAAGTCGAAGTGCCCGGCCCGAACAGTTGGGACGCCCCCGTTAAACAGTGGCAGACTGCGGAAGTGCGCCTCGCGCGTCCGTTCAAGGCCACGGTTGAGAAAGTCAATCTCGCGGCCAATCCCGCGATTGCCGCCCTGGCGCAGCGCCTGCCCTGGACCGCATCGCATGGCGTCGAACCGACCCAGCGCGCCCTCGGCGCGAACGGCTGCGGCGACTGCCACTCGCCCAAGTCCCACTTCTTCTTCGGCAAGGCCAGCGTCGATCCGTTCCAGGCCGATGCCACCCCGCAGACCGTGCCCATGCACGTGCTGCTGGGCCTGAATCCTCAGAACCTCCTCATCAGCGCCTGGCGCGAAGAGGTCCTGAAGGAATCCTCCTTCTGGCTCGTGCTTGCGGTGCTCCTCATGATCCTCCTGCACTTCGTGGTCATCGGGCCGAAGGATCGCGGCAAGGTCTTCGTCCCCGAAGTCGTGCGCTTCCGCGTCCATGAGCGCCTGAGCCACCTCATCGCCATGACCACGGTCGCCGTCCTCGGCGTGACCGGCTTCTGCTTCCTGCTCGGCGAACACGACCCCATGGGGCACGGCGCCCGGACCATCCACACTTACTTCGGCTACGTCGCCGTCGTGGGCATGGCCGGCATCCTCCTCTCCTGGGTCTGGCACATGTTCCCCGGCAAGGGCGACGTGCAGTGGCTCATGAAGGCCGGCGGCTACCTCGGCGGCGTCAAAGAACACCTCCCGGCCGGCAAGTTCAACGCCGGACAAAAGGTGCTCTTCTGGCTCATGATGCTCTGCGGACTCACTCTCGCCGTCACCGGCGTAATCATGGGACTCCAGCGCGACGCCCGTTTCGACGGACAAGAGCTCGTCTACACGATCCATGACGCGGCCGCATTGCTGATGATCCTTATGCTGCTCGCGCACGCCTACCTCGCCACCGTCGTCGTTTCGCACAGCCTCAACTCCCTCTTCGGCGGCAAAGTGGCCAAGGCGTGGGCCGACCAGCATCACAGCAAATGGCACTACACCGGAAAGAAGATCGAGGGTGATCATCATTGATTAGCCCCGACTTCTTTTGCTATACTTGAATCAACGTTCGGGCGATTAGCTCAGGTGGTTAGAGTACTTGCTTGACATGCAAGGGGTCACTGGTTCAAGTCCAGTATCGCCCACCATTAAGTCCTTAAAGGGCAAGCTTTTGTGAAAAGGCTTGCCCTTTTCGTTCTTTCCCTGCCTACGCTGAGCACACTCAGCGGGTTTCCTCGTTACCAAGTTGCACTTGGTAACGGGGTTGTCCCAGAAGTTCCACTTCGTTCTTCTACTTACTCTCCCATCGCGCCCTCGCCCCGCCACGGCTCAGCCGTTGGGACAGGGACGTTACCAAGTGCAACTTGGTAACGAGAGCAAATTGCCGCTATATCTTCGGTACTGGCCGCGGCTGGCAAGGTTCTATCGGTACTGCGAGATTCGTGATGCATACCTCGCCCCACATGTGGATGGTTTCACCACCGAAGACAAGTGCGAATCGAGCTTAAACGCTTACGCGAAAGGATGAATATACGTACGAAATGGTCTGGCACGTCTTGGAACCCGAGCCAATGGAGACACTTGTCATCGACTGTAACGCGAAGTTTCAGGCATTCGAGGATCTTGCGTGTTTTCAATATGACACAATACCTCTTCCCGACTGGCTTCTTCCCCTCTTGTCCCTTTCACAACGGGCTGCTGGTATGGCTTCGCTGTCGCGGCCACGCCCTCAGCCCTTCACTTCACTCCGCTCTTTCCATTCCTGCTTCGGCTTCATATCTCTAGTCTTCGTTCACGTGTTCGTACCGCCGCACATCAAGCAAGTCCAAGTCCCGGCACAGCGGCGTCTGGTACCGGACCATATCAAGCTCCATTCAACGCCTCGAGCACCACAAGCTTCTCTCCGGCGTACCGCGCGCGAATCAGGCCCTCCAGAACGCAATGCAACTGCGCCTGGATGCGGTCGCCCAAAGCGAACTTGTAGTCACTCGGCAATTTGTTCAGCCGCGGCACATACCACAGGATCAGGTCATACATCCGCTGGATAATCGGCAATTCATCGCGTTTCGGCATTATTCTCAATATTCGACGCGCTTCGCGCGTGATGAGGGCAAAAAGCAATAGAGCACAGGGTCACAGGGATACAGCTCAAAGCATTACGGAGTCCACACAACACGGAACCCGTAGCCGCTGCTGTACGCGTAGGCCGGCGTGGAGTTGTGGCGGGAGGCGGAACGGCAGTAGCCGAAATCGCCGTGCCATGACCCGCCGCGCAACACCCGGTGCGTTCCCGTACCAGGCCCCGTCGGATTCGTCTGCGCACCCGCTGCATAAGCGCCATACCAGTCGTGGCTCCATTCCCAGACGTTTCCGCTCATATCGTACGCCCCCACCGGACTCGGGCTGTTCACCGTCGTGGCGCCGCCGTTGGGACTCACATTCACTCCGTTGAACCAGCCCACAGGCGACGTGTAAGGGTAGGCCGTCAAACCAAGCGGGTTGACGGGCCCCCAGTAATTGGCCCGCGCATTTCCTGTAAGCGTGTCGCTCAGGAACCCATAGATCCAGTGTTTGGCGCCGTCCCACGCCGCCGCACGCTCCCATTCCGCCTCGGTCGGAAGACGATACCCGCCCGGCGTCGGCGGGGCTACCACCAGCGGCCAATTCGTCGCAGCCATGTTGTAACACGGAGTCAACCCCTGCATCTGGCTCAGCCAGTTGCAGAACGCCACCGAACCATACCACGACACACACACCACCGGATGCGTGTCCATTGAGTAGACCGCCGCCCCGGGCAGGCCGGTTCGAGTCTTCGACGTGAACACCCCGCCGGAGTACTGGATGTTGCACTCGGCCACTGATATCGCAAGGATCGTAACGGGAGCCATCGAACCGCCACCGTCAGGGTCGAACAGCACATCTCCGAAGATCTGCAGATACCCCTGCGCCAGTGCCCAGTTCAGCACGTCGCAGTACTCCTTGTTTGTGACCTCGCCCCGGCCAAGCTGGTACGCTCCGAGCGTCACGGAATGCACCGGCAGCTCGCTGCTGCCGCCATAGGTAGCGTCATCGCCGGTGCTGGTCCGGCCCATGTCGAACGACCCAGCCGCCACCGATACCGTCTGTGGAGTCACGAAGATCGTATCCCTCACCACGCCGGATTCCCCGGCCCCGTTCCGCGCTTTGAAGTATACGGTTCGCACGCCCACGCCAAAGCCAAGCGTAAACGAAGGTCCAGTCGCATACGGCTGCCACGTCGCCCCCGTAAACGACGCCGATTCGCTCGCCATGTAGTCTGTCGGACTGTTCGTGGCCGCGTTATTCAGCGTCACCGCCAACGGCATCGTCGTCGCCGCCCCGCTGTTGATGGCGAACGAGGTCACCTCGAGCACTGGAATTGCGAAACTAGCAGTCACCGTGATGTCCGCGGTCACGTTGGTGTCTTGCCTGGGGTTCTGCGCTGAGCCGTCGCTCCACTGGATGAAGACATAGCCGCCGCTCCCCACCGCCGAGACGGCTGTGCCACTTGCCCTGTGATTGACCGTCTGCGGGGTGGCCCCGCTGATTGAGCCGTTCGCGCCGGCCATATAGGTCAGCGTGTACGTGTTGAGCGCAAAGGAAGCGGTCACGCTGATATTTGTCGTCACGTTTGTGTCCGTCCGTGCAGCCGTTAGAATGCCATCGCTCCACTGCACGAAATGATAGCCAGGGTCCGCCACGGCCGAGATGGCAGTACCACTCGCCCCGTGATTGACTGTCTGGAACGATGTGCCGGAAATCGAACCGTTTGCCCCCGCCGTGTACGTCAGCGTGTGCTTGACCACGCCGTCATCGACCAGGCGGAACCCTATCAAGACGATATGAGCGCCCGTCGTGCTGAGGGAGCGTTCTGCCGAGCGGCAGTTCGCGGCGTTGCCGTCCCATTCGCCGCCCCGGAGCATCCGGGTCGAGGGCCGTGGCGAATCAATCCATGCGCTCCCGTCCGGTGGCGCCCCGGTGTAGGTCGAATGCTGGTCGTCTTCGCACCACTCCCACACGTTTCCAGCCATGTCGTACAGACCTAAGGCATTGGGCAACGTCCCGCCCACGGGTTTGCTGCCGAATGGGCTATTGTTCCCGCTGTACCATGCGTAGGCTCCAATCTGCGTATACCCGATATCATCGCCCCAATAGAACCGCGTCTGTGTGCCCGCACGGCACGCATACTCCCACTCCGCCTCGCTCGGCAGCCGCATCCCCATCGGATTCTGTCCGCTGGTTAGAATGTGCGCGTTCAACAACGTGATGAAATCCTTCGCATCGTCCCACGAGATGTCATATGCGGGATAGGTATTCCCGAGACCGAAGGGCGAGGACGGCGCAAACGGCCAGTAGCCGCGCACCGCCAGCCACTGCTGCTGCGTCACCTCGTACTTGCCTATCCAGAACCCATAGGCCAGCGTGACCTCATGCTGCGGGGCTTCATCCAC
>CAILVY010000406.1 GCA_903837785.1 Candidatus Hydrogenedentota bacterium
CCGCCCCGATCGTCCGGGATGGCCGCCGCAATTCTGGGGATACTCAAGGCGGGCGGGGCCTATGTTCCCCTGGATGTGAACTATCCGCCGGAGCGCATCGCCATCATGCTGGAGGATGGCGAGACTCCCCTGATCCTCACGTGCTCCCAACTGCTGGACCGCCTGCCGCAGACGGCGGCGGAGATTCTCTGCTTCGAACAGTTCGAAGCCTTGCGGGACGGCGTGCCGGCGGGTGTTTGCGCACCGGACCTGCGCGATACCCACTATGCATACATCCTCTTCACTTCAGGTTCCACGGGACGGCCCAAGGGCGTGGGGATGCCGCACCGGCCGCTCGCGAATCTGCTCCATTGGCAGTGCGAACAGTCAACGGCCGGCCCGGGAAGCAAGACGCTGCAATTCGCGTCGTTGAGTTTCGATGTCTCGTTTCAGGAGATGTTCTCCACGTGGGCTTCCGGCGGCACCATTGTGCTCGTGGACGAGGATCTGCGCCGGGACCCCGAGGCGCTCCTGCAGTTCATCCGCGAACGGGGCATCGGGCGGATCTTCCTGCCGTTTGTGGCGCTGCAACATCTTGCGGAGACAGCCGCCGCGCGGGGGACCTTCCCCGAGTGCCTTCGGGAGGTCATCACCGCCGGCGAACAACTGCATATCACGCGCCATGTTCGGCAGTTCTTTGAAGCCTTGCCGCATTGCTCGTTGTACAATCAGTACGGACCGACCGAAACCCACGTGGTGACGCAGTATGTGATGCGCGGAGAGGTTTCCGCATGGCCGGCGCTGCCCGCGATTGGCCGCCCCATCGCGAATGCGGCGGCGTATGTACTGAACGACGCGCTGCAACCGGTTCCCGCGGGTGTGGCCGGAGAACTCTACCTCGGCGGACGGGCGGTGTCGCGCGGCTACGTCAACCGGCCCGAACTTACGGCGGAGCGCTACGTCCCCAACCCATTCTCAGTCACTTCCCCGGAGCGCCTCTACAAGACAGGCGACCTGGCGCGTTACCTGCCCAATGGCGACATCGAATTCCTGGGACGTCTGGATCATCAGGTCAAGATACGCGGCTACCGCGTCGAGCTGGGTGAACTGGAAACAGTGCTGGCCCAATACCCCGGCGTGCGGGAAGCGGTGGTGCTTGCGCGCGAAGACGAACGAGCCACGGGCGTGCCGCCACAGGACCGCGGCCCCTCCGTCAAGCGCCTCATCGCCTACGTCGTCCCGGAGCCGGACTGGCAGGAATCCGACCGAAGCCTGCACGATGCACTCCGAAGGCACATGGCCGCGTGCCTGCCGGGCTACATGGTCCCATCGGCCTTCGTTTCGCTGCAGGCGTTGCCGTTGACGCCCAGCGGCAAGATCAACAGCCGCGCCCTGCCTCCACCCGGACAGGGCGACGTGGAGACCGAATGCGCGTTCACGGCCCCGCGCAGCCCGCAGGAGGAAGTGCTTGCGGGTATCTGGTGCGAGGTGCTTGGACTGCAACGGGTCAGCGTCCAGGACAATTTCTTTGACCTGGGGGGGCACTCGCTGCTGGCGACCCAGGTCGTCTCTCGCGTTCGCGATGCCTTCAAAGTGGAGTTGGCGGTACGGCGCTTGTTCGAATCTCCAACCGTCGCCGGATTGGCCTCCCGCATCGAGGAGGCGCGGCAAGCAGCGCAGGGTTCCGCGCTCGTTGCCCCGATACGTCCCGCTCCGCATGAGGCCGGCGCGGCCCTGTCCTTCGCGCAACAGCGCCTGTGGTTTCTGGAGCGGCTGCAGCCGGGGCTCACGGCCTACAATCTGCCCGTGGCCTTCAGGATAGAAGGCGTGCTCGACGCCGGGGCGCTGCAACGGGCCGTTCAGGAGGTTGTGCGCCGCCATGAAGTATTAAGGACCGTGTTTGAAGAGCGGGACGGTTGTCCCGTGCAGGTTATCCTGCCATCGGACGATACATCCTTCGAGGAGGTCGACTGCACCCGCGTGCCGGAATCCGTCCGGGAACAGCATGCGCTCTCGCTCGCGAGGAACGACGCGGACCGGCCCTTCGACTTGCGCAACGGCCCGCTGCTCCGGGTTCTGCTTATGCGGCTCGGCGCGGAGCGGCATCTGCTATGCATGACCTTCCATCACATCGCGTTTGACGGGTGGTCCGTCGCGGTTCTCGTCCGTGAGTTGACGGCGCTGTATGAAGCGTTCGCGCAGGGACAGGCATCCCCCTTGCCCGAGCCGCCGGTGCAATACGCGGATTTTGCCCGTTGGCAGCGCGAGTGGTCGCAGGGTGATATGCTCGACCGCAGCCTGGAGTATTGGCGCAGCCAGTTGTCCGGCGCATTGCCCGCGCTGGAACTGCCGATGGATCATCCTCGCCCGGCGGCGCAGTCCTATCGCGGCGACGCGACCCTTCGCGTCCTCCCGGCCGGCTTGAGCGACCGCGTCAGAGCGCTCTGCCGCCAACAGCGTGTGACGTTGTTCGTGGCCTTGCTGGCGGCCTGGAAAACCCTGCTTCACCGCTACACCGGACAGGACGATATTGTGGCCGGTTCCGGCATCGCCGGCCGAAGCCGGCCGGAACTCGAAGGATTGATCGGCTTCTTCGTGAATACTGTCGTGCTGCGGACGCATTTTGCGGACGCGCCGCGTTTCACGGATGTCCTGTCACGCATTCAGGAAGCGGCGTTGGGCGCGCATGAACATCAATTCGTGCCCTTTGAGAAGATTGTAGAACTCCTGCGGCCCGACCGCGCCATGAGTCATTCTCCGCTGTTCCAGGTATTGTTCGTGCTCCAGAACACGCCCGCGTCCTCGCTGCACGCCGGCGGCCTGAACCTGACCCCCGTCCCCGTGTGGAACAGCAGTTCGAAGTTCGATATGACGTTGTCCGCCGCGGACGACGCGCAGGGCATTGCCTTGACGCTGGAATTCTGCACGGACCTGTTCGAACGGGAAACGGCCGAGCGCATGCTGCAACATCTCGAAGTGCTGCTGGAGGCTGCAGTCGAAGCGCCGGAGCAGCGGGTGGGGGACCTGCCCCTCTTGAGCGCCGCCGAGCAGCGGCAATTGCTGCGTGAGTGGAATGACACCCGGGCGGTGTATCCGAGGAGCGCTTCTCTCGCCGAGCTGTTCGAGGCGCAGGCGCGGCGGTCGCCCGGCCGTACGGCCGTGGCCTTTGAAAGCGACGCACTCACGTATGCGGCGTTGGACGTGCGCGCCAACCGCCTGGCGCATTATCTGCGGGCGCTCGGCGTTTCCGAAGGTTCGATTGTGGCCGTCGGGCTCGAACGCTCGATCGAGTTCGTGGTTGCCGTTCTGGGGATCATCAAAGCAGGATGTGCCTACGCGCCACTGGACCCGAATTACCCCGAGGGGCGCGTGGCGTACATTCTGAAAGACACCCGCGCGCCGGTCTTGTTGACGCAATCGTATCTGGCGGATACCTTCTCCAAGGCGCGTGTGCGCGTCGTCTGCCTGGACACGGATGCGCCCAAAATCAATGAACAGAGTGGCGACAGCCTTCCGGAGGTGGGTTCGGGGGCGAGCCTGGCCTACGTCCTCTATACTTCCGGGTCCACGGGACGCCCCAAAGGGGTGTGTGTGCCGCATCGGGCGATCGCGCGCCTGGTGATTAACGCCGACTACATTCAACTTGGCGAGGAAGATCGGGTGGGCTTCGCCTCGAACGTGTCCTTTGACGCCGCAACGTTCGAACTCTGGGGCGCGTTGCTCAATGGGGCGTGTCTGGAGGGCCTGTCAAAGGACACGCTGTTGTCGCCGCAGGCGCTTCGAAACACCCTGCGCGCGCGGCGCATCACCACGCTGTTTGTGACGACCGCCCTCTTCAATCGCATTGTCTCCGAAGCCCCGGACGCGTTCCAGACGCTCAACACGCTGCTTTTCGGGGGCGAGACGGCCGATCCGCGCTGGGTGCGCGAACTGCTCCGCAAGGCCCCGCCCGGGCGGTTGCTGAACGTGTATGGGCCGACGGAAACGACGACTTTTGCCACATGGCACCGGGTGAGCGAGGTTCCGGAGGAGGCTGTATCCGTGCCCATCGGCCGTCCCATTGCGAATACGACGGCGTACATTCTGGATCGCTATGGCGCCCTGGTGCCCGCCGGGGTGCCGGGTGAACTCTACATCGGGGGAGACGGCACGGCCTGGGGGTATCTGAACAATCCGGAACTCAGCTCGGAGCGTTTTGTGGACGACCGGTTTTCAGGGGAGGCGGGTGCGCGCCTGTACAGGACCGGTGATATTGTGCGCTATCGGCACGACGGCGTCATCGAGTTTATCGGGCGATCCGATTTCCAAGTGAAGCTTCGCGGGTTCCGAATCGAGCTGGGCGAGATTGAGTCGGTCCTGGCCGGTCAGCCGGGCGTGGGGGAGGTGGTGGTACTGGCGCGGGAGGATACGCCCGGAGACAAGCGTCTGGTGGCCTATGTCGTTCCGTCAAGAGAGGCCTCGGCAGCGGACGGCGCTGGAAACGCCTCCGCATTGCGTGCCGCGCTGACACAGGTTCTGCCCGACCACATGGTTCCGTCCGCGTTCGTCTTTCTGGAAGCGCTGCCTTTGACGGAGAACGGGAAATTGGACCGGCGTGCGCTTCCGGTCCCCGAGGGAGACCGCGCGGCGGTCGAGGCGGAGTATGTGGCGCCGGAAAGTCCGGTGGAGTCGCTCCTGGCCCGAATCTGGGCCGAACTCATCCGCGTCAAACAGGTGGGTGTGCACGACAATTTCTTCGACCTGGGGGGGCATTCCCTTCTGGCCGTCCAGGTGACTGCCCGCATTTCCGAAGCCCTTGGCATGGACGTGCCGCTCCGGGCACTCTTTGATGCGCCGACTGTGCGCCGGCTTGCGGCAAGGATTTCTGAGTTGCGGGATGGAATCGCGAAAGCCTCCCGGCCATTCGAAGCGGGAGCAGACGAGGATCGCATGAACACGGGATTGGACGCCTACTTGGTTGCGCTGCGCGCGGAAGGCTCGAATCTTCCCTTCTTCTGCGTTACGGGGGCCGGCGATGTTGCCGGTTCATATGAGAGCCTGGCTTCCCGGCTGGACGCGGAACAACCCTTCTTTGGATTGCAGGAACCGCTCGTCGAGGCGGAGGACGCGCCTGTGCTCTCCGTGGAAGACCTGGCCACGCGCTATGTGGAGGTGCTGCGCACCGTGCAGCCGCAAGGGCCATATTGCCTGGGCGGGTGGTCCTTTGGAGGGGCGGTGGCCTATGAAATGGCGCAACAGATCCACGCGCAGGGACACGAGGTCGCGTTGCTTGTGTTGATAGATACCGGGCCCACGTGCTTGCCCAGAAGCGCACTGGGGAAAGCCTACGAACGCGTTCGGGGCATCGCCATCAAGATCAGGGTTCGACTGTGGATGGGGGCGAGTTTTCTGCCGGCCCTGCCCTCCGTCGTGCGTGACAGCTGCATTTTGGCCTTCCCCTCCCTCGCGTCCGGCGAGGAGACCCTGGAATCTCCGCCTTCGCTGAAGGAGTATCTGCGATGGGTGTGGCATGACATGGCGCGCCAGTTCTTCCTCAAGCAGGCGGGCCTGTCGGAATCCGGCGACAGCCGCTCGCGCCTGAGCCTGATTCGTCACCCGTTTGTCCGCAAGATCTCCGCTACGCTCAGCGCGAACAAGGAAGCGATGTACGCGTATGTCACGAAACCCTATCCCGGCCGGGTCACCCTGTTTCGCGCGAGCTTCGACCCGTGGGGGCAGGCGCGCCGCGACACTACGCTGGGCTGGAAACACCTCGCGGGCGGCGGCGTGGATGTCCACGTGATCCCCGGCAATCATCTCGTGATCATGCGAAAGCCCTTCGTGGACGATCTGGCCAGGCAGCTGCAGCGGTGCCTGAACGCCGTACAGCGCAAGCACGCGGCCCGGTGAGTCGTCCGTCTTCCTTGCATTCGTCCATGCTCCGCCGCAGAATAGCGGGTCAATGCAGGGAACATGCCCATGAAACCGATCACCGCCTGCCTCGCTTTGTGGATGGGGTTTGCCGCCTTGACGGGGGCGCCGGCCCGAGCCGAAATCCTGCTTGAAGAATCCCCCGCGAAGACGGGGGAGTGGGGATTTCGGCCGGAGCAAGGGGCACTTTCCGCCGTTAATCCGCCGGGATTCTCGTGGCGGCCCTGCGACGGAGCCCGGGAATACCTCCTCGAAGTGGCGCGCGAGGCAGACTTCAAGGATCCCGTCTGCGTCAGGGACGGCATCCCGTGGTCCGCGTACTGTCCTGAGAAGCCCCTCGACGGGGGCGCCTATTACTGGCGCTACCGCGTGCGGGATGCCGCAGGCGACCTGTCGAACTGGAGTCAGGTCCGTCAATTCAGCATTGCTCCTGACGCCGTGGCTTTTCCGCAGCCCTCGCGGAGCGCGCTCAAAGAACGCATTCCGGCCGCTCATCCCCGGCTCTTTTTCCGGCAGGAAGATCTTCCAACGCTGCGTGAACAGGCCCAAGGCCCCCTGGCAGAGCAATGGGCTGCCTTGCGTTCCGCCGCGGATGCGATCCTCGCGTCGCCGCCCGACCTCTCCGATCCGCCGAGATATCCGAAGGAGGTAGATCGGATCAAGACGCCCGCCGAATGGAAAAAGATCTGGTGGGGCAATCGGGCGCGGGTGATCGCCGTGGCTGACGGGGCGGCCACGCTGGCATTTGCCTATCAGATTTCGGGCGAGGAGAAATACGGGCAGGCCGCGCGCGATCTGCTCATGGCGTCGACGCACTGGGACCTGAAGGGCGGGACGAATTACGAGTATAACGACGAGGCGGCCATGCCGATGCTGTATATGGCGGCGCGCGCCTACTCGTGGTGCTATCCCGTTCTGAGCGAGAACGAGCGGGCCGCCATCGCGGCCATGATGCGCGAGCGCGGCCGGCAGGCCTATGCGCACCTGCTGAAGGGGCCGCAGCTCTGGCATCCGTACAACAGCCATAGCAATCGCGCCTGGCATTTTCTCGGAGAAACGGCAATTGCCTTCCATGACGTGATTCCCGAAGCCGCCGAATGGCTCGACTATGCAATGACGATCTTCTACACGGCCTATCCCGTCTGGGGCGACGATGACGGCGGCTGGCATGAGGGCATCGCCTACTGGAATTCCTATCTCGAGTTGTTCATGTCCTGGGCGTCCGTGATGCAGTCCGCCCTGCACATCGACGCGTTCCAGAAGCCCTTTTTCCGGCACGCGGGCGACTTTGCGCTCTACACGATGCCGCCCGGCACGCAGGCCGGCGCCTTCGGCGATCTCGCGCAGGGGAGTTCCTCGGAACGGGTGGCGCACCTCATGCTTCTCCTGGCTAACGGCGCGCGCAACCCGCACTGGAAGCATTACGCCGATGCCGCCCAGGCCGGCCCGGGAAGCGGCTATCTGGGTTTTCTGGCCGCCGTGCATCTTGCGGGACTTGAGAGCCGGCCGCCCTCGGCCCTGCCCGCATCGCGCTGCTTTCACGGGACCGGTCTCGCCGTCCTGAACTCCAATCTTCTTGATGGCGCAGACAATGTACAGCTGCACTTCAAGAGCAGCCCGTTCGGGCGCCAGAGCCACGGCTACAACTCGAACAACGCGTTTCTGCTGAACATCAACGGCCAGCGCGCCTTCATCCTCTCGGGCAATCGCGATCTCTACGGGAGCGCGCATCATCGGCGATGGATGTGGGAAACGCGCTCGGACAATGCCATTCTCGTGAATGGCAAAGGGCAAGTTCCGCATGTGGCCGAAGCGCGCGGGAGTATTTGTGCATTCGACACCTCGCCGGCGGTGGATGTCGTCGCCGGGGAGGCCGCCGATTCCTACCGGAACCTCAAACGCTGGACCCGCCGCATCCTGTTCTTCAAACCGCACGTCATCCTGATTCACGACCTGCTCGATGCGCCGGAGCCATCCTCCTTCGATTGGCTGCTGCATGGCATGGGCCCGTTCGAGATTGATGGACAGCAGGTTCGTTGGAAGGGCGATGCGGGCGCGGCACACATTCGCTTTCTGGAACCGGAGCGACTCGAAATTTCGCAAAGCGATGTCATGGACCCGCCTCCGGGCAGCTACGCCGCACTCAAGTGGAAGGAATGGCACCTGACTGCCCGCACGGCGGAAGACGCCGCGTACCGCGAGTTCATCACACTCATCACGCTTCAAAACGCCGAGGCTGCGGTGCAATTTGAGAAGGGGGAGACCGCACGTCTTCAGATCCAACTCCCCGGCGGCCCCGCCGAGGTTTCTTTGGGCCCCGAGCACTTCAGCGTCCGTGCGCCCGGCTACGAGAAGTCCTTCTGAAAGCTGCCCGAACCCGCCTTCCGCCTCCGTGAGCGCCGGCGGCCGGGCCGGGCTTTACTCCGCGCGTTTCCCGGGTCTATGCTAGGCATTCCTACTTAAAGGAAGGAGCGGGAACATGCGGAGAGCAACACGGCGCGAGTTTATGGGGATTGCAGTGGGTGCGGGCGCGGCGACTCTGGCGGCGGGGTGCGTGCGGCAGGCCGCGGCCAAAGGCGCGGTATCCCGCCGGGCCGTGGGGGCCAATGACCGCATCCGATGCGCGTTTGTGGGCATCGGGAGCCGGGGCGGCTCCATCCTGCAGAGCGCGCTGGCCATCGACGGCGTGGAGATGGTTGCCGTGGCGGACACGTATGACGCCAATCGCGCGTCCTCGGCCGCCTTGTGCAAGAAGAAATACGCGGACGTGAAATCGTACGTGCGCTTCGAGGAACTGCTCGAGCAGGAGAAGCTGGACGCGGTGATCACCGCGACACCGGACCACGTGCATGCGCCCGTCATCTTTGCCGCGCTGGATCGGGGGCTCGATGTGTACACCGAGAAGCCGATGACCCTCACCTGCGAAGTCGCGAAAGGCATTCGCGACCGCGTCCGCGCCACGGGCGCCGTCCTGCAAGTGGGGACGCAGCTCCGGAGCATGGGCATGTATCACAAAGTTCGCGAAGTGGCGCAGTCGGGCGAACTGGGCAAGCTCCTGCAGGTGCAGGTGAACCGGGACGGCGGCGGCACGCGGCTGGATCCGGCACTGGCGCCGAAGGGCGCCAACGAGCAGAATACGCATTGGCCGCTGTTCCTGCGCGACACGAAGCCCTACGCGTACGATCCTCTGCGCTACTTCTACTGGCGGCAGTTCAAGGAGTATTCGAACGGCTATTTCGGGGACCTGATGCTGCATCATCTCGACATGTGCCACTTCGTCACGGGCTGCGGCATGCCCAAGTGCGTGAAAGCGGCCGGCGGCATCTTCCTGTACAACGACGGCCGCACGTGTCCCGACACGATCAACGCCCTCATCGAGTATCCGGAAGGTTTCCTGTTCAATTACGCGACCACGGCGGGCAACGGCCACTACGGCCTCGTGGAGCGATATCTCTTTGCCAAGGGCACGATCGAAATCCGCAACATGGGCGAGGCGTCAATATTCCGCGCGGACAGCACGGAAGAGAAGATCCCATCGAAAGGTATTCTGAACGGGCCGCATCTCGACGATTTCTTCGCGTGCATGCGATCGCGGAAGAAAACGATCGCCCCGGTCGAAGCAGGCATGATGGGCGCCTGTTGCGCGGACATGGCGGTCAAGTCGATGAACAGCGGCGAGGCCGTGCGATGGGACGCGGAGAGAGAAGCGCCCCTGCTTGGGTGAACATGGACGTGCAGGCCAAAGACCTCGATGCACTCCGCGCCCTGGCGCGCGAAATCGATCTCGAACCGGATCACGTGTTCCAGGTCTGCAAGACAGCCCTGTCCATCTTCGATCAAACGCACGAACTGCATCTGCTCGGCGCCGCGGAACGACCCCTGCTCGAAGCCGGCGCGTTGCTGCACGATTGCGGCTTCCAGCGCGGCCCGCAACGGCATCACAAGCACTCGCGGGACCTGATCCTGGAACTCGAATTGCCGGGCTTCAGTGATTCCGAGAAGAAGATTGTGGCGTGCGTCGCACGCTATCATCGCAAGGCCGCCCCTGAGCCCACGCACGCGGTGTTTCGTGATCTCAGTCCGCAAGAGCAGGCGGTGGTCTCCCGGCTGGCTGCTATCCTGCGTGTCGCGGATGGCCTGGATCGCCTGCACGTGGCCTCGGCACAATCCATCCGCGTCGAGCGCGAAGGAAACATCGTCCGCATCCTTGTACAACAACGCCGGCCCTGCCCCACGGACCTCTGGGGCGGCCTGCGCAAGGCGGCCTTCTTTGAACAGGTTTTTGGCGTGCGTCTGGAACTGCTGGCAGCGCAGGCGTGAACAACGAAAGGGACACAACGTGCTGAACGCTCGGAAGCTCATGATCTTTTCGGCCGCCGTATTCACGGCGTTCGCCGGCCTTGCCGCGGCGCAGCCCGGACCGGGCATCATGCTGGAAAACGAGTTTGTCTCGATGGAGCTTGCTCCGGACGGCAAGATACTGCACTTCAGGGACAAGGGCTCAGGCGCGGACTTCCTCGCGGCCCCTGCGCCGTTCGCGCACGTGCAGAAGAACAAGCAGGAAGTGCCCTGCTCCGGCATCTCGCGTGAGGGCAATCTGCTGAAACTTCAATTCGGCGACTCGGGAGTTTCCGCGGCACTGAAACTCACGGTTCTCCCACACTACTTCCGCCTTGACGTGTCCGAGGCCGCCGGCGGGGAAGTGGAAGAACTCGCCTTCTTTGATCTTCCGCTCTCGCTCAAGGGACAACTGGACGAGCCCTTTGCCGCGTGCGTGCTCGGCCTGAATCTAAAGACGAATGTCCCGGAGATTCCCGGCCCGAACAGCCGCCTGCGCGCCCTGTGCTATCCGCGTTTCGGCATGGAAGGCGCCCAGGCTGCGATTCTTGCCTGTCCCCAGGCGAAGTTGCGCGAAGTCATGAAGGAGGCCGTGTCGGCGGCGGAGGAGTTGCCCAAATCGGATATCGGCGGGCCCTGGGCGCTCGATGCGGAGATCAGCCGCGGCTCCTATCTCTTCGATTTCGGCAAGTGCACGGAGAAGACTGTCGATGAATGGATCGCGTTCGTAAAGAAGCTTGGCCTGAATCAGATCGACTTTCACACGGGGACTTCGTTGCGCTTCGGCGACTGCGCGCCGAATCCCGAGCTCTTCCCAAACGGGCGGGCCAGCGTGAAGGCGGTTATCGACAAGCTGCACGCCGCGGGCATCTCGGCCGGCCTGCACACATATGCGTTCTTCCTTGCGAAGAACACGCCTTACGTCACGCCCAAACCGGACCCGCGCCTTGGCAAGGCCGCCACATTCACGCTCGCCGAGAACATTGCGGCGGACGCGGCACTAGTGCCCGTGGCGGAGGACACGAAGAATGTGTCGACGATCACCGGGTTCTTTGTCCACAACAGTGTGACGATCCAGATCGACGATGAACTGATCACATTCACGGGCGCGAGCAAGGAAGCGCCGTTCGGTTTCACGGGCTGCACGCGCGGCGCGTTAGGCACGACGGCGGCCGCCCACGAGAAGGGCGCCAAGGTTCATCATCTGAAGGAGTGTTTCGGCCTCTTCTGTCCCGATGCTGATTCCACATTGCTGGCCGAAGTGGCGGCAAACACCGCGAACACGTTCAATGAGTGCGGCTTTGACATGATCTATCTTGACGCGCTCGATGGCGAATCCATTCTCGGAGGCGCGGATACCGCCTGGCATTACGGGTCGAAGTTCGTGTTCGAAGTCGCGAACCGGCTCAAGAAGCCCGCGCTCTTCGAGATGAGCACGTTCCATCACCACTTGTGGTATGTCCGCGCGCGCATGGGCGCCTGGGATCATCCCGCGCGTTCACACAAGGGCTTTGTCGATGTGCATGTTGCGGCAAACCAGAGCGGCGCGGGCATGTTCCTGCCCATGAATCTCGGGTGGTGGGCCGTCCAGACCTGGAGTGACGGCGCTGCCGCGCTGAGCAAGGAACCCACGTATCCAGACGATATCGAGTACCTGATGACGAAGTGCCTGGCCACGGATTCCGGCATTTCGCTGATGGGCGTTGACCCGACCACTATCGACAAGACTCCG
The DNA here is from genome assembly GCA_903837785.1 of Candidatus Hydrogenedentota bacterium. Lineage (GTDB taxonomy): Bacteria > Hydrogenedentota > Hydrogenedentia > Hydrogenedentales > CAILVY01 > CAILVY01. Next base: position 11,960 of record CAILVY010000406.1, read on the forward strand.
GCGTATCAGCGCCTCGCGCCCATTTTCCGGCAGTATGAGGATCTGCGCCACGCCAAGTATTTCCCTGAGGCGGTCAAGGCGCGCCTGCGCACGCCCGGCGAGGATTTCACGCTCGAACAGGGCGGCGCCGGCAAGTGGAGCTTTCGCCCGGTCCAGTACGACAAGCACAAGGTTCAGGGCATCGACGGATGGAGCAATCGCTGGAACGTGGCCAACCGCTTCGCGGCGCAGCCCGCCCAATTCCGCATCGAGGCCCTGATGGCCGCCGCGGCCTATGACGCGCCCGAGAGCGTGGTCATTGAAGATTTCACGAAAGCAGAGGGCTTCGGCGTCCGCTCGTCGGAACAAGGCGTCACGGCCGCGTTCGAAACCTCGACGGAGCAGGTAAAGACCGGGACCGCCAGCGGACGTTTCTCCGCTTCGAGCCAGCGGACGGCCCCGAACGGCGCGTGGACCCAGATCGGCCGGCAGTTCACGCCCCCGCTCAGCATAGCGGACAAGGAAGCGCTCGGCGTGTGGGTGCATGGCGACGGCCAGGGGGAGTTGCTGAACGTTCAGCTTCGCAGCCCGGCCTACACGACGAGTGGCGGCATCGGCGACCACTACGTAAGCATCGACTTTAGCGGCTGGCGCTATGTCGAGTTGCTCGAACTCGAAGGCGGAAACATCGCCAATTATCAGTGGCCCTATGGCGGAAGCGCCTACGGCGTCTACCGCGAGGCCGTGGACTATGCCCTCATCGACACGCTGTCCCTCTGGTTCAACAACCTTCCGGCCAACGGCAACGCGGTGTGTTACCTCAGCCCGATCAAGGCCATGCCGCTGCGCGAGTCCAAACTCATCCACCCGAAGATCACCCTGGGCGGAAAGACCGTGAGCTTCCCGGTCGAGATCGAGACCGGTGCCTATCTCGAATTCCGGTCCATGTCCGACTGCAAGCTTTACGGACCCAAAGGCGAACTGGTCCGCGAAGTCACCCCGGAAGGCGACGCGCCCATGCTGGAATCCGGGAAGAACACAATCGAATTCACCTGCACGGCGCCCGACGGCGTGAACGCGCGCGCACAGGTTGTGACGATTGCGAAGGGCGATGCCCTGTAGGATGTAGTGCTTCGGCAAGATTACGTCGTCAGCGGGCCGGTTCGTCACGAACCGGCCCTTCCACTTCCGGCCGGCGCGCGGACAATTCGACCTGCCGTTGTGAGAAGCCCTGTGACGGAAAGGGAGTTTGACGGGTACGCCCTATGCGCTTCTTCTCCGCCGGATCCAAGGCCAGAAGAGCATTACGATCCCCA
>CAILVY010000407.1 GCA_903837785.1 Candidatus Hydrogenedentota bacterium
ATGCGCACGTTATGGATTACTCTTCATTACGGGCCAAATGCCCGTGTCTGACCGGAACCGCCGTATGCCGACCGGCACATGCGGTGGTGTGGCACCGGTGGCTGGCTGATAACCTCAGTCAGTCACCGGGAGCCGATTGGCTGTCGGTTTCTTCAATTGATCCAGTTCCTTCCTCCCCAATCGCCTTCCGATCCAGATCAGTGTCACACCAATGATCGCCACCGGCAGAAAGATGCTGGTGGCCTCCAGCCTGCTCATGTCGCGCGGATAGACGAGGCGCGCGGTCAGCCAAAGCGCATTTGCCAGCGCAAGAAGCGTTCCGACAATCTGGAGGAGCATTGCCATCATTTTCCCATCTCAATCATCTCAGCCAACGTTACGCCTCTGGTTCGCGAGCTTGCGAGCGTAACCAGCAGGCCGTGGTTGGCTGTCATTCTGTCCATATCCTCAGTGCCTTGTGCGTCGTGCCGCGAGTGTGAAGCCACTCTCTGTTGATCCATTCAGCCAGGCCCGCCGACTCGGCCATGGGGATGAACCATGTCGATTCCGCCGTCTGTTCGCATGCGACAGGCATGGGGCATGACGGCTTCAGGGCCATGAGCTTGACCTGCAAACGTTCGTCATCGATCCATCGCACCTCTATCCATGGCTCGTGTGCCGCAAAGAGATTGCGCAGCCAGCCTCGGTTGGCTACCACCTCGAATCGTGCGGCGATCCGGGTGTCCCTGAACGCCTTGAGTTCCTCAAGGTGTTTGGCGACCAAGTCTGCATCCTCTTTCGTCATCTGCGTTTCAGCCAACGTTCAGCCCTCATGCGATGAGGAAGCCGCGCCCGGCGCGGGTTCCGAAGTCGCATGCAGGGCTTGGTTCGGTGTCCTTTTCAGTCTTCTCCAGACGGCGTCGATGACAACAGCCCACAGCAGAAAGAAGACGGCCATGAGGGGAATGAAGAAGAAGGGACTGTCGACTTGGCTGCCGGGAACAACGCAGATTGCTCCGGCCGGGCAAATGACCATTGTCGGCACCGCCACGCAAAAGGCGATAATCTCGGATTTCCAGAAGAAGACAGCGGCCCACCCAATCCCGTTGAGCAGGAGATAGACTGCTGCGAGCGCAAGTGCGATCAATCCGATTCTCCCCAATCTTTTCATTTCATTTCCTCACCGAACGTTGCCAATCAGGCGCGCTGTAAAGCGTCGCGTGAATTGGCTAGTTGGGGTGCTGATTTCATGATCACCGTTTCCTCAACTTTTGGATCAACGCGTCATAAGCCGCGTGCGACCCGATCCAGAACCAAACAGCCGTATCCTCATCAACGACACACACAGCCCGCCAGTGGATTCCAATTCTAACAGAGTAGATCGGTTCGGATTGGTAAATGCGTTTGAACTGAAGTGAGGGATGGCGGGGATTGGATGACCAGAGGCTATAGACTTGACGAGCAAGAGAACGAACCGCCTTCGGCGCCTCGCGTAGCTGCCGCCGGAAGGAGTCCGTCGTTTCAGATATCACGAGCGAGATCCATCTTCCTGGTCTTGCCCCGCCGCCGTTCGGCTAACGCAACCCCCGCAAGGGTTGCGAGCTCATCCTGGGAGTTCTTGAATGACGTGTCCCATTTCGCTTCAGCATCGATTTCAGCCAACACGAAACGCGCAATCTCGTTCTGCTGCTTCGAAGGCAAGCCGTACACCCGACTAATTGCTTTTTCAAGTAATGCTGTCATGCCTTTATTAAACTCTGAATCATCTTATCCTTCAATCATTCTTTCATCCCCAACGTTGACCTTCACGCGCGGCGCGGGTAGCGACGTCGCGTGCGGGGTCATGTTGGGATGCTATTTCTTTTCGGCTTTCACATGCAATTCTTTCGGAGCGGTTCGGTAGTACTTGAACAACCCCGGACAGAGCCAGCATTCCGCTTTGAATTCTTCCGAGTAGTACCAATTCCCGGTATTGTCCCCCCGTCGCCATGTCAGCTTGTGGGTAGCCCCCGGAAAAGGGGTGGCGGAAAAGTAGAGCCTAAATCCTTTGTCGGCATCCGGAATGTTGGCGACCATCCTGTCGATCAGTTCCGGAGTTCCGGCGACGAAGGCTTCGCGAACTAACCCCCTGCGTTAGTCATCAAACACCCAGGTGTTCGCGTAGCGATATGGGACTATCAGCACAATCGAGTTGGACGTGGCCGATTGCCGTTGGCCACAGCCCGCGCAGAGAAGCACCACCAGCAATCCTAATACCATTCTTTTCATGATCATCCTCAATCCCAACGCTACTCCGCAGGCGCGGCCTTTAGGACGTCGCCTGCCGGAGTTTGTGTGCGCCCAGCATGGGCGCGTTGTAAATGGGGTGAAAGTCCCCTGTAGGAGGACCGTCACATGATTGTGTGAAAGAACTACTACTCGAAGCCAACGCTGGAAGGGTAACCGACCGGCGGGAGGAAGGCTAGAGGAAAC